>JAUVXG010000197.1 GCA_030603685.1 Pleomorphomonas sp.
CACGCCTTTCTTGGGTTTTCGGGTGGGGTTGTGTGGGGGCGTCCACATATACCGGCCCCCCGTTTTTTGCGGGCGGTGGTCCTGCGCCTGCGCGCAGCACCTCGGCCGAAAAGGGCAATCGGCCACTATAGGCCGCACCCTAGCCACGCAGAACCTTCAATAAACCGGCTTGCCGCCGATGGTCAGCAGGCCGAGCATGTCGTCGTCGTCGGACACCCAGCGCTGCAAGGCCGCCACCGTCACCATGTCGGTGCCACCCTCGTCGCCGACACCGGCGATGTGATGGTAGGGCTCGAAAGGGTCGCCCAGGTGCGACAGGACGGCGAAGGCGGTGCTGAAATCGTCGTCGCCCGCGTAGCGGCTCGGCGTGACGATGGTGCGGATTCCGGCCGCCGTGGCAGCGGCAAGGCCCGGGCCGTTGTCCTCGAACACGATCGCCGCCCGCGGCGTGAGCCCCAGCTTCGCCAGCGCCAGTTCGTAGACGTCCGGCGCCGGCTTGGGCCGCACCGCACCGGCGCCGCCGACAATGGCGGCAATCTTCTCAAGCCCGTCGAGACCGAAGTTGGCGAGGATCAACGCCTCGGCATTCTCGATACTCGACGTGGTGGCCAGCACCACGGCGAGCCCCTGCGAACGGGCATCCTCGATCAGCCGCTCGATGCCAGGTCGGGGGCGGGCGAGCCGGCGATCCACCAGCTTGGCGAACAGGCGCGTCTTGGCGGCGTGCAGTTCGTCGATCTTCTGCCGGCCGACATCAGCCATCGGTGGCGCGTAGCGCTCTATGAAATGGGAGAGCCGCGCCCGGCCGCCGTGAACGGCCAGAAGCTCGCCATAGAACTCGGGCTCCCACACCCAGGGCAGTCCCGCCTCCGAGAAGGCGCGGTTGAAGGCCAGGCGGTGAACCTCCTCGGTTTCCGCCAGCGTGCCGTCGACGTCGAAGATCAGTGCCTTGATGGGTGCCATCACGCCCTCTTGGCCGAAGCATCGCGCGCGATGCGGTCTATCGAAGCTTCTCCAATACTGCCGGAAGCTCGCGGAAATCGTCCATCACGAAATCGGCGTCCAGCTCATCGGCGGGTATGTCGGTATAGCCGTAGCGCACCACCGCCACCTTGACGCCGGCGGCCTTGGCCGAGGCGACGTCGTTGGCGCTGTCGCCGACCATCAGCACCTCGTCCTTGGGAAGGCCGAGCCGTTCGGCCACCAGCCACATCATGTCCGGCGCCGGCTTCGGCGTCACGCCGCTGTCGCCGCCGACCACGACCGAGATGTCCGCGCCGATGCCCAGGCTGTCGACGATCTCGCGCGACACCGCCGTCGGCTTGTTGGTGCAGACGGCGAGCCGGTAGCTCTTGGCGAGCTCCTTCACCATGTCGGCGGTGTGTGGGAACAGGCGCGTCAGGCGGGTGGCGCGCGGCTCGTAGAAGCCGAGATAGGTCTTCACCTGCGCGGCAAGCGCCTCGCCCTCCATGGTCACGCCATGGGCGGCGAAGGCCTTCTGCACCAGCACCGGCACGCCCTTGCCGACCATCGACGCCACGGCGCGCTCGGCGTGCGCGGCGAGGCCGTTCTTGGCCATCAGGTCGTTGATCGCCTCGGCAAGGTCCGGCAGGCTGTCGACCAGCGTGCCGTCGAGGTCGAAGATCAGGGCGCGAATGCTCATAGACTGTCTCTCAGGGCTTGGATGTTGCGGCGATAATCGGCCTCGGTGCCGCCCTTGAACACCGACGTGCCGGCAACCAGAACGTCGGCGCCGGCCCGGGCCAACTGGCCGGCATTGGCTGTGGAAACGCCGCCGTCGATCTCGATGTGAATCGGACGGTCGCCGATCAGCGCCTTCACCTTCTTCACCTTCTCGACGACGGCCGGAATGAACGCCTGCCCGCCGAAGCCGGGGTTGACTGTCATCACCAAGACGAGGTCGATCTCGTCGAGCATGTACTCAAGGCCGCCGACGTCGGTACCGGGGTTGAGCACCACACCCGCCTTCTTGCCAAGCGAGCGGATCACCTGCAGCGAGCGATGGACGTGCGGCCCGCCTTCCTTGTGAACGCTGATCACATCGGCGCCGGCATCGGCGAAGGCCGCCAGGAACGGATCGGCCGGCTCGATCATCAGGTGCACGTCGAACGGCAGCTTGGTGTGCGGGCGCATCGCCTTCACCACCGCCGGCCCGAAGGTGATGTTGGGCACGAAATGCCCGTCCATGATGTCGATGTGAACCCAGTCGCCCCCTGCCCTTTCGACGGCGGCGAGCTCTTCGCCGAGGCGCGAGAAATCCGACGACAATACGGAGGGAGCGATCTTGACGGTCATGGGAAGCGTTCCGGCAAAGGTTTCAAAAGCCAGACGTTCTTAAAGCAAGACGCCGCCGAGTGCTAACCCCGTGTCCCCCGTGCAGGGGAAAAACCCGGCGTAATCGATCAAGAGCCGGCAGCGGCCCCGGAGGCCGCCGCCGGCACTTTCCTCATCGGTTGTCGGGTTGCGAGCGCACAAGCTCCAGCCCGCGCTGGGTGATGCGGTAGGGCTTGCTGTTCTTCGAAGCGATCGCCCGCTTGTTCTTCAACTTGCGGAACATGACGAGGTTGAAGTCGGTGTAGAGCCAGCCGTCGCGGCTGAAGCAAGAGAGCTCTTCAATGTCGCCGCGATCGTCGCGGACGATCTCGATGCGTCCGCCCTGGGCGAGCAGGTGCAGGATGCGCTGCTCGGCGCGTGAAATATCCATGGGTCTGAAGTCCGGAAGTGGCGCCACTAGAGCACCCGCCGATCAGGTTGAATCGACCTGATCGAAAAGCGGCTGCTCCAGCAAACAAACTGGAGCATTCGCTCGACGACCAAGTGTTTCAATTTGGTCGGCGAATGCTCTAGGGCGCACCAAAGCGTTCCGGAAGCCTCAAGGCTTCCGGGGCGACACTGGGAATCGGCCCGCGTTGTCGGCACCATGCCGGGCGGGCCTTCACCGGGATTCAGACAGACGTGACATCCACGCTCCTGTTGCGACGCTCGATCCTTGCCCGTCGCGCCCCCAGCGGTCAACGGCGGGCCGCCTCCGCCTTATTCGAGGCCTGTCGATTGTGGCTCCACGGCCACGATCCCGTCGCTTTTGGCGAGCAGGCAAGGGAGCGATCTCCGGGGGAGCGATGGAGCTTTCATCTTTTCCCCGCGACAATGGTCGAAACGGCGCCGGGCAAATGGCGCCTGAGGCGAGCTTGCGGTAAGCTTCGGAAGACCAATGTGATTCCGGAGCGGGCACTCTCGCCGGGCACACCGGCATCAAGACATGGAGAGACGGGAATCCGAGCATGCGCCACACGACTTTGAAGCAGCTGCGATTCCTGTCGGCGGTCATCAAGACCGGCACCGTCACCGCCGCCTCCTCCGCCATGAACGTCACGCCGCCGGCCATCACCGCCCAGGTAAAGGCTCTCGAAGACCTCGTCGGTCTGCCGCTTCTCGAGCGCGTCGGCGACCGCTTCATCGCCACCTCGGCCGGCAAGGAAATCGCCACCACGCTCGACCGCATCGAGGCGCTGCTCAACGAGTGCTCCGGCGCCCTCGCCGAGATGCGCGAGGCGGGATCGGGCCGCGTCGCCGTCGGCGTCGTTTCCACCGCCCGCTACTTCGCGCCGACGGTGCTCGCCGCCTTCCGCAAGGAGCGGCCCAAGGTCGATATCGACTTCATCGTCGGCAACCGCGACGAGACCATCCAGCGTCTCCGGAACTACGAGGTCGACCTTGCGGTGATGGGCCGGCCGCCGGTCGAGTTCGAGGTCGAGGCCAAGCCCATCGGCAAGCACCCGCAGGTGATCATCTGCGCGCCCGACCATCCCCTGGCCAACGAACGCAACATCCCCATCGAAGCGCTGATGGGCGAAACCTTCCTGGTTCGCGAGGTCAACTCCGGCACGCGAAACTCCTTCGGCCAACTGATCAGCCAGCACGACGGCGGCCGAGATATCCGCGAGTTCGAGATGGGCTCCAACGAGACCATCAAGCAGGCCGTAATGGCCGGCCTCGGCATCTCCTTCATCTCCTCGCATACCATCGCCGCCGAGGTCGAAGCCGGCCGCCTCGTCATCATGGACGTGGTCGGCCTGCCCCTCATGAAGACCTGGAACGTTGTCCGCCGCACCGACAAGCGTCTGCTGCCGTCGGCCGAGGCGATGTACCGCTTCTGGGTCGAGCATGGCGGCGAGTATCTGCCGAAGATCACCGGTCACGTCGAGTAAGGCCATCGCGGCCGCTCGGGACCGCAACGTGGAGACTTCCATGACCGCCACGCCGCGCCCGTTCCGGGTGGTCGAAAGCCTGTGCGCCACCGGCAAGGAATCGGAGGTGAAGAAGGAAGATCGCCTGGTCGTCACCGACGACTTCGTCGCCGTCATCGACGGCGCCACCTCCTCCGGTCCGATCGACGGGCGGCCGGGCGGTATCGTCGCCGCCGAGGCGGTGGAGCAAGCGGTCAGGGAGCTGGAGCCGGGCGCTACGGCCCGCGACTTCGTCGATCGCGCCACGGCCACCATCATCAGGGCGATCGGCGACTGGCCGGATGAGACGATCATGCGCCCCTCGGCGGTGGCCGCCGTCTGGTCGCGGTCGCGCGGCGAGGTCTGGCGGGTGGGCGACTGCCATGTCCGCAGCGACGGGCGAGAGCATCATGGCGGCAAGGAGATCGACCGCATCGGCTACGAGTTCCGCTGCGCCGTCATCCGGGCGCGCCTCCGGCTTGGTCTCACCAGTCTCGACGCCGAACTCAGGGTGCCGACGATGGAGCAGCCCTTCCGGCCGCTCGTCCTCGCCCAGCACGCCTTCCTCAACCTCGACAGCGACGATCCCCTCGCCTATGGCGGCCTCGCCGGCACCTACGTGCCCGACCGCTTCATCGAGGTGTTCGAGGTGGCCGACGCCCGTGAGATCGTGCTCGCCTCCGACGGCTTCCTGTCGCCGGCAGCGACGCTGGCCGAAGGGTTGGCGGAAATCGCCCGCGTCCGTGAGAACGATCCGCTGATGGTGGGCATGGTCGCGGGATCGCGGCCGTTCATGCCGGGTCGCGACTATTTCGACGACACCACCTATGTGCGGATCGCCATCGGCTGATCTGCCGAGAAACTACTGCGCGGCGGCGCGCTCGTCACCCAGCCAGCGCGCCTCGTAGGCGGCGAGCATGTCCCACGTCGCCTCGTGGTCGGGCAGACGGCTGTCGACGCCAGCAACCTTGCGGCCGATGGTGATGCCGAAGCCACCGAGGTCGCGCGCCATGAAGAAGCCGGGCTCGTCGGGCGTGTCGTCGCCGACATGCACCGGAACCCGGCCGAGGAACGGCTTGTGCTCCATCAGGAAAGCGATGCCGGAGCCCTTGTTGGCGCCCCGCGGCACCACGTCGACCGACACACGACCCGGGATCACTGCCACGTGGCCGCCGGAATGACGCTCGGCCAGTGTCGCCGCTTCGAGCGCAATCGGATCGCCCTCGTTGTAGACGATGGCCAGCGCCCCGATCTTCCACTGGATATCCATGGTGGGATAGGTTTCAGCCACCACTTCGGCGATCTCTTCCAGCGCCTTGCGCTCTTCCGGGGTCTGCACCGGGGTGAAGCGGCGTCCGTCGGCAAAGCGGCGGTCGGCGCCCTGCAGCGCCGCGACGGGCAGCTTCAAGGGAGCGAACATCGGATCGACCGTTTCCACCGAGCGACCGCTGACGATGGCGAGCGAGCCACCCAGAAGGTCATACAGCCGGTCGATCAGGGCGATGCGATCGGCGGCGATGCCGCGCTCGCGGTCGGCGTAGGTGGGACCGATCAGCGTTCCATCGACATCAAGGAACAAGGCGAGGCGGTCGGGCGCGGGCAGACGGGCGGCAAGGTCGAGCGGATCGGAGAAGGACATGGGCCTGCTGTGGTCTGCGGGAAAGGGAGTCACTCAGAAGAAAGTATCTTCCGCAACACTCCCAATCTCTACAGCCAACGCCGGCCGCCGACAATGCCTCGGCGGTTGAATCGATATGAAAGCCGTCAGACTTCGAAATCGTAGACGAGGATTCCGTCCAAGCCGCCCTCGGCCGCCGCCACGATCTTGTCGCCGACCTTCACATGCTCGGGGTGGACGAGATAGGCGTCGCGCGCCGCCGCGTCGGTGAAGGTGACGACGAAACCGTGCTGGAAGCCGTGACCGAGCCCTTCCGGCGAGGCGTTCGGGCCGGCCTTGAAATCGACCATGCCGGGAATGAACGACTTCAGCGCCGCCACCGCGCCGTAGAGCTTCAGGACGTCGGCCGACGAAGCGGCGGCCGGCATCTTCATGAACACGCAATGCAGGATCATTCGAACTCCTCCCTCGCCGACCGACCCGGCCGACCAGACCTTACTCTTCCACCGGCGGCGTACGGCCGCGCAACGGTCGCTCCTCGATGCGGGACAGCAGCGCCAGCGACAACAGCTGCGCCGCCGCGGCCGCGAAGAACAGCGCCCTGAAGGCGGCCACCGCGCCCTCCCGGGCCGCCGGCGCCAGCGCGCCCTCGCTGATGTGATCGCCGATGCCGGCGCTGCCAACGATGGCGCCCAGCACGGCGATGGCGACGACCGAGCCCAGCGACCGTACGAAGGTGTAGGCGCCGGTGGCCGTGCCGAGATCGCGCGGATTGGCGGCGTTCTGCACCATGACGGTGCCGACCGGGAACAGCGTGCCCTGCCCGAAGGCGGTCAGCGCCGCCAGTGCCTCGATCACCCAGAAGGACACGTTACCGGCGAGGAAGCCGACCACCGCCAGCGACACCATCGACAGGGCGCTGCCGATCATCGGCAGCCGCTTGTAGTGCCTCCCCTTGCGCAGGATCCGCGCCGAGATGCTGGAGCCAGCCACCGATCCGATCATCGGGCCGAGCAACGCCAGACCAGCCGCCGAGGCGCCGAGACCGTCGATCAGTTGCAGGTAGACCGGATAGTAGACCGAGAAGCCGAACATGCCGGCCGCCGCCAAAAAGGAGGTGGCCGAGGTGAGAGCGATCACCCGGTCTCCGAAGATGCGCGGCGGCAACAGCGGCTCTTCCGGCTGGAACTGGTACCAGGCGAACAGGGTGAAGGTGGCCGCCGACAGCGCCAGCATGCTCAGGATGAGCGGCGAGCTCCAGGGATAGGCATGCCCGCCGAGCGTCAGCGGCAACAGGAACAACAGCGTCGCCGCCATGATCATCAGCGCGCCGAGGATATCCAGGCGGTGGTCGCGGCGAATGTCCGGCAGGCGCGACAGCGGCTTCATCGACAGGCTGACCGCCACGATGCCGAGCGGCAGGTTCAGCCAGAAGATCGCCGACCAGTGAACGTACTCGGCCAGAAGGCCGCCGAGCACCGGTCCGGCGATGCTGGACGTCGCCCAGACGGCGGAGATGTAGACCATGTACTTGCCGCGCTCGCGCGGCGGCGCCACATCGCCGATGATGGTCTGGACGAGCGCCATCAGGCCACCGCCACCGAGCCCCTGCAAGGCGCGGCCGGCGATCAGAACCGCCATCGACGGCGCCATCGCCGAGATCAGCGATCCCGCCACGAAAATGCCGACGCCGGCATAGAGCACCGGCCGCCGCCCCTTGAGATCGGCGAGCTTGCCATAAAGCGGCGTCACCGCCGTCGCCGTCAGGAAATAGGCAGAGACGATCCACGACACCCATTCGCCGCCGCCGAGCGAGGCGCCCATCACCGGCAGCGCCGGGGTGACGATGGTCTGGTCGAGCGCGGCCAGGAACATGCAGAGAAGAGCGGTGACGACGATCTTGGTCTTGTCGTCCTCGGCGAGAACCGGCTGGTCGGGCGTGTGCGTCATGGTCTGGTCCGGCGGATTGCGGGCGCACCCTATCCGCTGTGCAACGCGAAAGCCAGCGACGGCGTTCCGGCCCACCCGCCCTGTGAAGAACGCCCTTCGACCTTTCGTCCCGTGCCCGAGCCTCTATACTGATCCGGACCAACCGGAACCGCCGCGATGACACGTCCCCGCTCCGTCGATCTCAATGCCGATCTCGGCGAGGGCTTCGGCGCTTATCGCATCGGCGACGACGCCGCCTTGCTCGGCGTGGTCACCTCGGCCAACGTCGCCTGCGGCCTGCATGCCGGCGACCCGGAAATCATGGCCGAGACCTTCCGCCTCGCCAGGGAGGGCGGCGTCGCGGTGGGCGCCCACCCCGGCTTTCCCGACCTCTGGGGTTTCGGCCGGCGCGTCCTGCCCTATTCGGCCGGCGAGATCGAGCGCCTCGTCGCCTACCAGATTGGCGCGGCGGCGGCGCTGTCGGCCGTGGCAGGCCACCCGATCGCCGATGTGAATCTGCATGGCCCGCGCGCCA
>JAUVXG010000124.1 GCA_030603685.1 Pleomorphomonas sp.
CGTCATAGCCGCTTTCGGCCGAGGCGCTGTCGGCCGTGCGGCCCGTGCGGATCTCGTTGACCGCCGCATTGAGCGCGTTGGCGGTAACGCCCGCCTCCTTCAGGATCTTCGCCGTGCCCGCCTCGGCCTCGACGGCGAGCGCAATCAGCAGCCGCTCGACGGTGACGAAGCTGTCGCCCGCCTTGTCGGCCAGCGCCTCGGCGGTGGCGAACACCTTGGCGGTCGGCGCCGTGAGATAGAGCTGGCCATTGCCACCGGACACGCGCGGCATCGCCTCGAGCGCCCGGTCGACGGCGGCAAGCGCCCGACCGGCGTCACCGCCGGCGGCGTTGATCAGGCCGGCGGCCATGCCCTCGGGGTCATCGAGCAGCACCTTGAGAAGATGCTCCGGCGCGAACTGCTGGTGGCCGCGACCAAGCGCCATGGTCTGGGCCGACTGAACGAAGCCGCGCGCCCGCTCGGTATACTTTTCGAAATTCATCTGGACATCCTTTCCTGGAGCCCGCTTCCACCGTCCGAAGCCCGGCGGAAGCGTCTGGATATCTTGAGCTTAGGCTACGGCCCTTGCTCCTCGCCGACCAATATGGGGACCGAGGTGAGCGCCGAAAAGGGTCTGCTGAAAAGACGAAGCCCGCCGCGACGAAATCGCCGGGCGGGCTTAATGAATGGAGACGAGGGCGTCTCAGGCGCTGGCAAGCGCCGGGTGCAGGAGATCGTCGATGCCGAGCGCCCCGCGCAGCAGGGAGCGGTCCTTGGCGATGTCGGCCACAGTGTAGCGGTCGAGCACGGCGAAGAAGGCGCCGAGCGCCTCGCGCAGCACGCGATTGTATTCGCAGGACAGGATCAACGGGCAGTCCTTGCGCCCCTCCTCCGAGAAGCACTCCGCCATCTGGAAGCTTTCCTCGGTGGCGGCGATGACGTCGCCGAGCTTGATCTCCTCGGCCGGGCGGCCGAGCTTCAGCCCGCCGTGACGGCCACGGATGGTCTCGATGAACTTGTGATCCACAAGCACCTTCAGAATCTTGAACAGGTGCGTCTCCGACATGTCGAAGGTGGCGGCGATGTCAGCGACGCGGCTCGGGCGGTCGGGATTCACCGCACAGTAGAGCAGCACCCTGATCGAATAATTGGTGGCTTGGGTAAGGCGCATGACACCATCTGATTAAAGAGTTGACACTAAAAGTCAAGATTAATCGTTCAATTCCAGCATGCGCCTTTGGGGCTGCCGACATAATTCGTGCTATTGCTGATCAGCTTTTCCAATTGGCCTTTCAGGCAACAATTTCGACGAATTGTCTATGCCTGAGCCCTTCCGTCCGGATAATCGACGACCTTCCGGACGGAACTGGCGATCGAACATCAGGCAAACTGACCGTGGCAGTGCTTGAACTTCTTGCCGGAGCCGCACGGGCACGGCTCGTTGCGGCCGACATGCCCCCAGGTCGAGGGATCGTTGGCATCGCGGGCAACCGGCCCAGCGGCAAAGGCCGGTGCCGGACCGGCGGTCTCCTCGTCGAGACCGGTGGCAGGGTCGGCATGATGGGCCGACAGAGCCCGATCGTCGAAGGCCGGCGTCTCGGGCGGCGCCTGGCGCACCTCGACGCGGCTGAGGTTCGCCGTCACCTGCCGGCGCAGGTCGCTGAGCAGCGTCTCGAACAGCGAGAAGGCCTCGGTCTTGTACTCGTTGAGCGGATCGCGCTGGGCGTAACCACGGAAGCCGACCACCGAGCGCAGGTGGTCGAGATGGGCGAGATGCTCGCGCCAGAGGTTGTCCAGCGTCTGCAGCAGGATGGCCTTCTCGACACGGCGCATCAGCTCGGCGCCGATACGCTCCTCGCGGGCGGCGAAGTCGGCGTCGGCCGCGGCAATGAGACGTTCCTCGATCTCCTGGTCGGCGATGCCCTCTTCCTTGGCCCAGTCGGCGACGGGAACCTCGATGTTCAGGGTCTCGATCACCGCGGCATGCAGACCGGCGACATCCCACTGCTCCGCATAGGCGTTCTCGGGGATATGGCGCGCCACCAGGGCGGAAACCACCTCGTGCCGCATGTCGGTGACCGTGTCGGCGACGCTCTCTTCCGTCATCAGCTCGATGCGCTGCTCGAAGATCACCTTGCGCTGATCGTTCATGACGTTGTCGAACTTGAGAAGGTTCTTGCGGATGTCGAAGTTGCGCGCCTCGACCTTCTGCTGCGCCTTCTCGAGAGCCTTGTTGATCCACGGATGGATGATGGCCTCTCCGTCCTTCAGGCCGAGCTTCTGAAGCATTCCGTCCATGCGGTCGGACCCGAAGATGCGCATCAGGTCGTCCTGAAGCGACAGGTAGAAGCGCGACTGGCCAGGGTCGCCCTGGCGGCCGGAGCGACCACGCAGCTGGTTGTCGATGCGGCGGCTCTCGTGGCGCTCGGTGCCGAGCACGAACAGGCCGCCGGCGGCCAGCGCCTTTTCCTTGAGACGCTCGACGTCCTCGCGGATCTTCGCCTCGCGGGCCTCGCGCTCCGGTCCCGGCGGAACATCGGCGAGCTTGCGGGCGATCAGCATGTCGGCGTTGCCGCCGAGCTGGATGTCGGTGCCGCGACCGGCCATGTTGGTGGCGATCGTCACGGCGCCCGGCAGGCCGGCCTGGGAGATGATGTAGGCTTCCTGCTCGTGATAGCGGGCGTTGAGCACCTGGAACACCGGCTTGTCGCCGTCCATCAGCACGTCCGGATCGCTCTGCTGGAAGCCGCGCTTCTTGAGAAGATCGGCCAACTGCTCGGACTTCTCGATGGAGGTGGTGCCGACCAGGATGGGCTGGCCCTTCTCCTTGCAGGCGCGGATCGTCTCGACGATGGCCGCGTATTTCTCCTCGACGGTCCGGTAGACCTCGTCATGGTCGTCGATACGGGCGATCGGGCGGTGCGTCGGAATTTCCACGACTTCGAGATCGTAGATGTCGGCGAACTCGTCCGCTTCCGTCGAGGCCGTACCGGTCATGCCGGCCAGCTTCTCGTACATGCGGAAATAGTTCTGGAAGGTGATCGAGGCGAGCGTCTGGTTCTCGGGCTGGATGCGAACGTGCTCCTTGGCCTCCAGCGCCTGGTGCAGGCCGTCCGAATAGCGGCGGCCCGGCATCATGCGGCCGGTGAACTCGTCGATGATGACGACCTCGTTGTCCTTGACGATGTAATCGCGATCGCGCTGGAACAGCTTGTGCGCCCGGAGCGCCTGATTGAGGTGATGGACGACCGAGACGTTCTCGACGTCATAGAGCGAACCGCCCTTGAGAAGGCCCGCCTCGCGCAGGCGCTCTTCCATCCGCTCGGTACCGAGCTCGGAGAAGATCGCCGTGCGCTGCTTCTCGTCCACCTCGAAATCCTCGTCGGCGATGCCGGGAATGAAGGTGTCGATGGTGTTGTAGAAGTCGGAGCGGTCTTCGAGCGGACCGGAAATGATCAGCGGCGTGCGCGCCTCGTCGATCAGGATCGAGTCCACCTCGTCGACGATGGCGTAGTGGTGGCCGCGCTGCACCATCTGCGCCTTCTCATATTTCATGTTGTCGCGCAGATAGTCGAAACCGAGCTCGTTGTTGGTGGCGTAGGTGATGTCGCAGGCATAGGCGGCGCGGCGTTCGTCGTCGGAAAGACCGTGGACGATGATGCCGACCGTGAGCCCGAGGAAGCGGTAGACCCGCCCCATCCACTCGGCGTCGCGGCTGGCCAGATAGTCGTTGACCGTGACGACGTGGACGCCCTTGCCCGGCAGCGCGTTGAGATAGACGGCGAGCGTCGCCACCAGCGTCTTGCCTTCGCCGGTCTTCATCTCGGCGATGTCGCCGTCGTTGAGCACCATGCCGCCGATCAACTGCACGTCGAAATGGCGCTGGCCGAGCGCGCGCTTGGCGGCCTCGCGCACCACCGCGAAAGCGGGGAGCAGAAGCGTGTCGAGCTCGGCACCGGCGGCGAGCTTCTCGCGGAATTCGACGGTCTTGCCGGCGAGCGCCTCGTCGGACAGCGCTTCCATTTCCTTTTCGAGAGCGCCGATCGCCTGCACAGCGGGGCGGTAGGAGCGAATACGACGATCGTTCGCCGAACCGAAAATCTTGCGTGCTAATCCGCCGAGGCCGACCATGGCAGCCCATCCCTTCGATCAGAATTCCATGCGCAGGCGCTGGAAGGAACAATGGCGGCACCGAAGTTTGGTTCCGCGCCGCCGTTCGCCCGACCTGCCAAGCCACGCTCCATCTATGGCGGGGTCGGAGATATGTCAACGCTGGCCCCATCCCGATGGCCGGAATCGGCGCTTCCCGCGAGGCTGGAACCCGACGACCACGTGGGCTGGATCCGCCTCTCGAAGACCGTCTTTTTTGGGCCACTCCGCCACGGATAGTTTGCCGCCGCGCGCCGGGCGCGCTATAGGGCTGCCACACGGTACCGGCCCGATCTCCGGGCGCGGACCGAAGACAGGATCGTCCCCGATGAACTTTGCTCCCGCCGCCGGCGCTCGCGGTCGCCTCGGTCTTCTCGCCGCTCTCATCGCCCTGCCGCTTTCCGTGCTGCCCGCCTCGGCAGAGGACGTGGTGGCCCGCGTCAACGGCAAGGATATCACCGCCTCCGAGCTCCAGATGGCCACCGACGTGTTCGGCGATCAGCTTGCGCAGATCCCCGAGGCGCAGCGCCGCACGATGCTGATCAACGCCCTGGTCGACATGCACGTCATGGCCGACGCCGCCCTCGCCGCCGGCACCGCTGACAGCCCGAAGTACAAGGCCCGCATGGCCTTCCTCGAGGCGCAGGCCCTCCGCAACACCTATGTCGAGGACGAGGTCCAGGGCAAGATCACCGAGGACGAGATCAAGGCCCGCTACGAAAAGGATACCGCCGGCTACGTCGCCCCCGAGGAGGTGCACGCCCGTCACATCCTCGTGAAGACCGAGGAGGAAGCCAACGCCATCATCAAGCAGCTGGCCGACGGCGGTGACTTCGAGGCCATCGCCAAGGAGAAGTCGGAAGACCCCGGCTCCAAGCCGACCGGCGGCGACCTCGGCTTCTTCACCAAGGGCCAGATGGTGCCGGAGTTCGAGGCGGAAGCCTTCGCGCTGAAGCCCGGCGAGACCTCAACCAAGCCCGTCAAGACCCAGTTCGGCTACCACATCCTCAAGGTCGAGGAGCGCCGCGCGCAGCCGGTGCCGACGCTTGACCAGGTGCGCGAGCAGGTCGTCCAGGTGGTCGAGCGCGACAAGTATCAGGAGACGCTCGCCAAGATGCGCGAAGCGGCCAAGATCGAGATCCTGACCCCGCCGGCTGCCCCGGCCGCGGCGCCTGCCGCCCCGGCGACGCCCGCTCCCGCCAACTGATTGGTCTACCGCCCCGGCCACAGGTTGGCCGGGGCCTCCTCACCGCCTCTCGCCAAGAGCCGAAGATGTCCGGAACCCAGTCCCCGCTCGCCCCCAAGTCCCATCCCGAGCTGCCCGCCCTCGAAGGCGTGCGCTTTGCGACCGCCGCCGCCGGCATCAAGTACAAGGGGCGAACCGACGTGCTGCTGGTCGCCCTCGACGAGGGAACCGAGGTAGCCGGCGTCTTCACGACATCCAAGTGCCCGTCGGCTCCGGTGGACTGGTGCCGCGCCAATCTTCCCGTCGGCAAGGCCCGTGCGTTGATGGTCAACTCCGGTAACGCCAACGCCTTCACCGGCAAGAAGGGTCGCGAGACGGTGGAGGCCTCCGCCGCCTACGTTTCCTCCGCCCTCGGCATTCCGTCCGGCGAGGTCTTCCTTGCCTCGACCGGCGTCATCGGCGAACCGCTCGAACCGAAGAAGTTCCAAGCCGTGCTCGGCGACTTGTCCGGCCGTCTGGCGCCGACGCCGTGGATCGATGCCGCCCGCGCCATCATGACCACCGACACCTTCCCGAAGGTGGTGACTGCCACCGTCGACCTCGGCGGCGTGCCGGTGACGATCAATGGCATGGCCAAGGGCGCCGGCATGATCGCGCCCGACATGGCGACCATGCTGTCCTTCATCTTCACCGACGCACCGCTAGCGGCGCCGGTGCTGCAGGACCTCATATCCAAAGGCGCCAAGCAGTCGTTCAATTCGATTACCGTCGACAGCGACACCTCGACCTCCGACACGCTGCTGCTGTTCGCCACCGGCAAGGCGGCCGGACGCGGCGCGCCACGCATCGCCGACCCGGCCGACCCGCGCCTTGCCGCCTTCCGCGCCGCGATCGAGGCCCTGCTGCTCGACCTCGCCAAGATGGTGGTGCGCGACGGTGAAGGCGCCCGCAAGTTCATCGAGGTCAACGTCACCGGCGCCGTCGACGACGCCTCGGCCAAGCGCATCGCCTTCGCCATCGCCAATTCGCCGCTGGTCAAGACGGCCGTGGCCGGCGAGGACGCCAACTGGGGCCGCGTCGTCATGGCCGTCGGCAAGGCCGGCGAACCGGCCGACCGCGACCGCCTTGCCATCTATTTCGGCGGAATCCGCGTCGCCGTCGAAGGCGAGCGCGACCCGGACTACTCCGAAGACGCCGCCTCGGCGGCCATGCGCAAGGACGAGATCGTCATCCGGGCCGACATCGGTCTCGGCAACGGGCAGGCCACCGTCTGGACCTGCGATCTCACCAAGGAATACGTCGCCATCAACGGCGACTATCGCAGCTGATCCCTGTGAGCTCGGAGAGCCGCCGATGAAAATGGTGCTGGTGGTCGCCTGCGCCCTGATCGACGCCGACGGGCGCATCCTGCTGGCTCAAAGGCCGGAGGGCAAGACGCTCGCCGGTCTGTGGGAGTTTCCCGGCGGCAAGCTCGAGGTTGGCGAGCGACCGGAGGACGCGCTGATCCGGGAGCTCAAGGAAGAGCTCGGCATTGCCGTCAAGCACGCCTGCCTCGCCCCGCTCACCTTCGCCAGCCACGCCTACGACGATTTCCACCTGTTGATGCCGCTCTACGTCTGTCGCCGCTGGGAAGGCGACGTGGCGGGGCGCGAAGGGCAGGCGTTGGTCTGGGTCCGCCCCCAGAAGCTGCGCGATTACCCAATGCCGCCGGCCGACGAGCCGCTGATCCCCCATCTCCAGGATCTTCTGTCGCCGCTTTCCGGCGGTTTTTCGTAACCGACATATACGAAATCATCATGATTTCACGGCAAGGATAGGCGTTGCGCATGGCTGGCCGCGCGGCCGGCCGATCATGGCATTCCCGAAAAGGAAGAGGCGGCAGCATGGCGACGAAGCGTCCGGAACGGGGATTGCGCCGGCTCGATGCCCTCCTGCGCGACACCGAGGGCGCCACCGCCATCGAGTACGGCATCCTCTTGATGATGGTCGGCCTGGCACTGATCGGCATGATGACCATGACCGACGTATCCAACCAGATGAGCAACACGTTCGAGTATCTCGCCGGCAAGATGTCGACGTCGAGTTAATCACCCGTCGTCCGCGGCTGGGACTTCAGTGCATCGGCGAGGCGCATCTTGGCACTGCCCGGCCGAAGCGGCTTCTGCTGGCTTTCATGCGGCACCCAACCCGACAGCGACACCAGCGAAAGACTGGCCCTGACGCGCCCGTCCGGATCGCCGAACATCTCCTGATAGACCGCCGCCACCTCGGCTATGAGCGCCGGCCCGGTCAGGCCACGACGCCGGTCGACCAGAACGCTGGTCGCCCCCATCGCCTTGAGGTCGTCCATCAGCGCCAGTGCGCTTGAGTAACGCAGCGTCAGCCGATCCTGATCGGCCACCGGCAGGGCAAAACCGGCCCGTTGCAGCAGCCCGCCGAGGTCGCGCACCTCGGCCATCGGCGCGACGCGCGGACTGGCACTGGTGCGACGGCTTTCCGCCGTCAGGAAGGCCTGCCGGAGTTCGGTCAGCGTCTCGCCGCCGGCCAGCACGCCCAGGAACAGGCCGTCGGGCCGAAGCACGCGTCGCGCCTCGATCAGTGCGCCAGGCAGATCGTTGGCAAACTGCAGGGCCAGCGAGGAGACCACGAGGTCGAAGACGCCGTTCGCGAACGGCAGCGCCTCGTCGTCGATCACGACGACACCTCCGCCATCGACGCCGGGAACCAGAAGATCTGCTCGAACCACCGTATCGACCCGGCCGGCAGCGATCCGGTCCGCCAGCAGACCGGTCGGATCGCCGACCACCAGGGCTCGCGAGAAGTGCCGGTCGACGGCGGCAAGGCGATCGGCAAGATCATCGGCGGCCAGCGTCAGAAGAAAGTCGGCGCCGGAGCGCCGCTCGGCAAGCGCCCGCGCCCTCCGGCGGGCGAACAGGGAGCGGTCGAAGATCACGGGGGTCATCGGCGAGCCTCCGGCAACGGGTTCGACAGGGTGATAGGCGGCCGGCGTCGAGGCGTCAAATCCCGACTGGCATGGCCACTGGTGGAAGCCTGCCGCGCGTGCTTTATTTTCTCCGCAACCGGCGAGCGCAACATGGCAGCTGAACCCGAAATCTGGCTTCCCCTTTCCGCCACTATCCCGCGCCGACGAACGGTGCATTTCGATGCCACCGCCGCGACCGGCCGCCTGGTTCGCGCCGCCTGCGGCGGCGTTGCCGATCTCGTGCTGCCGCCTTCCTGTCCCGTGTGTCGCGCCCGCCTCGGCAGCGCCGGCGGGCTTTGCAGCGACTGCTGGCAGAAGGTCCTCTTCCTGGAGCGCCCATGGTGCGAGCGGCTCGGCACGCCGCTGCCCATCGACCTCGGCCCCGGCATACTCTCCGCGCCCGCGGTCGCAAGCCCTCCGGCCTTTGCCCGCGCTCGTTCGGCGGTTTCCTACGAAGGTCCCGTGCCGGACCTCGTCCATGCGCTGAAATACGCCGACCGCACCGATCTCGCCCCCATGCTCGGCGCCTGGATGGCTCGGGTCGCCCATGAACTTGTCGCTGACGCCGACATGCTGGTGCCGATACCACTACACTGGGGACGGCTCGCCAGCCGGCGTTTCAACCAGGCAGCCCTGCTCGCACACCAGGTTGGTCGGCTCACCGGTCTGCCGGTTGCCACCCGTCTCCTCCTGCGCATGCGCCGCACGCCCCGACAGGTCGGGCTTGGTCGTGACGAGAGAGAACGCAACATGCGCGGCGCCTTCATGGTGCCCGCGGCGAGGAAGGCCATGCTCGCCGGCCGCCGGCCGATCCTCGTCGACGACGTGCTGACCACGGGCGCCACTCTGGAGGCTGCCACCCGCGCGCTGCTCGCCGCCGGCGCCGCGGCCGTCGACGTGCTGACTCTGGCGCGGGTTGTGGCGCCGCGTTGAAGCGGGCTATAGATTCGCATCGAGAGTTCTCATTTAAGGAGGCCCGCATGGTTCCGGTCACCATCTACACCCGCGAGGGCTGCGGCTACTGCGTCAGGGCCAAGGCGCTCCTGAACAGGAAGGGGGCTGCGTTCACCGAGATCGACGCCGGCAGCGATCGCGCCCTCAAGGCCGAGATGATGCAGCGCTCCGGCCGCTCCACCTTTCCGCAGATCTTTCTCGGCAACACCCATGTCGGCGGCTGCGACGATCTCTACGCGCTCGACGCAGAAGGGCGGCTCGACGCCCTCCTCGCAGGCTAAGGAAACAAAGATGACGCGTCCGCTCTGTGTCGCCGCCGTCCAGCTCCGGTCCGGCCGCGATCCGTCGAAGAACCTGCCCGAGGTCGAGGCGCTCATCCGCGATGCCGCCGCCGCCGGCGCCACCTATGTCCAGACCCCGGAGATGACCAACATCATCGAGCGGGACCGCGCCGACATGCTGGGACAGTTGGCGGTCGAGGCGAAGGATCCCTTCGTCGCCCGCGGCGCCGATCTCGCGCGCGAGCTCGGCATCACCCTGCATTTCGGTTCCCTGGCCATTCGCCGCGACGACGGCAAGATCGCCAATCGCGCCTATGTCTTCGCGCCCACCGGCGAACTTCGTGCCCGCTATGACAAGATCCACATGTTCGACGTCGATCTGCCCATGGGCGAAACCTGGCGCGAAAGCGCCGCCTACACGCCGGGCGAAAGCGCCATTGTCGTGGAAGCGGCAGGAACGAAGATCGGCCTCGCCATCTGTTACGATCTGCGCTTCCCCCAACTGTTCCGGGCCTACGGCCATGCCGACGTCGAGATCATGGGCGCGCCGGCCGCCTTCACCCGCCAGACCGGCGAGGCGCATTGGCACGTGCTGCAGCGCGCCCGCGCCATCGAGAACGGCTGCTTCATGGTATCGGCCGCCCAGGGCGGTACGCATGAGGACGGCCGCGAGACCTACGGCCATTCGCTGATCGTCGGCCCATGGGGCAAGGTGATCGCCGAAGCCGACCACGCCGACCCCGGCGTCGTCGTCGCCGACATCGACCTCAACGAAGTGGAGCTCACCCGTGCCCGCATCCCCTCGCTCGAGAACGAGCGCCGGTTCACGCTGGCGGAGTGACCTCGCGCTCAGGGATCGATCCGGATCGGCGTGCCGTTTGGCACCCGAGCCCAGATTTCGCGCATCTCCGCGTTGGTGACCGCGATGCAGCCGTCGGTCCAGTCGACGAGATGGTGGATGGGGCCAAGCCAGCCCCAACCATTGGGAAGCCCGTGGATCATGATATCCCCGCCGGGCGGGACGCCGCGCCGGTTTGCCCCGGCAAGGTCACCGGCATCCGGGTAGGAAATGTGCAGGCTGAGATAGGCCGATGATCGCGCATTCCGCCAATCGATGAGGTATTGACCCTCCGGCGTTCGCTCGTCCCCTTCCTGACGCTTTGGCCCCGCATCGGCCGCAGCCCCAAAAGCGACCGGGAACGTGGCGATCGGCACACCGTCTCTGGCAAGCGTCAAGGTTCGTTGCGACTTGCTGACTTCGATCAGGTCGGCCTGTTGTTCCAGCGGCACCATCGGAGGGGGAGAGCCGGAGCCGAAGCGCGCCATGCCCGCATGGTAGGCCGTTCCTCCAAGCGCCAACAGCACCAGTCCACTCAAAAGCCGCTTCATCCTGCGTCCCGGATTCGATACAAGCCGACGGAAATGCGGGGTCCGCCTCGCAAGACAGCGACAATGGACACCTCGAACGCGGATGTTGCGCAACACAGTGGCGTTTGTGTGCCCGTTCCTTTGTCGTGTAACCGCAAAATAGGAGCGCCGGACTTGCGATGGCAAAGCCGGCGCGCCATGTTGAAAGTCATGATCCGCTATTCGCTCGTCTGTTCCAATGCCCATGAGTTCGAGGGATGGTTCCGTTCCTCGGAGGATTTCGACGTCCAGTCGTCGGCCGGCCTTTGCGCCTGCCCCGAGTGCGGCTCGACGTCGGTCGGCAAGGCACTGATGCGGCCGAACGTCACGACGTCGGAAAGCAAGGCCGTCGCGCCGACGCAGCCGCAGGACAAGCAACTCGTCGCCGTTCCGCCCGAGGCTCGCGAGTTCATCGAGAAGCTGAAGGAAATCAAGGCCGCGCTGCTTGATGGCTCCGAGAATGTCGGCAAGCGCTTCGCCGAGGAAGCGCGCCGCATTCACTTCGGCGAAGCACCTGTTCGTGCCGTTCACGGCGAAGCCACCGCAGAGGACGCCCGCGCCCTCGTCGAGGATGGCGTCGACATCCTGCCGCTGCCCGTTCTGCCCGGCGAGCGCAACTAGGACAGACGCGAACAGCTGAGATAGGCAAACCGGCGCCTGAGCCAAATGCGGGCTGCCAAAGCTCCGGACCTGCGGGAAACATGGACCCGAAACCAAAAGCGTTCCTGCTTCATGGGTTCATCGGAGCAGGAAAGACGACATTCGCCAAGCGCCTTGAAGAGCAGGAGAAGGCTCTTCGCTTTACCCATGACGAGTGGATGAACCGGCTCTACGGCGAGGACCCTCCGGCGGAGCGCTTCCCGGACTATGCCCGCCGCGTCTTCGCCGTCATGGAGACCACATGGACGCGCTGCCTTGATTTGGGAACCAGCGTGATCCTGGATTTCGGCTTCTGGACACGAACCGAACGGGAGCGAACTCGGGCTATCGTCGCGGAACACGGCGGAGAGGCCGTTCTCTATCGTCTCAACTGCACCGACGACATGGCCTGGGAGCGCGTCAGCACGCGAAACCGGAGCCTTACCGGAAGTCTCTTCATCGCTCCGAACACATTTCAGGTCCTGTAGAGCCGTTTTGAGCCGCTGGAGGACGACGAGGAGCGCATCGAGATCGCAGCTTGCGATCCGGACTAGCTCCACGCACGGCGCGCCGTAACCGGAATGCCGCTTTCGAACGTCAGGAAGAGGCTGCGGGTCGCGTCGCCAGCACCATGTAGTTCACGTCGGTATCGTCGCTTTCCTTCCAGGCAAAGCGAATGGGGTCGAACACCACGCCGCGCCGGTCGAGCAGCGTCAGGCCGGCGTCCTGGAGCGGGGCTTCCAGCTCCTCCGGTTTGACGAACTTCTTCCAGTCGTGCGTGCCGCGGGGCAACCAGCGCAACACGTACTCGGCACCGACCACGGCAAGGCCAAGCGCCTTCAATGTGCGATTGAGCGTGGCGGCGACGACAAGACCGCCCGGCTTCACCAAACCGGCCACCGTCTCGAGAAAGGCCGGCACGTCGGTGACATGCTCGACCACTTCCAGTGCCAGCACGACGTCGAAGCGATCGCCTGCGGCGAGCAACTCCTCGGCGGTGGTCGCGCGATAGTCCACGGTCACGCCGGTTTCGGCGGCGTGCAGGCGTGCAACCTCGATATTGACGGGCGAGGGATCGACCCCGGTGACGGTAGCGCCAAGCCGTGCCATCGGTTCGGAGACGAGGCCGCCGCCACAACCGATGTCGAGGAAAGACAGGCCGGTAAAGGCGTCGGCGGCGCGCTCGTCGCGACCGAAGTGCCGGCAAACCTCGCGCTTGATATAGGCGAGCCGGACCGGGCTGAACCGGTGCAGCGGCTTGAATTTGCCGTTCGGATCCCACCACTCCCTGGCCATCGCCGAGAAGCGATCGACTTCAGCCTGATCGACGCTGTCACGCTTCACCTCGGTCATGGGACTCTCCGCAAGGCTGTTGCCGGAATGGGGTTCCGACTTTTCGAGCCGCCCGGCCGCCAAGTCAACCCTCGGCGTCGATCACCGACGAACCGACGAATTCTGGTCATAAGCGGAAAAGCACTCTTTCCGGCGCGGCTCCAAAGCGCTTCACTTGTGAAAAATGCGCGTTGGAGGACGTCATGCCGCTTCACCCGGAAATCGCCGCCGATCTCGCCGCCGCCGCCGCGCGTGGCGAGCCGCCACTCAAGGACCTCTCGGCCGCAGCCGCCCGAGCTCGCGCCGAAGCCGAGGCGCGCGCGGCCGGCGCCCCTGTGAAGGCGGTGGAGACCATCGTCATTCCCGTCAACGGAGGCACCATCGCGGCGCGCGTCTACCGACCGTTCGGCGAAGGCGACATCCTGCCGGGCATCGTCTACATCCACGGCGGCGGCTGGGTGCTCTGCTCGCTCGACACCCATGACAACGTCTGTCGCAACCTGTGCGCCAGCGTCGGTGCAGTCGTCGTTTCCGTCGACTACCGCATGGCGCCCGAACATCGCTTCCCGGTGGCGAGCGACGATTGCCTCGCAGCCGTCCGCTGGGTCGCGGGCCACGCCAACCGCCTCGGAGTCAACCCGGCCAAGCTGATCGTCGGCGGCGACAGCGCCGGCGGCAACCTTGCCGCCGTCACCGCCCTGCGCATCCGCGACGAGGGCGGGCCGGCACTCTCCGGCCAGATGCTGATCTACCCGGTTACCGACGACATCGCCGCCGGTCATCCGTCCTACACCGAGTTCGCAGAAGGCTTCGGCCTCACCGCCGACGACATGGCCTGGTTCTGGGATCACTACGTGCCCGACCCATCCGCGCGCACCCATCCGCACGCCTCGCCGCTCAGGGCCGAGAGCCTCGCCGATCTTCCGCCGACGCTGCTGCTCACGGCCGGCTGCGACGTGCTGCGCGACGAGGGCGAAGCCTATGCCGGCCGCCTCGCCGCCGCCGGCGTCACGCTCGATTTCCGCCGTTACGAGGGCCTGCATCACGGCTGCGCCGGCGACTACGGCCGCCTGCGCGCCGTCGCGCCCTTCTTCGAGCATCTCGTCACCTGGTCCCGCGCCATCTTCCGGCTCTGAACACCAACTGACAATGCAGGAACAGCACCCGAAGCCGCGTCCAGCGGCTTCCGGCGCCAAGCGGCGCCCGTGCGGAGCACGAAAGCCAAAGGCTGGAAGCCTGCCGGCGCCTGAGGCAAAGAACAAAAGCCCGGAGGCCCGCCGGCGACCGAGGCGGAAAACAAACCCGAAGCCGCGTCCAGCGGCTTCCGGCGCCAAGCGGCGCCGCGCGGAGCGTGTCTTTCGTGGCGAAGCCCCGAAAGATGAAAAGCGGAGCGAAAGCCAAGGGCCGGCGGCCCGCCGGCAACTGAGGCAGACACGAACCACCCGCCGGCGCCTGAGGCGGAAAACAAACTAGAAGCCGC
>JAUVXG010000232.1 GCA_030603685.1 Pleomorphomonas sp.
CTCCTGCATAAGTTTCTGACCGGTTGACGACAGCAGACGCCATCCCGACCACCTATAGAAATAGAGCGATCTCACAGTCAAGTTTTGTCGCGGCACGCGGCCCTCCGGCGCGGAAGGCCGGCCGCGGCGCGGCGGAGGGGCTCCGCCGTCTTTGGGGGTATGGATGAGCGACTATAGAAGCCTGTGCCGGGCCTGCGGCATCGCACTCCTGGCCACGACCATGCTGGCCGGCACGATCTCCGCCGTGAAGGCCCAGGAACCGACCGCCAAAGCCGACATGGCCGAGGACGCCACCGAGCTGGAACCCATCGTCGTCGAGGGCGCCACCTACGAGACCGAGGGCAGCGGCAGCTACGCCTCCAAGCTGGTCTCGGTCGGCGACAAGGACACCCGCCCGCTGCGCGAGGTGCCGCAGTCGTCCACCGTCGTCACCCGCAAGCGCATGGACGACGGCAACTTCACCTCACTCGACACCGTGCTGCGCAAGACGCCGGGCGTCGTGGTGCTCAGTAACGACGACGGCCGCTCCAGCCTCTTCTCGCGCGGCTTCGAATACGACTATCTCTACTTGAACGGCCTGCCGACGCCGGTGTCCTCGATCTACGGCACCCAGCCCGACATGGCCACCGTCGACCACATCGAGATCCTGCGCGGCCCGGCCGGCCTGTTCGGCGGCGCCTCGGAGCCGGGCGGCGCCATCAACATGCGCCTGAAGCAGGCCTCCGACCAGTACAAGACTGAGGTCAACACCATCTTCGACAGCTGGAAGGGCAAGCGCATCGAGGGCGACATCACCGGCCCGCTCAACCAGTCGGGCAGCGTGCGCGGCCGCCTCGTCGGCGCGCTGTCGGCCAAGGACAGCTGGACCGACACGGTCGACAACAAGGTGGCCGTCGCCTACGGCACCGTCGCCGCCGACATCACCGACAACACCACGGCCACCCTCACCATCAACCATCGCCAGCGCGACATCACGCCCTTCAACGGCCTGCCGACGCTGGCCGACGGCACGCTGCTCGATCTCGACCGCTCCACCTACACCGGCGCCAAGTGGAACAACTTCGAGAACAACGTCACCGACTACATCGCCGAGGTGGAGCACAAGTTCGACGACGGCGGCCACGCCAAGGTGTCGGCGCTCTACTCGCATGTCGACGTCGATTTCCTCTACGCCTACGCGTCGAGCTACGCGCTGCCCAACGGCGACATCAACGGCTCGGCCGACACCCGCTGGCTCGCCCGCGACTACACGCAGGATTCGGTGTCGCTCGATGCCCACGTCAGCAAGCCGTTCGAGCTGTTCGGCCAGGAGCACAACATCATCGCCGGCGCCGACTACCGCACCACCGACAGTTCGCTCAGGAGCGCCACCGGCACCATCGCCGGCGACCAGAACATCTACGACTGGAACGACGACCTCGCCAAGCCGACCGTCACCTACGGCGCGGCCACCGAAACCGACCTTACGCAGTGGGGGCTCTACGGCCAGCTGCGCGTCAAGCCCATCGACCCGCTGACGCTGATCGGCGGCGGCCGCTTCTCCTGGTTCGAGACCACCTCGGGCAGCACGTCGTCGAGCGAGAAGGGCAAGTTCACGCCCTATGCCGGCGTCGTCTACGACCTCACCGACGACGTCTCGGTCTATGGCAGCTACACCGAGGTGTTCCAGCCGCAGACGGCGACCGACGTCTCCGGCAACCTCCTCGACCCGCGCACCGGCCGCCAGTTCGAGGTCGGCCTCAAGGCCGAGCTGTTCGACGGCGTCAACGCCTCGCTGGCGCTGTTCGACCTCAACGACGAGAACCGCGCCATCTCCGACCCCGACAACCTCGGCAGCTATCTCGGCCTCGGCAAGGCCCATCTCAGGGGCTTCGAGGCCGAGGTGAGCGGCGAGGTGATGGAGAACTGGGAGGTGGCCTTCGGCTACACCTACACCGACACCGAGTACAAGAACACGACGCGCGCCGCCGGCTCGGAGTTCTACACCCCCGAGCACATGCTGCAGCTGTGGACCAAGTACACCCTCGACGGGCGCGGCGACTGGACCGACGGCCTGTTCGTCGGCGGCGGCGTCAAGGTGTTCTCCTCGTTCAAGAACGTGGCGAGGTCCGTCAACTCGACCACCGGCGTCGCCAGCGCCACCACCATCGAGGCCCCGGCCTACGCCGTGGTCGACCTGCAGGCCGGCTACAAGTTCAGCGACAACGTCACGGCGACGCTGACCGTCAACAACCTGTTCGACGAAAAGTACTACGAGCGCGTCGGCGGCACCTCGGTGTTCAACTTCTACGGCGAACCCCGCAGCGTCTCCTTCAAGCTGGCGACGACGTTCTGACAGGGACCAAGAAGCTCTAGTAAGAAGGGGCGGCCTCCGGGTCGCCCTTTTGCCGTTCAGGGCCGGGAGGGAGCGCGGGAGCGCGATATCGGCGTCGCGCTCCATCCTGCCTGAGGTCCTCGCCTGCGCAAGGATGACAGCATTATATATAGTGGTGACAATCGGTTA
This sequence comes from Pleomorphomonas sp., assembly GCA_030603685.1. Taxonomy (GTDB): domain Bacteria; phylum Pseudomonadota; class Alphaproteobacteria; order Rhizobiales; family Pleomorphomonadaceae; genus Pleomorphomonas. The sequence continues at coordinate 2,504 of JAUVXG010000232.1, forward strand.
GGTGGAGGGCGCTTCTCGTCACGCGCCATTCGCAATGCATGCCGCTCATGCGGCATCAAGCTGTATGCCCCGCACTCCAGCTGTTTCCCCTTTATATCAGGTTGTCATCCTTGCGCAGGCGAGGACCTCAGGCAGAACGAAACGAGCCGCCGATATCGTGCTCCAAAAGCGAGCCAGCCTGGTATGGCCCTTCGACATCTCGTCCTCGCATGGGATCGAGGTTCACCGTCTCAAGGGCGATCTCTCCGCGCTTCCACGCCAAGGCTTCCTTCAGCCCCTCTTCCAGGGAAAGCCCGAGTTCGGTTCTTTCGTCAGTCTTCGACACAATCGCCCCTCTTTCCTCGTTCAGCTCCCGCCGAACGCCAGCCGGCGGGCGCGGCGGGCGCCGTGCATGAGCATGTCGAAGTGGTCGTGGTCGGCGGCGACGATCAGTTCGGTTCTGAGGTCGGGGTTGGCGGCGGTGATCAGCACGGCGGCTTCGGTGACGCCGTCGACCATGGCGCGACGGTCGATGTGGCGGCGCCGCTCCTCGCCGGGATCGCGGGCCGGGTATTGCTCGTCGCGACCGACGGTCAGCACCAGCCGCTCGCCGGCCACCGCCGCCGTCGCCCGCATCCGCCTGAGCAGCAGGCCGTCCGAGAACCACAGCGAGGGGCTGGCCGCCCAGTAGCGTTGGAAGCGGCCGTGGTCGCCGAGCGCCGCGAACATGGTGAAGAGGCCGCCATAGGAGAAGCCGAACAGCGTCTGCCTCATCTCATCGAGCGGCAGGCGGGCGGCGATGGCCGGCCGCAGCTCCTCGGTGAGGAAGCGCAGGAAGCCGGCCGCACCGCCGAAGGCCGGCGAGTGGAGATCGCCGGTGTCGCCGTCCGGCTCCGGCGTGTAGTTGCGCGCCCGGGCATCGACGTCGAAGCTCGCCCCGCCGGGAAAGCCTACCGCCACGATCACGCCGGGGTCCTCGCGACCGGAAGCCGGCTGGATGGCCTGGGGCAGGCACAGCGGAAAGCTGGCGTCGCCGTCGAGCATCCAGAGGGCCGGGTAGCCGCCGGGCGGCGGCGGTTCGGAGGGAATGCGCACCAGGATGCGATAGGTCTCGCCCGTCGTCTCGGAGGCCATCTCGAAGCACCGTGCGTCGGCAAGCCGGACCTCGCTCCACCCGTCGGTCTCAAGCATCATGATTCGGCCTCCCGCGCCGGGCATCGCCCGAAAACAGGATCGTTACGGAAGATGCGCCGCCGCGGCAACCGTTCCCTGCCCTACTCGGCCGATGCCGCCCGGTGGTCGGCGCCGGTCCCGGTCTCGGTCCCGGTCTCGCTCTCGGCCGCCTTGTCCTGCTTGGCCAGCATCGCCTCGAAGGCGGGGGCCGGCAGGGCCGGCGCGAACAGGTAGCCCTGGGCGTAGTCGCAGCCGATCGACTTGAGGATGTCGCGCTGCTGCGCGGTTTCCACGCCCTCGGCCACCACCTGAAGCCCCAGCCGGTGGGCCATGACGATGATCGCCTCGCAGATGTCGAGGCCGGCGCCGTCGAGCTCGGCCACGAAGGAGCGGTCGACCTTCAGCGTGTCGATGTCGAACCGCCTGAGATAGGCGAGCGAGGAATAGCCGGTGCCGAAGTCGTCGATGGCGATCTCGATGCCGGCGTCGCGGCAGGCGATCAGGTTCGACATGATCTGCGGCTCGGCGTTGAGCAGCAGGCCCTCGGTGATCTCCAGACAGATGGCCGAGCCTGTGAGCCCGTGCCGGGCCAGTTCGCCCACCCAGCCGAGCCCCGAGAAGGCGGCGTTGCGGAACTGCGTCGGCGACTGGTTGATCGCCATCTGGAAATCGGCGGCGTAGACGGCGCGGCAGCGGGCCGTCACCGCGATGGCCTGCCGCGCCACCCAGTCGCCCAGCGGCACGATCAGCCCGGTCTCCTCGGCCAGCGGAATGAAGGTGCCCGGACTGACGAGGCCGCGCGTCGGGTGCTGCCAGCGCACCAGCGCCTCCGCCTTGCTGATCCGCCCCGTCTTGAGGTCGACCACCGGCTGGTAGTGGACGACGAACTGCCGCTCGGTGATCGCCTGCCTGAGATCGTTGGCAAGGCGCATGCGGACGTTGGCCGCCCGCTGCAGCGCCGGCGTGAAGAAATGCAGGCAATTGCGCCCGAACCCCTTGGCCGCGTAGAGCGCCTGGTCGGCGTTGCGGAACAGCTCCTCCAGCGACTGGGTATCGCCCGGGAAGAGCGAAATGCCGATGCTGGCGGTGACGAACATCTGCTCGTAGTCGATGGTCACCGGCGTCTCGAAGCGCTTCAGCACCTCGCGCGCGATCGTCTCGATCTCCCCGGTGTCGGAAATGCCGTTGAGGATGAGCGCGAACTCGTCGCCGCCGACGCGGGCGATGGTGTCGCCCGGCCGCTCGCATTCCTGCAGGCGGGCTGCGACCTTGGCCAGGAGACGGTCGCCAACCGAATGGCCGAGCGTGTCGTTGATCTCCTTGAAGCGGTCGAGGTCGATCATCAGCAGCGCCATGGTCGTCCCGTCCCGCGTCGCCTGGGCCGCCCCCTGCTCCAACCGCTTGCTGAACAAGTGCCGGTTGGGCAGGCCGGTGACCGAATCGTAGTTGGCCTGCCAGCGGATGATGTCCTCCGCGGCCTTGCGTTCGGTGATGTCGGCGAACACGATGACGTTGTGCTTGACCTTGCCGAGCGTGTCCTTGACGACGGTGACCGTCGTTTCCCTGAGGTAATACTCGCCCGACTTGCGCTGGTCCCACACCTCTCCCGCCCAGAAACCCTCGGCTTTCAGCGTGCGCCAGATCTCGTCATAGAAGGCTTCGTCGTGCCGGTCGGAACGGAACATGCGGGCGTCGCGCCCCTCGACCTCGGCCGGCGACCAGCCGGTCAGTCGGGTGAAGGCCGGGTTGACCGAGATGATGCGGCTCTGCGCGTCGACCACCAGGATGGCCTCGGTCGTGGTCTGGTAGACGGTGTCGGCGATGCGCTCCTGTTCCTGCGCCTTCTTCTGCTCGGTGATGTCGAGCACATAGACCAGCCGGTCCGGCTTGCCGCGATCGGACGGAAACGACACCGAACTCGACCACACGGTGAGGCGCGCACCATCGCGTCGAACCACCGCCCACTCGCCGCCGAGATGGCCGCCGTTGTCCAGGAAATCCCGGTGGCGCGCCAGCACCGCATCGCGGGCGTCTTCGGGAAACACCATCAGGAAGCTCTGGCCGAGCATGTCGTCGGCGTCATAGCCGTAGATCCCGGCATAGGTGGGATTGACCGAGATATACTGACCATCGTGGTCGATCACCGCGATGCCCACCGGAGCGCGGCTGAGGATCGCGCGCATCAGCCGATCCGGGTCACGATCTGCCGCCTGCTTCATGTTTCAGATCGCCCCTCGGTATCTGAACTCCGGCGCCAAAGCGATACGAATTCTAAACAGATCGCGTATGGCTTTGATTTCCTTTCAAAAGGAGATCAAATTCCGTGATTCGACAAGTACTGCCACTTTTGACCATGGCTTTACTCGCGTTGCTTTGCAGATCGGCAGAGCGAGGTTCCACTTCGCGATAACTTTC
>JAUVXG010000229.1 GCA_030603685.1 Pleomorphomonas sp.
AGCCGACCACCAGCCATTTCGCCTTCGTTCTGCCGCGTGGCCACAATCCGTTCTTCGAAGCGCTGGAGACGGCCATTCAGCGCCTGAGCGACTGGTTGCCCTACAAGGGAGCCGGCTTCGACATCCGCCATGTCGACGTCTTCGATGGTGAGGCCCTCGCCGAAGCGTTGAGGGAAATTCGGCAAGACAGCTACGCAGGCATCGCCGTTGCCGCGCTTGACCACCCCGCCGTGCGCGAGGCGATCAACGCATTGAAGTCCGACGGTGTCGCGGTGGTGACGCTGGTGTCGGACGTTCCCAGCTCCCGGCGCGATCGCTTCATCGGCATCGACAATACGGCCGCTGGGCGGACCGCCGGCTCGCTGATCGGCCGCTTCCTGCCGAGCCATTCGGGCAAGGTGGCCCTGGTGGCCGGTTCGCTGGCGCTGCGCGATCACGCCGAGCGCCGGTTCGGGTTCGAGCAGGTGATCGCCCAGGACTTTCCCGAGGTTCACGTTATTGCCCTGCGCGAAGGGCGGGACGACCCGACGCGCGTTCACAAGCTGGTCGAGGACCTACTGCGCCAGCACACCGACCTTGCGGGCATCTACAACGCCGGCGCCGGCAATGCCGGCGTCATCTCGGCGCTCGAAGCCAGCGGCCGGGCGCGCGACATCGTCTACATCGCCCATGAGCTCATCGAGGAAAACCGCGAAGCGTTGGTGAGAGGGACCATCGACGCGGTGATCAACCAGGACCCAGGTCATGAAGTGCGGTCGGCTGCCCGCGTGCTTCTGTCGCTGACGTCGGACTGGCAGATCATCGACGAGCAGGAGCGCATCCGCATCGACATCTTCCTGCGCGACAATCTCCTTTAGCGCCGGACCTGAACACGCCTGATCTCAAGCAATACTGGGAGGAGCCCATGACCACCTATCTCGGCCTCGACATCGGCACATCGTCGGTGAAAGCCGTTCTCGTCGGCGATGGCGAGAAGATCATCGCCACCGCTTCGGCCTCGCTTGAAGTGTCGCGGCCTCATGCCGGCTGGTCCGAGCAGGACGGCGACAGCTGGATTGCCGCGACGCAGAGCGCCATCGACCAGCTCAAGGTCAGCCATCCCAAGGAGCTTTCCGCAGTTGCCGGCATCGGCCTTTCCGGCCAGATGCACGGCGCGACCCTGCTCGACAAGGCCGACAAGCCGCTCCGCCCCGCCATTCTCTGGAACGACGTGCGCTCGGCCTCCGAGTGCGGCGAGCTCGAAGCCCGCTGCCCCGACCTGCGCGCCATCGCCGGCAACATCGCCATGCCCGGCTTCACCGCGCCGAAGCTCGCCTGGGTGAAGAAGCACGAGCCGGAGCTGTTCGCCAAGACGGCCAAGGTGCTGCTGCCCAAGGACTACGTCCGGCTCTGGCTGACCGGCGACTACGTGTCCGACATGTCGGATGCCGCCGGCACGCTGTGGCTCGACGTCGGCAAGCGCGCCTGGTCGAAGGAGCTTCTCGCCGCCACCGACCTGACGCTCGACCACATGCCGCGCCTCGTCGAAGGCACGGAGTCCTCGGGCGCGCTGCGCGCCGAACTGGTGTCGCGCTGGGGCATCGCCAAGGCGCCGGTGGTAGCCGGGGGCGGTGGCGACAACGCGGCGAGCGCCGTCGGCATGGGCGCCGTCAAGCCCGGCGCCGCCTTCGCCTCGCTCGGCACGTCGGGCGTGCTGTTCGTCTCCAACGCCTCCTTCTCGCCCAACACCGAGGGCGCCGTGCACGCCTTCTGCCACGCCGTTCCCGGCACCTGGCACCAGATGGGCGTGATCCTGTCGGCCACCGACAGCCTGCAGTGGCTGTCGCATCTTCTGGAAACGCCGGCGCCCGAGCTGACCAAGGGCCTCGACCCGAAGCCGGCCAAGCCGTCGCCCGTCACTTTCCTGCCCTACCTTTCCGGCGAGCGCACGCCGCACAACGATGCCGCCGCCCGCGGCGTGTTCGTCGGCCTCAGCCATACCTCCGGCCGCGCCGAGCTGACGCAGGCGGTGCTGGAGGGCGTCGCCTTCGCCTTCCGTGACTGCCTGCGCGTGCTCAACGACGCCGGCACCGACATCGATCGCGCCTTCGCGGTCGGCGGCGGCTCCCGGTCGGAAGCCTGGCTGCAGATCATGGCGGCGGTGCTCGACCGTCCGCTCGACATCACCGCCGAAGGCGACTACGGCGGCGGCTTCGGCGCCGCCCGCATGGGCCGCATCGCCGCCACCGGCGACGATCCGTTCGAGACGCTGACCCCGCCGCCGGTGGCCCGCACCGTCGAGCCGGACAAGGCGCTCGTTGCGGCCTATGCCGATCGCTACGCCAAGTATCGCGCGCTCTACCCGGCCGTCCGGAACGCGCTCGCCTGAGTTTCCACGTCAGAGTTACAAAAAGAGAGGAAAGACTATGACGCACCCGTTCTGGGGCAACATCAAGCCCGTCAAGTATGAGGGGCCGGAAAGCCGCAACCTGCTCGCGTTCCGTTACTACAACAAGGACCAGGTGGTTCTCGGCAAGCGCATGGAAGATCATCTGCGCTTCGCCGTCGCCTACTGGCACTCCTTCGCCTGGGGTGGCGGCGATCCGTTCGGCAATGGCACGTTCCTGCGTCCGTGGTTCAATGGCTCCGACGAGATGGAGCTGGCCAAGGTGAAGGCCGACGTGGCCTTCGACCTGTTCCAGCTGCTCGGCGTGCCCTTCTACTGCTTCCACGACCGCGACGTGGCGCCGGAAGGCAAGACGCTTGCCGAGTCCAACAAGAACGTCCGCGCCATCGCCGACATCTTCGCCAGGAAGCAGGAAGAGACGGGCATCAACCTCCTGTGGGGCACGGCCAACCTGTTCTCCAACCGCCGCTTCATGGCGGGTGCCGCCTCCAACCCCGATCCGGACGTGTTCGCCTACTCGGCGGCGCAGGTGAAGAACGTCTTCGACATCACCAAGGAACTCGGCGGCCAGAACTACGTGCTGTGGGGCGGCCGCGAGGGCTACGAGACGCTGCTCAACACCGACCTCAAGCAGGAGCAGGACCAGCTCGGCCGCTTCCTGACCATGGTCGTCGACTACAAGCACAAGATCGGCTTCAAGGGCGCCATCCTGATCGAGCCGAAGCCGAAGGAGCCGACCAAGCACCAGTACGACTTCGACGTCGCCACGGTGTACTCCTTCCTGAAGGCCTATGGCCTTGAGAAGGAAGTCAAGGTCAACATCGAGCAGAACCACGCCCTCCTGGCCGGCCACAGCTTCGAGCACGAACTGGCGCTTGCCAGCGCTCTCGGCATCTTCGGCTCGGTCGATCTCAACCGCGGCGACGATCGCCTCGGCTGGGACACCGATCAGTTCGGCATGAACGTGCCCGAGCTGACGCTGGCCATGCTGGAGATCATCAAGGCGGGCGGCTTCACCACGGGCGGTCTCAACTTCGACGCCAAGGTTCGCCGCCAGTCGCTCGATCCGGAAGATCTGGTGATCGCGCACGCCGCGTCGATGGATGCGGCCGCCAAGGCGCTGCTCAACGCCGCCGCCATCATCGAGGACGGCCGTCTCGCCAAGAATCTCGAGGCTCGCTACGCGGGCTGGAAGGGCGCCGAGGGTCAGGCCATTCTCGCCGGCAAGCGCTCGCTCGAAGATCTCGCGGACTATGTTGCCAAGAACAACATCAATCCGGAGCCGAAGAGCGGCAAGCAGGAGCAGTTGGAAGCGATCGTCAACCAGTTCTGCTGATCGACGCGCAACGTTGCTTGAAACACGAGAGGCCGGGACAGTCCCGGCCTCTTTCATTTTGATGTCGGTTCGACGTCGAGACGACGTGGTGCCGAACGATCAGACGACCGGCGGCACCCAGATGATGCGCTGCAACGTGGCGCCGGCCAGCGTCGCGTCGTCCGGCAGCGCACCGGCGGCGATATAGCCGGGAATGGCGAAGACGAAGGTGACATTGGGGGCGCCGCGTGCCGTGCAGATCGGCATGCCGAGCCAGTTCCCCTGCCCTTCCCGACAGGAGGAGCGGTCCACGCGCGCCTCGCGGAAGGTCATGCCGATGCGTTCGCCGCCGGGGCCGACAAGGCTCTCAGACACACCATGGACGGCGCCGATGCGCCCGCCGGGGCCGGGCAGCACCTGCAGCACTTGCAAGCCGTCTCGGAACAGGGCCAAGGCCGCGACACTCTCGCTCTGCTCGGTCGCCATGGTGACCGAGGACACCGAATAACCGGGTTCGAGCGCCTCGATCGCCTTCTTGGAAAAGGCGGTCCCCGGAGGCAACCCCGGCACACCGGCGGAGGTGATGCGGAACGTGGCGGCACGCGACGGCGGCGGTGCGAAGTCCGAGTCGGAGCCGAGGATGGAACAGCCCGCAAGGGCCGCCGACAGCAGAACGCCGGACAGGCGCAGGAGGTCACGAATTTGAATCATGCCCTTTCGATAGCACAGGCGCCTCAACGATAGAAGCGAGGGGCGCGGCACGGACAAAACCCGGTGCCGACCATGAAATCATGCAACCCTCCCAAGCGCTGGCGGCGGTCTTTTTCATGTGGACCCACTTCGGCCTTCTACCTAGACTTCAGGGCACATGCGGCCGTCGAGCCGCGCGATGGGAAAGACGCCGCAGAAGACGGCAATCGCGCCCCACCTCGCCGCGTGGGAACTTGTGAAGCAGGGATGTTCACATGAGAATTGCCGTGCTCGGCGCCGGCGTCATCGGCACCACCACCGCCTACTATCTTGCAAAGGCCGGCCACGAGGTCACCGTCTACGATCGGCAGCCCGGTCCGGCGCTGGAAACCAGCTTTGCCAATGCCGGAGAGATTTCGCCCGGCTACTCGACGCCCTGGGCCGCGCCGGGCATCCCGCTCAAGGCGGTGAAATGGCTGCTCATGCGGCATGCGCCGCTCATCCTCAGGCCAACGCTCGACCCGCATCTGCTACCCTGGATTCTGTCCCTGCTCGCGAACTGCACATCGTCCGCCTACGCCCGCAACAAGAGCCGCATGTTGCGCGTTGCCGGCTACTCGCGCGAGTGCCTGATCGCACTGCGCGAGGACACCGGCATCGCCTATGACCATCGCTCGCAGGGTACGGTGCAGCTCTTCCGCGCCCAGAAGCAGCTCGATCATGCCGGCCGGGATACCGAGGTGCTCGCCGCCGATGGCGTGCCGTTCGAGCTGCTCGACCGCGATGGCGTCGCGCGGGCCGAACCCGCGCTCTCGGCGGTCAAGGACACCTTCGTCGGAGGTCTCCGCCTGCCGCTCGACGAGACGGGCGATTGCTTCCTGTTCACCAACGCGCTGGCGAAGATCGCCGAGGGGCTGGGCGTCAGCTTCCGCTATGGTACCTCGATCTCGCGGATCGACGCGGAAGCCGGCGCAGTGCGTGCGGTGATCACCTCCAGCGGGCGCATCGAAGCCGACCATTACGTGCTGGCGCTCGGCTCCTGGTCGGCCGTCCTCGGCCGGGATATCGGTCTCAGACTGCCGGTCTATCCGGTGAAGGGCTATTCGCTGACCGCCACCATTGCCGACGAGACGCGCGCGCCGGTATCCACCGTGCTCGACGAGACCTACAAGGTCGCGCTTACCCGGCTCGGCAGCCGGCTCCGCGTCGGCGGTATGGCCGAAATCGGCGGCTACAGCACCGACCTGCCGCCCACCCGGCGCGATACGCTCGAGCACGTCGCCGGCAGCCTGTTCCCCTGCGGCGACCTCAAGGCGGCCACCTACTGGTCGGGCCTCAGGCCGATGACGCCGGACGGGACGCCGATCATCGGCGCCACGCGATACGCCAATCTCTCGCTCAACACGGGCCACGGCACGCTCGGCTGGACGATGGCCTGCGGTTCGGCCCGTGCGCTTTCGGACCTGATCTCGGGCCGCAAGCCGGACATCGAAACGAACGACCTGTCCATCGACCGCTACTGAGCGTGGCCGTTGTCAACGTGATCAGAAGTTCTCCCCATGCCCATCGGAGAGATTGAAGCCGCCTCGCCGATTGGCTAGCACTGCATGTGGAATGCCCAGCAGCACTCGGGGGGAATCACATGTTACTGGCCTGCGGCGACGCGCTGATCGATTTCGTGCCTGTGAAATCCGCCGACGGCAGGGATGCCTACGTGCCGGCCGTCGGGGGCTCCAGCCGCAACATCGCAGTCGCCCAGTCGCGCCGCGGGGCGCTCACGGGCTTCGGTGGCGGCAATTCCCACGACCAGTTCGGGACG
>JAUVXG010000208.1 GCA_030603685.1 Pleomorphomonas sp.
CATCCACTATAACCTCCGTTCTTGACCCACTTTGTGGCCCAAGCACGGAGGTCTCTTTTATACTGTGTAGAACCCATCCAATCCTCCACCATAGGTGGAGGTTTTCTTCTGATGAAAAAAGGCCGCGTCATACCGACGCGGCCCGTCTCGTCCTGAGCGCCCCGGCTGGTGTCGCGGGGCACCTCCATTTCCCGTCGGCTCAGAAGCCGGAGAAACGCCACTCGATGCGATGGCGATAGGTTTCGCCCGGCCGCAGCACGGAGCTTGGATAGCTCGGCTCGTTCGGCGCGTTGGGGAAGGTCTGCGGCTCGAGCGCGAAGCCGGCATTCTTGAGTTGCTCGGAGAAGGGCGCCTTGATCGCCGGCGTGAAGTGTTCGCCGGTGTAGAGCTGGATGGCCGGCTCGGTCGTCCAGACCTCGAGCGTGCGGCCGGTGACCGGCTCAATCGCGCGCGCGCCGAGATGCAACTCGCCACGGCCGGCATCAAGCACGAAGTTCTGGTCATAAGGACCGGCAATCGGGCGCTTCTCGCGGAAATCGAAGCGCGTCCCGACCACATCGGCCAACGGCCCCAAGGGAATGAGATCGGCGTCGACCGGCGTGTAGCGGCTCGCCGGGATCTGCATCAGATGACCGAGGATGTCACCCTTGCCGAGCAGGTTCCAGTAGACGTGATTGGTGAGATTGACCACCGTCGGCTTGGTCGTGGTGGCTGTCATCTCAAGGTAAAGTGTCTGTCCCTTGAGGCCGTAGGCCGCCTTGACGGCCAACGCGCCCGGAAAACCCATGTCCCCGTCAGGCGAATCCAGCCGGAACACCACTTCACCGGTGGCTTTCTCGACCTCCCAGTTCAGGTGACCGAAGCCGTTGGCGCCACCATGCAACTGCTTGGAACCCTCGTTGGCCGGCAAGCGATAAGTGGCGCCGTCGAGCGTGAAGCTCGCGCCGGCGATGCGGTTGGCAAAGCGACCGCAGATGGTGCCGGCCCAACCGTCGCCATCGGGGGCGTTGAGACGACCGGGCGAACCGATCACCGTCTGTACCGGTCCGCCGGAACTCGTCGGAACATAAAGCGCCACGAGTTGTGCGCCTGCCGGGCTGAAAACGGCCTTGAGGCCATTGTCGCCGTCAAGCGTGATGAAGTCTTCAACCGGATGTGTCATGCATGTCTCCCCGCGCTCAGTTGGAGCGGTCCTCGCAAATATCCCTCAATCTCGCTCAAGTTCGCGAAAAACAAAAGGTTTTTTCGGTGTTGGCCTTTCGGCTGGCTCCCAAGTGCCTGAGGTTGTGGCATAGTCGCACCAACCTCTCGTTTTCCGCGTTCATGGCGTGATTCGGAGGGCATGCCGGGCGGCCTGTGGGGAGATTCATGACACGACGGACGGCTCAAAAGCGCTCGCGCCAGGATGAGATCGTGCGCGAGTTGGCCCACGAGATTGTCGGGGGCCGCCGGCCGGAAGGTAGTCTGCTACCGTCCGACGCCGAGCTGATGTCGCGCTTCGGCGTGTCGCGAACGGTCTTGCGGGAATCACTGAAGACGTTGGCCGCGAAAGGCCTGATTCAGCCCAAGACGCGCGTCGGCACCCGCGTCGTCGAGCGGACGAACTGGAACCTGTTCGATCCGGACATGTTGCGCTGGCACCTCGACTGCGGCATCGGCCTCGAACTCCTCGCCCATCTCTCCGAATTCAGCCTCGCGTTGGAGCCGGTGGCAGCCTCGCTCGCCGCCCGCCGGAGAAGTGAAACAGAAGCCGCCGAGCTCAACGCCATCGTCGATCGGATGGAAGCGCCCGACGCCTCTCCGGAGGTTTTCGCCGCCGCCGACCTCGATTTTCACCTCACCGTCGCCCGCATCAGCGGCAATCCCTTCTTCCGCACGGCCTCGGCGCTGATCGAGGTGGCGCTGGCCGCGACCTTCGCCATTACCACGCCGGTCAACGATCCGGCGGCGAAGGCTGCTTCCTGCGCCGCCCACCGGCGGGTCGTGACGGCAATCTGCGACGGCGATGGCGAGGCGGCGGCGGCAGCCATCGTCGAGACGATCCGCTCAGGCGCAGCGCGGGTTGCGGCGGCTGCAAGGCGCTGAAGGCCTCGCCCGAAACTCAGTGGCTGTCGCGCGGGTCGTTGTCGGCGACCCTCTGGTACTTCACCGCCATTTCCATGACGGCGCCGTCGGCGAGCTGGCCGACCGTCGATCGGTAGAGCTCCTGCCAGGGCGTCTGGCTGGCCGGATAGACGGGTTGGAACGAAGCGCGCCTCTGCTCCCAGTCCTCGGCATCGACCAGCGCGTCGGCGGTGCCGCGGTTGAGGTCGATACGGACTCGGTCACCGGTCCTGAGCAGGCCGAGCCCACCGCCAACGGCGGCCTCTGGCGACGCATTGAGGATCGAGGGCGAGCCGGACGTTCCCGATTGCCGTCCGTCGCCCATGCAAGGCAAGGCGCCGATGCCACGCTCAATCAGGGCGGCGGGCGGCTGCATGTTGACCACTTCGGCCGAACCGGGCCAGCCGACCGGGCCGGCATAGCGAATGACCAGAATAGTCTCCTCGGTAATGCCGAGCGCCGGATCCTCGATGCGGTGATGGTAGTCCTCGGAGCCATCGAAGACCACGACCGGACCCTCGAAGACGTTTTCCGCGCCTGGACGTGACAGGTAACGAGCGCGGAACTCGTCGGAGATCACCGACGTCTTCATAATGGCGGCGTCGAACAGGTTACCCTTCAGGACGATGAAACCGGCCTTGTCCTTCATCGGGGCGTCGTAGGGCTTGATGACCTCACCGTCAGGCGCCGGGAACGGGGCGAGGTTCTCCGCCACCGAGCGACCGGATACGGTGAGCGCATCGCCGTGAAGACGACCGTTGTCGAGGAGCGCCTTCATCACCACCGGCAGGCCGCCGGCCCTGTGGAACCCCTCCGACAGGTAACTGCCGGCCGGCTGCATGTTGACCATCAAGGGCACATCGTAGCCGACCGTCTGCCAGTCCATCGGTTCGATCGGTACGCCGGCGTGGCGGGCGATGGCCACGATATGCGGCTGGGCATTGGTGGAGCCACCGATTGCCGAGTTGACGACGATGGCGTTCTCGATCGCCTGCCGGGTCAGGATCTTTGAGGGGCGCAGGTCCTCCTCGACCATGGCGACGATGCGTTCGCCGGTACGGTAGGCCATCTGCCCGCGCTCGCGGTAGGGCGCGGGAATGCTGGCATTGCCGGGCAGACACATGCCAAGCGCCTCAGCCAGGCAGTTCATGGTGGAGGCGGTGCCCATGGTGTTGCAGTAGCCGTCCGATGGAGCCGAGGCCGCCGCCGCCTCGATGAACTGTTCGTAGTCGATCTCGCCCGTGGCGAGTTGCAGCCGCTTTTCCCAGATGATGGTGCCGGACCCCGCCAGCTTGCCCTCGTACCAACCATCGAGCATCGGCCCGCCGCTGAGCACGATGGCCGGCAGGTCGACGGTGGCCGCCGCCATGATCTGCGCCGGGACCGTCTTGTCGCAACCGGTTGTCAGAACCACGCCGTCGAGCGGGTAACCGTGCAGGATCTCGACGAGGCCGAGATAGGCGAGATTGCGATCGAGGGCGGCGGTCGGCCGCCGGCCGGTTTCCTGGATGGGATGGACCGGGAATTCGAAGGCGATGCCGCCAGCGGCCCGAATGCCTTCGCGGACCCTTTCGGCCAGGCGCAAATGGACACGGTTGCAGGGCGACAGATCGGAGCCGGTCTGGGCGATGCCGATGATCGGCCGATCCGACCGCAACTCCTCAATGGTCAGGCCGTAGTTGAGATAACGCTCGAGATAGAGCGCCGTCATCGAGGGGTTGTCGGGATTGTCGAACCAGAGCTTGTGGCGGCGCGGTCGCGACATCGATCGTCCTCCTTCGTGCAGATGCGATGATCAGCCAACAAGAACGGCCGGCGGGGATACCCCCCGGAACGAGCCGTCGACAAGATAGGTCAGGCCGGCCTCCGGCTCGGCGACGCGTTTCTCCGCGTCGTAGCCTTCGAACGCCGACGTGACGAGCAAGCGGTCGAGCTTGGGACCGACGAACGCCGGGCAGCTCACCTGCCGGGCAGGCAGGGCAACGCTATCGACGAGACGGCCGTCGGGATCGTAGGCGTCGACGGCACCGCCGCCCCAACGGGCGTTCCACAGCAGGCCGGCAGCGTCCACCGTGGCGCCGTCGGGACCGCCGCCGCTGACGCGGCTGAAGACCTGCCGGTCGCCGGTGGGGAGCCCGGTCGCCGGATCGGTCGAGATCCGGTAGATGACGTGCTCGGTCGTGTCGGAGAAATAGGCGGTGCGACCATCGGGAGAAAAGGCAATCGCGTTCGGAATGGTCAACCCGTCGACGATCAGCCTGAGCTCGCCGGCACGATACCACCAGATCCGTCCGAATCCCGGCTCGAAGCGCCAGCTCATGGTGGAGATCCACAGCGCGCCAGCCGGATGCACCGCGCCATCGTTGCTCCGCGTGCCGGGGCGTTCGTCCCAGAACGGCCTAAGCTCGCTCAACTCGCCGCCATCGATCGACCGGAGGTACAGGCCGGCATCGCTGGCGATCAACTGCCGATCATCGTCGACGCGCGCGGCGACGGTCGCATGGAACGGGAGGGTGTGGATTTGGGGCGCCGCATCGTCGAGCCCCATCTCCAGAAGCTTGCGATCGAGGATGTCGAACCAGAACGCCTTGGCTCGTCCCGGGTGCCAGCTCGGCCCTTCGCCAAGATGACATGCGTGGCTGGACAGGACAGAAACTGATGGCATCACCCCTCCTCGTCGGTGGACGCCTCCGCCCCTCACCGAACATGACAGTAGCTTTCCCACTCGGACTTTGCCAGCCGGAGCGGGTATAAGTCATACTAATTGATCGCTTGCCGCATCTACTCGTGCGGCCACGCCCGGAAGAGCTCGGTCTTTTCGGCGGCGGCCGTCAGCGCGGCCAGACGGGGATAGTCGTCCAGCGACACCACATCCGGAACCAGGGCGGCAATGAAGGTTCCCGCCACGACCAGCGTGATGCCGGCCTCGCTCGGTGGGGGACCCAACAGCCAGCCGGCTCCGCCGATCTCGGCCTCGATGGCGGAGAGGGCTGCCCTGAGCTGACCGGCAACGCGATCCAACCATGGCTGGTGTCGTTTCTCGACTGGACGGAGCTGGCGCTCGTAGACGATCTGGACCGCCTTTTCGCAGGCAGCGAGGCCAAGCCCGGTCAGACGGACATCGTGAACGGCGAACCCTGGACCGACCGGCCCGAGCACCCTGCCCCCGGCTAGCGCCTTCAGGGCGTAGTCGATGATCAGCGTGGAATCGAGCAACACGACGCCGTCGTCGGTGACCGCCGTGGGTGCCTTGACCACCGGATTGATGGCGGCAAAGGCATCGTAGTGTCGAAAGACGGAAAGCGGCTCGTGGACGAAGGGAATGTCGAGAGCGGCAAGCGTCAGCGCGGTGCGGCGGACATAGGGCGAATCGAGCATGCCAATGAGACGCACGGCAAACCTCCGATGGAAACGGAATCGCGTTCAGCGCAAGAAAGCGCCGTTACCGTAAGCCAAAAGCAAGGTGGAGCAAAATGGCTTGCTTCCGCTCAGCCCGACAAATGTCCGGATTCCATCGACTCAGCCGCCGATGGCGCGTCGTTCCCTCGCCAGCGATGCCGGCGAAGCGACCACGTCCGGAAGGGCAGCGGGCCGGCCGAAATAGTAACCCTGGAAGCGTTGGCATCCGGCCGCCTTCATCAGGAGATACTGCTCCTCGGTCTCGACTCCCTCGGCGAGAACGCGCGTTCCAAGCGCGCGCGCAAGTTCGGTGATCGTCGTGACAAAGGTCATGTCGACGTCGCTCGACCCGGCGGCGTGAACATAGCTCTTGTCGATCTTCAGGCAGTCGAAGTGGAACTTCCTCAGATACTGCAGGGAGGCGAAGCCGGAGCCGAAATCGTCAAGGACGATCATCACGCCGGCCTCCCTCAGGCCGTCGAGGTTCGCCCTCTCGACCGAGCCGAAATCGAGGAACACGGTTTCGGTGATCTCCAGGACGAGACGGCTGGCCGGCAAGCCGGCCGCTGCGAGTTCGCCGGCGACGAAGGCGGCAAAGCCCGGCTGCTTCAGCTGGACGGCGGAAACGTTGATCCCGAACTGGTACTCGCCGTAGCGAACCGCGTCGCGGATGACGCGACGGATCACCCATTCGCCGACCTCTTCGCTCAGCGTCGACTGCTCGGCAACGGAAATGAACTCCGCCGGAGGAATGGTGCCACGAAGCGGATGATGCCAGCGGATCAGGGCTTCGAAGGCCGTCTGTTCCTCACCATCCGCCGCCACGATCGGCTGATAGTGCATGTCCAGCTGGTTGAGATAGATGGCGGCGCGCAGTTCGCGGGTCAACAGCCGAGTGTAGCGGTCGTCCACCAGCATGCGAGCATTGTAGGAGAGAACCGTGCCTCGTGCCTGCTTGGCCTTGTAGAGCGCTAGGTCGGCGAGATTGACGAGCTCGAGGGCGATATGCGTGTCGTCGGGCGCCATGGCGATGCCGGCCGTCGCCGACAGGCGCATGGTTCGGCCGTTGATCTGCACCGGCTGCCGCAGTCGGTCGAGCAGGGCCTTCACGGCCTGCACCACCTCGCCGCGCGACGAGCAATCGGTGAGAAGCAATGCGAACTCGTCGCCACCAAGCCGCCCGATGACGGCCCCGGGCAGCTCCTCGCGGCAGATGCGGACCAGTTGGGCCAGCGCTTCGTCGCCAGCGGGATGACCGAAGGTGTCATTGAGGGCCTTGAGGTGGTCGAGGTCGACCATCACGTAGGCGTGCCGGCAATCGCCGGATGTCTGCACGCGACGCCTGAGTTCATCGAGGAAGTCGCCGCGCGTCAATGCCAGGGTGACGGGGTCGACCCGGGCGGTGCTTTCGGCCGTTTCTTCGCCCTGCATCAAGGCGAGACTCTTGCGCATCAGCAGGAAGCCGATCGCAACGATCAGCAGAAGAAGAAGCGTCTCCGAAACGAGGCCCGCCAGCAGCCCTGGCTGCCAGGACGCCGGCAGCGTGCCAAGGCGGACGAACATCAAGGCCAGGGCAATGGCAAGGCACGACGCCGCGAGCGCCCCAACGAGCAACGACACGCGCCGACTGACGCTCCGCGCAGTTTGAAGTTGTTTTCCGAGCGCCATCCTTCACCCTTATGTCTAGGCAAATTTACGGCGCTCTTATGAATTTTTCGCAAATACCCAACCGAGATTTTGAACAGTCTCGCCAAAAGTCGAACAAGTGCCGTGACTTGTACGACAGTGACAAAAAGCAGGAAGGTTTCATTGCCGGCTAAGTCAATGGACGCTGGTTTTTTCTTGAATCGCGCCGGTCCGCCTCTCGCGCACCCGCTGATCACATTATGTCAACGTGATCGAAGCGGCTGCTCCGGCAAACGATCTGGAGCCTTCGCTAGCCGACCAAGTTGAAA
>JAUVXG010000005.1 GCA_030603685.1 Pleomorphomonas sp.
GGGAATGGGATCGCCAGTCACCGGCGTCCGGCCCGGCGTCCGTCGTCGCCGGGCCGGCCCGGGGCGAGGGCCGGGGCATCGGCGTGAAAATGCCCCGACCATGCGACGTCAGGCGCCGAAGCGCTTGGCGACGATATTGCGCAGCTCGCCGAGGTCCTTGGCGAACAGGCGGATGCCTTCGGCCAGCTTCTCGGTGGCCATCGGGTTCTGGTTCATGGCCCAGCGGAAGGCCTTCTCGTCGAGGTTGACCACGGCGGGCTTCGGGCCGGGCTTATTCGGCGACAGGGCGCGCTGGAGCGTGCCGTTGTCGGCCGCCAGGGAATCGAGAAGGGCCGGGGAGATGGTCAGGCGGTCGCAACCGGCCAGGGCTTCGACTTCGCCCTGCGAGCGGAAGGAGGCGCCCATCACCACGGTCGGGATGCCATGGGCCTTGTAGTAGTCGTAGATGCCGCGCACGGAGACGACGCCCGGATCCTCGTCCGGCGTGAAGGTGCGGCCTTCGGCCTTGACGTACCAGTCAAGGATGCGGCCGACGAACGGCGAGATCAGGAAGGCCTTCGCATCGGCGCAGGCGATGGCCTGGGCGATGTCGAAGATCAGCGTCATGTTGGTGTCGATGCCTTCCTTCTGAAGGATCTCCGAGGCGCGGATGCCTTCCCAGGTGCCGGCAACCTTGATCAGGATGCGCTCGCGCTCGACGCCATTGGCCTTGTAGGCGGCGATGATGGCGCGGGCTTTCTCGACGGTGGCGGCGGTATCGAAGGAGAGGTCGGCGTCGACCTCGGTGGACACGCGGCCTTCGACCAGCTTGGTGAGCTCGGTGCCGACGGCGACGGCGAGGCGGTCGCCGATGGCCTTGACGGCAGCTTCCTGCGTGCCGGCCTGCTTCTTGCCCCAGGCAACGGCGTCGGCGAGGATCGGCTCGTAGGCCGGCAGGCCGATCGCTTTCAGCACCAGCGTCGGGTTGGTCGTGCAGTCGACCGGCTTGAACTTCTTGATGGCGTCGATGTCGCCCGTATCGGCGACCACCACGGTCATCTCACGCAATTGATCCAGCTTGGAAGCCATGTCCTCAACTCCATATCCGGCCGCGCATTTGTTGATGTCGCAGCCGCTCTCCGTCCTCACAAACTATGGTCCCTCGATCAGCAAAATGCAAGAAACTGATAAAAAGAAATTAATTGCATTTTCAGTCCGCAAATGGAACGGGCGGGCCCTTTCGGAGCCCGCCCGCTTCTCCCTCCCCCCGAAAACCTGTCAGGCCGCCATCACTCGGTTGATGAAGCTTTCGACAACCGCGCGAAGGCGGGTCGCCTGATCGTTCATGTCGTTGGACACGGCGAGCACCTGACTTGCCGATTGCGATGTCTCGCCGACGACGCGGGTCAACGCCAGCGTCTCGTCGGCGACCGACTTGGTGCCGCCGGCCGCCTTCTGGGCGTTCAGCGAGATCTCGGCGGTGGCGTGGCCCTGCTCGCCGACGGCCGTGGCGATGACGTTGGTCGTGCGGTCGACCTCGCCCATGATGTCGGAAATGGCGCGGATGGCCGAAACGGCTTCGTCGGTCGAGGCCTGAATCTGGGCGATCTGCGAGGCGATCTCCTCGGTGGCCTTGGCCGTCTGTCCGGCGAGGTTCTTCACCTCGGAAGCGACCACGGCAAAGCCCTTGCCCGCTTCGCCGGCGCGCGCTGCTTCGATGGTGGCGTTGAGGGCGAGAAGGTTGGTCTGTTCGGCGATTGCCTTGATCAGCGTGATGACGTTTCCGATGCGCGTCGCCGCGTCGGAAAGACCGGAGATGGTGGCGTCGGTTTTCTTTGCTTCGCCCGTGGCGCGCTGGGCGACGGCGGTCGCCGTATCCGTCTGGCGCGAGATTTCTCCGATGGACGCCGACAGTTCCTCGGCCGCCGCAGCGACGGTCTGGACGCTGTCCGAAGCGAGTTCGGAGGCCGAGGCGGCGGTGCCGGCACGCTCGCGTGCTTCCTCGGCAATGGCGGCCAGCGCCCGGGCGGTTGCCTCCATCTGGTCGGCATTGCCCGCGACGGTCCCTACGAGCTGTTCGATCTCCAGCCGGAAGTCGTTGATGACGCCCTCGATGGTTTCCTGGCGCAGCGCCCGTGCCCGCTGCTCGGCCTCGGTCTGATCAGCGAGGCGGCGACGTTCGATGGCGTTGTCGCGGAAGACGCGCACGGCTCCGAACATGCCGCCGATCTCGTCCTTGCGGCCGGCGAGGTCGAGCGCCATTTCGGTGTCGCCGGTGGCAAGGCGTCGCATGGCGGCGGTCAGGTTGGTGATCGGACGGGTGATCAGCCGGGACAGCACGACGCCGATGATCAGTGCAAACACCAGTGCCGCGCCGAGCGTGCCGGACATGGTGAAGGTGCTCGATGCACGATTGCGGCTGGCTGCGGCGGCGCGATCGTCGACCACCGCCTTGATGGAGGAAATGGCTGCGACCGACTGGCTGCGCGACTCTTCCCGAGCGCCCTTGAAGGCCTTGGACGCATCGACCATCTTGGCGAACGCTTCCTTGAAGCGGTCGATGTCCTTGGACGGGTCGACGCCTCCGGCGGCCACGATCTTCTGGCCGGTTTCCTTGGCAGCGTCGGCGGCCTTCAGCGTCGCCTTGGTGCTGACGGCGTCGGGATCGTAGCGGTAAGTCGTCGTCTGCTGCGCCAACTGGTCGATCTCGCTGCCGAAAACGGTCGCGAGGTCGGAGAGCTGGCGCGCCTTGGTGGCATCATCGAGCAGCGACTGCATGTTGTAGCTGGCGAGATCGCGCTGCTGGCCCGCGAGGCGGATGATCTCTTCCGTGCCGTTGCTGAGCTTGCCGAGGCCGTCGAGGGCGAAGATGCGCTTCTGCTCGACCGCGAACGGGTTGGAGCTGTTCCGCATCTCGTCCAGCAGCGGGACGAGATCCTTGGCTACCTGCTCGATCGTGCCGGCTTGCGCCTTGATCTCATCATCGGCGCCCAAGGCCCGGATCTGATTGACGATCGCGCGCACCGACATCACCGCCTTCAGCGCCGCGTCGACGTTTGCGCTGTCGCCGGTGGCGGCGAACTTGGCCAACAGTTCGTTGGCCTTCAGGGCCGAGATCTCGATCTTGTAGGCGGTGACCGCGAGATTGGCGGCGGAGTTGGTGGCAAGCGCGGATTCGCTGGCCTTGGTCTGGAATTCCTTGGCCTTGGTAGCAGCGTCGGCCTCGATCTGGCTGGCCCGGCTCTGCATGTTGGAGAGCAGTTCCATGGTGGAAGCCGCGCTGGCCGCGACCGCATCCGAGGATGCCGACAGCACGCCGATGGAGGCGCGGAACTGATCGACGGCTGCGTAAGCCGGGGCGAGAGCGGGATCCGATTTGCCACCGAGCTCGTCGAGACTGGCGGTGACCTGCTCGAGAAGGTGGCTGGCCTCGGCCGCGGCGCCGTTGTCCCTGTTCTGGATGAAAGTCGTTACTGCGTTGCCGGCATCGTTGACCGTCGCCAGCACGGAAGCCGACTTCGATGTCATGTCCACGGCAAGGCCAAGGCGGCTGAGACCCAGAAATCCGGCTCCTCCGACGATGGCGGCCAATACCGCGAGAGAGACCAGACCGCCGCCGATTTTCATCGAAATCGAACGGTTCGACAGGAAGGCCGTGAGCGACATCTTCTCCCCCCGGATTGGCGCCCGCCACGAGACGGCGCGCATGCTTCACGTGCGTATCCGTGAAATGTGCTGCGGTCCGGTAAAGAAAACGTGGATGGAATACGCGAATTACGCGAAAAATTGTCGGCTTCGCAATCGTTTGCCTCGAATGGGAGTCTCGGCCGTCATCGGTATGATCGGGGTTGCTCCATCGACGGTTGAAAACGGCAAAAAAAGCAAACAGGCCGAGGGCTTTCATAGATATGAAGTGGAGAATACATCCACTGCGTGCACGGTCTAGACTTTAGTTCAGTCCGCAGTTGAACGGAGGTCCAGGGCGACCTTGATGATCTCCGGACTGTCCGGGTCTGGCATCAGTGTAAAGCCCAGACGTTCGCACATTCGGAGCATCTGTCGGTTTTCAGCGAGCACCTCGCCATGGATGCGCCCGTAGCGCTCGCGGCGAGCGTAGCGGATGATCTGCATCATCAGTGCTCTTCCCAGGCCTTGGCCCTTCAGGTCGGAACGCACCGACACGGCATACTCTCCGTCGCCGCCACCGGGGTCGCCATGCAGCCTGACACCACCAAGCATTTCGCCGCTTTCCGGGTCGAGCGCGACGAAGGCCATGGCGCGCGAGTAGTCGATCTGCGTCAGGCGGGCGACGAAGGCGTGGCCGAGGTCGTTGACACGCTGGAAAAAGCGCAGGCGCATGTCCTCGGGGGTCATCCTCGCGAAGAAGGCAAGGTATCGCCCCTCGTCTTCCGGCCGGACCGGCCGAACGAAGACCGGCTGGCCGCTGGGGAGCGCGATGTGCTCTTCCCACTCGGTCGGGTAGGGGCGGATGGACAGGCGCGGATGATGCACGGCGCCGCCGGATGCCGGCGGGTCGGCGACAAGCGTGACGCGCGCGTCAACCACCGTCAGGCGATCCGCTTCGGCGATCAGCGGGTTGAGATCGATGTCGGCGATGGCCGGGTGCTCGGCAACGAGTTGGGCAAGTCGCTGCAGGATGATGGCGAGACGGTCGACATCGACGGGGCGGCGATCGCGATAGCCCTGAAGCTGGCGGACAACGCGCGTTCGCGAGATCAGGTCACGGGCCAGGTTTGCGTCGAGTGGCGGAAGCGCCAGCGCCCGATCGTTGATCACTTCGACAGCGGTGCCGCCGCGACCGAAAACCATCACCGGCCCGAAGACCGGATCGTCGGTGACGCCGGCGATCAGCTCCACCGCCTTGGGCGCGACGATCATCGGATGGAGCGTCACGCCGTCGATGCGGGCGCTTGGCCGGGCCGCTTTCGCGCGGGCGATCACTGCCTCCGTCGCGGCACCGACCGCCTCCGGGCTCGAAAGTTCAAGCTCGACCCCGCCAACGTCGGACTTGTGAACGATGTCGGGTGAAGCGATCTTCACGACCAGCGAGCGATGCTCGGCAAGAAGCGTTGCCGCAAGGCGCTTGGCCTCATCGTTGTCGGCGGCGGCCAGCGCCGGCACGATGGGGATGCCGTATGTGGTCAGGAGTTCGACCACTTCGCTGGCCTTGAGCCAGAGACGGTTGTCGGCCAACGCCGCGGCGATCACGGCCGCCGCACGCGCCCGATCCGGAGAGAAGCCGGCCAGAACGTCGGCCGGAGTCGCCGTCAAGGCCGCCTGAGCCTCGGCATGGCGGACGAGTTGCATCAGCCCCTCGACGGCGCCAGGCGGCGTTTCGAGTGCCGGTATGCGCGCTCGTGCAAAGGTATTGCTCCAGCCGTCGTCCTCCCCGAGCCAGGCGGCGATCAACGGCTTGCCGTCGTAGCGGCCCCGGCGGTAGTCGGCGACGGCTTCGACCACCGCTTCGGCGGCCAGCCTGGACGGGGCAAGCGGCGTTGGGCAGTTGATCGCCACCACGGCGTCGACGCCGCCATTGGCGAGGATGGCTCGCGTTGCCGCACCGTATCGGTCGGCGGCCGCGTTGCCGATGAGGTCCACCGGGTTGCCCCGCGACCATCCCGCCGGCAACACCCGATCGAGCGAGGCTATGGTGTCGTCGGACAGCGTGGCGAGCTCGCCGCCCAGGTCGACGACGCGGTCGGCCGCCAATACGCCGGCGCCCCCGCCGTTGGTGATGATGGCAATGCGTTTGCCCTGGATGCGCGGCACGAGACTGAGCGTTTCGGCGGCGGCGAACATCTCGTCGAGGTCGGCAACCCGGAGCAGGCCGGCTCGGCGGAAGGCGCAGTCGTAGACGGCATCGACACCAGCCAGCGCACCGGTGTGCGACCGGGCGGCGCGGGCGCCGGCGGCATGCCGACCGGCCTTGATCACCACCACGGGCTTCGAGCGGGCGGCGGCACGCGCCGCCGACAGGAAGGCGCGGGCGTCGCGGATGCTCTCAAGATAGAGCAGGATGGCGCGGGTCCGGTGGTCGAGGGCGAAATGGTCGAGCATTTCGTCGAAGTCGACGTCGACGGCGTCCCCGAGAACGGCAATGCCTGAAAAGCCGATCCCGTGCCGCGCCGCCCAATCGAGGGCGGCGTGAGTGAGCGTTCCCGATTGCGAAATGAACGCGAGATCACCGGGCACGGCGGCTCGCTGCGCGAAGCTGGCGTTGAGGCCGATGGACGGAATCTGCAGGCCGGCGCTGTTGGGGCCGAGAACGCGGACGTCATGTCGCCGTGCCGCGGTCTTCATCGCCTCCAGAAGACTGCCCGCGCCGTGGCCGAGACCGGTGGTGATGACGACCGCATGCCGAATGCCGGCCGCGCCGACCTCGTCCATCACGCCGACGATTGCCTCCGGCGGCACGGCGATGACCGCAAGATCGGCCGGCGCGGCGACATCGGCGACCGAGGGAAGAACCGCCACGCCGTCGATCTCGGTGACGAAGGGATTGACGAAGGCGACCCTGTCGTGGCCGAAGGCCGCGAGGTTGCGAGCAAGCACCGAGCCGACCGAGTTCGGCCGGGCAGTCGCGCCGATCAGCACGACGCGCTTCGGCCGGAAGAATGGGTCGAGGCTCTGGAGGCTCATGTCGGGCGGGAGCTCGGAGAGAGGAGGCGGAGCGCGACCGGCGGCCGCGCTCCGATATGGACGCTCAATGGGTCATGAGCGTGGGAATGGTCATCTTCTCGAGCATGTCGCGAGTAACGCCGCCGAGCACGAACTGGCGGAAGCGGTTATGCCCGTAGCCACCCATGACCAGCATGGTGGCCCCGCTCTCGGTGGCATGGTTGTTGAGCACCGCCGACACTTCCGATGCCGAGCGCGGAAGCGTCGTGACCGTGACCTTGTGGTCGTGTCGCGCCAGATAGGCGGCGACATCGGCGCCCGGCTCGCCGGACCAGTTCTTGGAGCCGGCCACCATCACCACCTCGATCGAGGTGGCGACCCTCAGTGCCGGCAGGGCGGCGTGGACCGCGCGGGCCGCCGTCGACGAGCCATCCCAGGCGATCATCACCTTTTCCGAGGTAATAGGCTTGTTCCAGTTCGACGGGACGATCAGGACGGGTACGCCGGACTCGAACAGCAGGGTTTCGATGATGGCCGCGCGCATCGGCTCGCCATGCTCGGGATCGTCCTGGCCGATGATGATCAGGTCGGATAGCTGCGCCTGCCGTACGATGGCCGGCGTGCCGCCCGAGTAGACGGTGGCGGTCCGCGCTTCGGCGTCGACGCCATACTTCGTCGCTTCGGCGGCAAAGGCGGCTGCGGCCTCCTTGGCCGAGTTCTCCGCGTTGGTGATCGCTTCGACGAGATATTCCGCCGGAACCGGCGAGGCAAGGAAGCCGGGCGCGATCGGTTCGAGCGCCAGGGCCAGACCCGTGACATGGGCCTTTCGCCGCGAAGCGAGTTCAAGCGCCGCCGTGGAGGCGTTCATCTTTTCGTTGTAGATGTCGATGATGGTGAAGATGTCCCTGACGGTCATGGCAGCGCCTCCTCAGCGACTTCAAGACAGGGTCCCGTTGACCCGGTGCAGGCGGCAAGGCCTTGTACGAGACCAAAAATCCGCCTGGCACCATAATCCTTAGATAGGTCTGGGCGCCGATCAATTCACCTCATGGCGATCTCCACCTTTCGCCTACGCCGGAATGCGGTGAGCACGGGTTCCGTGTAGCCGTTCGGCTGGCGGTCGCCGGTCATGATGAGTTCGACCGCAGCCTGGAAAGCCAGTGACCCGGCGAAATCGTTGCCGATTGGCCGATAGGCTGGATCTCCGGCATTCTGCCGGTCGACGACCGCCGCCATCCGTTCGAGCGTTTCCACCACTTGTTCGCGACTGATGACGCCGTGCTTCAGCCAGTTGGCAATGTGCTGACTGGAAATGCGGAGCGTTGCCCGATCCTCCATCAGGCCGACATCATGGATGTCGGGTACCTTGGAGCAGCCGACGCCCTGGTCGATCCAGCGGACGACGTAGCCGAGAAGGCCTTGGGCATTGTTGTCGAGCTCCTCGGCGATCTCGGCGGCGCTCCAGGGACGGTCGGGCGCGATCGGCAGCGTCAGAAGCGCGTCGCGGGAGGCCCGCTCGCGCTTCGCCAGCTCGGCCTGACGGGCGGCGACATCGACGTCGAGATAGTGCAGGGCATGCAGGGTGGCCGCCGTCGGCGACGGCACCCATGCCGTTGAAGCGCCGGCACGCGGATGGCCGACCTTTTCGGCGAGCATGGCGGCCATCCGGTCCGGCGCCGCCCACATGCCCTTGCCGATCTGGGCGCGACCGGCAAAACCGAGGGCAAGACCGGCGTCGACGTTGCCGGCCTCGTAGGCGGCGATCCAGGCCGCCGACTTCATGTCGCCCTTGCGCACCATCGGCCCGGCCAGCATGGAGGTGTGGATCTCGTCGCCGGTTCGGTCGAGAAAGCCCGTGTTGATGAAGAACACGCGCGATTTCGCTGCGGCGATTGAGGCGCGGAGATTGACCGAGGTGCGGCGTTCCTCGTCCATGATGCCCATCTTGAGCGTCAGCGGCTTGAGCCCCAGCGCGCTCTCGACCGCTGCGAACAGGCGATCGGCGAATGCGACTTCTTCGGGGCCGTGCATCTTCGGTTTGACGATGTAGACCGCGCCGGTGCGGCTGTTGGCATGCCGACCGTTCGGACCGACGTCGTGAAGCGCGATGGCCGACGTGACCAGTGCATCGAGAAGGCATTCAGCCGTCTCGTTGCCATCGGCGTCCAGCACCGCGTCGGTCGTCAGCAGCGAGCCGACGTTGCGCACCAGCATGAGGCTCTGCCCCTTGAGGGCGCCGTCGGACTCGTCGCGCCGGATGTAGCTTCGATCGGCAGCGAGCCGGCGGGTCGTGACGACGCCGCCCTTGTCGAAGCTCGCCTCGAGATCGCCGCGCATCAGTCCGAGCCAGTTGCGGTACACGGCAACCTTGTCTTCGGCATCGACCGCGGCGACGGAGTCCTCGCAGTCCATGATGGTCGTGAGCGCGCTCTCGACGAGGATGTCGGCGATTCCGGCCGGATCGCTCGCGCCGGTCGGCTGTCCCCGATCGAAATGAAGGTCGATATGAAGGCCGTTTCGCTTCAGGATGATGCCGGCCGGTTCCTCCGGATCGCCGCGATAGCCGACGAAAGCCTCGGGATCGACGAACTCTTCCTCGTTGCCATCGGAAAAGCGCACCTTGATCTGGCCGTCGCTGATGACATAGGCGACGACATCGGCATGGCTGCGCGAGGCGAGAGGCACCGCTCCGTCGAGCACCGCCTTGGCCCGCGCCACCACCGCCTTTGCCCGCTCGGCGTCGAAGCCTCCTTTCGGCGGCGGCGTGCCGAGGGCGTCGGTTCCGTAAAGAGCGTCATAGAGGCTGCCCCAGCGGGCGTTGGCGGCATTGAGGGCATAGCGGGCGTTCATCACCGGAACGACGAGCTGCGGCCCGGCAACCTCGGCGATCTCCGGATCGACGCCGGTTGTCTCTATGGAAAAGGGCGCCGGCTCGGGAACGATATAGCCGATCTCGGCGAGGAAGGCCGAGTAGGCAACGCGATCCACGGCGCCGGGATGGGCTGCGTGCCAATCGTCGATCTGGCGTTGCAACCTGTCCCGCCGGTCGAGGAGGCGACGATTCTCAGGGCCGAATCGGTCGATGATCTCGGCGAGAGAGGCCCAGAAGCGATCGGCCTCGAGGCCGGTGCCCGGCAACACCTCCCCCTCGACGAAATCAACAAGCTCCGTGGCGATCTTATAGCCGTTCAGCGTGCGATAGGCGGTCATTTCGGCATCCTGATTTCCTGTGGGCTCCGGAAAACCCCTCATGATATGGTGCCTCACAAAAGCCGCTGCGCTCGGCTCTGTCCAGTCCCGAACGCGGTCTTTGCCACGATCGCGGGTGGTAAACGAATAAAATTGAAACCAAATCGAAAGGCCCTGCAGGATATATGCCCCCGAATCAATTTTTGTAATCAATTTCTGCGGAGCCATTCACGTGCAGCCCGCCGCCGTCATTTTGGCACTTGTCGTAGTCGGCACGGCTGCGACCACCTGGCATACGCTGCGCATAGGCAGTGTCCCGGGACGGACCGACTATCTCATGCTGATGGCGTCGGGTTGCTGGTGGGCGATCTGCGCCATTCTCGATGTCAGCTCCGATACGCCGGAGCTCAAACTGTTCTACTCGGAGCTTGCCTGGTACGGCATCGTTACCACGCCGACCTCCTGGATGCTCTTCATGTGCGCCTACGTTCGGGGGAGCGACCTGCCGAACGCCTCGTTCTACACGGGGCTGTCGATCGCAGCCGGCCTGGCGATGCTGGGCGTCGCCATCACCAACGAGCTGCATCACCTTGTCTACG
Source organism: Pleomorphomonas sp. (assembly GCA_030603685.1). Classification (GTDB taxonomy): domain Bacteria; phylum Pseudomonadota; class Alphaproteobacteria; order Rhizobiales; family Pleomorphomonadaceae; genus Pleomorphomonas. The sequence goes on from JAUVXG010000005.1 coordinate 10,407, forward strand.
TGTCGGTGACGCCCGATCCGACGCCGAACTATCCCGACCAGCTCTATTACGAGCATGGTCCCGTCTTCTTCGCGGCGATGATCTCCATCTACTTCTTCATGGCGTTGACGACGGCGCACACCATTCGGGCGGCGATCCATGCACCGCCCGTGCATCGCGCACAGTTCATCGGCCTTCTCATCTCGGCCATGGTGCCATGGGTCGCCAACATCGCCTATAACCTCGCCGGCATTCGCGTTTTCGGTTTCGACCCGACACCGCTCGCCTATGTCGTGGTTCCGGTGATCTACAGCTTTCTGGTCAGCCGCAATCAGTTCCTGTCGCTGGCGCCCGTTGCACTCAGCGCCGTGGTCGCAGCCCATCCCGACGGTATCCTGGTGGTGTCGGGAAATGGCCTGATCGCCGAAGCCAACGCCGCGATGCGCTCGATTTTCGATGGCAACCTGTCCATAGGCCAACCCTTCTCAAGCCTCGGTACCAACTTCGGTCCGGCGGATCGGGCCAGCCTGTTCGACGGCGGTGAGCTGGTTCGGCGCTGGCAGCGGGGCGATCGTATCTACGAGGTGCGGACCGTCGTCGTCGGAGGGGTTCGCCACTCCGAAAGCGTTGCCTATGTGCTACGCGACATCACCGACTATCTCCGCGCCCAGGAGAGTCTTCATGTCTCCACGCGGCTGATGGAAGAGCGTCTTGAAGCCAACCTGCGCCTTCAGGAACAGCTGCACGAGATGGCGCATCGGGACAGCCTCACCGGCCTCAACAACCGGCGCATCCTTGAAAGCATCTCCGATCGGCTGATCGACAACGCCGACGCCACCGGACGGCCTCTTGTCGCTGTTTCGCTCGATCTCGACCATTTCAAACGGCTCAACGACACCTGTGGTCACAAGGCGGGCGACGACGCCCTGGTGGCACTGGCGGGTGTCCTCACCCGCTCGCTTCGCCCGGGTGAGGTGGCCGTGCGCAGGGGGGGCGAGGAGGTCCTGGTCTTGATGCCCCACGCCGACATCGAGGAGGCGCGCGCCCGCGCCGAGGCGTGGCGGGCTGTGATCCGTTCTCAACCGGTGAAAACCAGCCTGGGCATGGCCGAGATAACCTTCTCGGCCGGAATCTCGGCCTATCCCGACACCGCTGCATCCTTCGAACAGATGTTACAGCAGGCCGACAAGGCCGTCTATGCCGCCAAGCGCGCTGGCCGCAACCGCGTCGTCGTGTCCCGATTGCCCGGCGAGACAGGCGAAGGGCGGCTGCGATCCGTTTGAAGCGTGCCCGTCAGAAAAGGTTGCCCTGGTCTTCCGGGCCGGGTTTCGCCTTCTGCCGGCGCTGCTGCGGCTTCGCTTCCGTAGCGGGATGCGGTTCGTCGCCTATCCGACCGCGCACCCGACCGTCTGAGCACTCGATCTCGATCGAGGCGCCGGTTGCGAGCCCACTGGCGCGGAACACCGGCTTCCCCTCGTCGTCACGCACCAGCGCGTAGCCGCGCCTCAGCGTTGCCATGTGATTGACCGCGTCGAACACCGAGGTCACCTGGTCGAGCCGCGCCCGTCGTCGGGCGATTAGTTCGCCGATGGCACGGCCGCCACGCGCCGACAGGACCGACAGCCGCTCGGCGAGTTGCGCCTGGGTTCGGAGAAGGCTCGCCGGCGTGAGGCGTGCCGTGACGCGCTCGAATCTCCGGGCGTGCAGGGTGGTGTTGGCGGTAAGTGCCTTGGGCAGGGCATTGGCAGCGGCGTCGAAGCGCTGGCGAGGCAGGGCGAGGATGTCGGTGGCACGCGGCAGGGCACGCGCAGCGGCGACGAGGCGTGTCCGTCTGAGATCGATCGCCCGAAGGCTGGCGCCGGTGAGGCGGCGGCCGAGATCGTCGACGCGATCCAGAAGCTCGCGTCTCACCGGCACCACCATTTCAGCCGCGCCGGTTGGTGTCGGTGCGCGAACGTCGGCGGCGAGGTCGATCAGGGTCCAGTCGGTCTCGTGGCCGACGGCGGAGACCAGCGGAATATCGCTGGCCGCAGCGGCGCGGACCACGACTTCGTCGTTGAAGCCCCAGAGGTCTTCGAGACTGCCGCCGCCGCGCGCCACGATGATGACATCCGGTCGAGGAATGGCGCCGCCGTCCGGCAGCGCGTTGAAGCCGGCGATGCCGGCCGCCACCTCGGGGCCGCAGCTCTCGCCTTGCACCTTTACCGGCCAGACCAGCACATGCACCGGAAAGCGGTCGGCGAGGCGATGCAGAATGTCGCGGATGACGGCACCGGTCGGCGAGGTGACGACGCCGATGACACGCGGCAGGTAAGGCAGAAGCTGCTTGCGTTCCGGGTCGAACAGCCCCTCGGCGCCCAGCTTCCGCTTGCGCTCTTCCAGAAGCGCCATCAGTGCCCCGGCGCCAGCCGGTTCGAGCGCGTCGATGACGATCTGGTATTTGGACGAGTTGGGGTAGGTGGTGAGGCGCCCGGTGGCGATCACCTCCATGCCTTCCTCAGGCTTGAAGCGCAGTTTTCCCATCACGCCGCGCCAGACGACGGCTTCGATCCGGGCTCCCTCGTCCTTCAGGGCAAAATAGGCGTGCCCCGAGGAATGTGGCCCCCGGTAGCCGGAGATTTCGCCGCGCACACGCACAAAGCCGAACTGATCCTCGACACTGCGCTTGAGGGCGAAGGAGATTTCCGAAACGGTAAATTCGGCGGCGTTGGTCGGGGCGTCGGTCACCAAGGTCATCCGGCAAGGCTGAAATGAGCCGCGCGCGGCGACTCGATGGGACGGTGATCATGGCGGCCGGGAGGCGAGGCGTCAAACGCTGGCCGGCGGGCTTTCACAGACAGCCGAGGTCGCCCATGGGCTGCATGTCGAGCGCGCAGAAGATGCCGTCGAGATTGTCGCCGAACTTCTCGAGCAGCACTTCGGCTTCCGTCTTGCCTCGATCGAGGATGATGTCGAGCGGCCTCAGATACTGCGTCTCGTCCTGGCCGCAGCGGTTGAGGTGGGCGCGTCGGGCAAGGCCGGCCCGCGACAGCGCCACTACCTCGCGGCCGATGTCGCGCACCGTCCGTCCATCGATTTCCGCCCTGAGCGCCAGAGTCGGAACGTCGTCGCGCAGGCGCTGACGCTCCTCGGCGCTCCAGGTCTTGACGAGATCCCAGGCGGCATCGAGCGAGGCCTGATCATATAGGAGACCGACCCAGAACGCCGGCAGCGCCAGGATATGGTCGGTAGAGCCTGAATCGGCACCGCGCATTTCGAGATAGCGCTTCATGCGCACTTCCGGGAACAGCGTGCCCAGGTGGTTGTCCCAGTCGCCGATGGTCGGTTCGACGCCGGGCAACCGGTCGCGGAACCCGCCGGCCATGAACTGCCGGAAGGTGATGTCGGTCGCGCGGTGGTAGGTATCGCCACGCTTGATGAAGTACATCGGCACATCGAGCGCCCACTCGACGTAGCGCTCGAAGCCGAACCCCTCCTCGAACACGAAGGGGATCATGCCGGCGCGCGCATTGTCGGTATCGCGCCAGATCTCGGAGCGTTCCGACAAGCGCCCGGTCGCTCGGCCGTCGAGATAGGGCGAGTTGGCGAACAGCGCCGTGGCGATCGGCTGCAGGGCGATCGACACCTGCATCTTCCGGCGCATGTCGGCCTCGGAGGCAAAGTCGAGGTTCACCTGCACGGTGGCGGTGCGGAACATCATGTCGAGGCCGCGCGTGCCGACCGTCGGCATGTAGTCGGACATGATGGCATAGCGCGACTTCGGCATCACCGGCGTCTCGGGGAGGGTCCAGATCGGGCTGGCCCCGAGGGCAAGGAAGCCGATCTTGAGAGGTGTCGCTATCTCCAGCACCTGCATCATGTGCGCCTGCAGTTCAGTCGCGGTTTGGTGCAGGTTGATAAGCGGCGCACCGCTGAGCTCGAACTGGCCACCCGGTTCGAGGCTGATGGCGCCGCCATGCGTGGGGTCGAGCAGGCCGATCGGCCGACCCCGATCGGCGATCGGTTCCCAGCCGAGCAACCCTTCCATGCCGTCAAGCAGTTGGCGGATGCCGCCCGCACCCTCGTAGGGTACCGGCGCATGGCTGAACTTGCGGAAGCCGACTTTCTCGTGCTCGGTACCGATCCGCCAGCGTTCCCTGGGCTTGCAGCCGCCGGCGATCCTCTCGACGAGATCGGCGACGGAAGTGATCGGCGTAGTGTCGGACGTGTCGCGCGCCATATGGAAGTCCCCTCGGATTGGGCGGCAACCTAGCCGCCCGGCGAGGTTTGTTCAATTGTCGCCGGCGGTCGGTGAGAAACGTTTTGCGCCTTGCCCCGTCACGATCGTGTCAGGGGCGGACCTACCAGTCGCCGAGCGTCGCCTGGATGACCGCGAGCGCTGCCACGGCCGCCGTGTCGGCCCGCAAAATGCGGGGGCCCAAGGGAATCGGGCTGACGAAGGGCAAGGCCCTGAGGGTCCGTCGCTCGTCTTCCGAAAAGCCGCCCTCCGGCCCGATCAGCACGGCGAGTGGGCCGCGAGGCAGAGTGGCCAGTGCGGCAAGCGGATTGGTTGTTTCCTCGCCTTCGTCGCAGAAGATCAGGCGGCGGAGCGGTTCGGCGCGTTCGAAGCGGCCGAGAGCCCGATCGAGCTTCTCCTCGTCCTCGACGGCGGGCACGTGAAGCACGCCGCACTGCTCCGCCGCCTCGATCACGTTGGCTCGCATTCGCTCGATGTTCACCCGGCTCGCCTGGGTATGCTGCGTCAGCACGGGACGGATCCGTCCGACGCCCATCTCCACCGCCTTCTGGATCATGTAATCGAGCCGGGCATGCTTCAGCGGCGCGAAGAGATAGAGAAGGTCCGGAGCGGGAGGCTGGGGCCGACTCGGCTTGAGATCGACCAGTTCGGCTGATCTTCTTCCGGCAAGGCCGACCCGTCCTCGCCATTCGCCGTTCACGCCGTCGAAGACCAGCACGTCGTCGCCCTCTCTCAGCCGAAGCACGTTGAGAAGGTAGTTGCTCTGGTCACGGTCGAAGGACACCGGCGCGCCGTCTAGTGGCGTTGACACAAAGACGCGCGGCGTACGGAAATCTGAGTGGGCCATGGACACGCCAATAACACGTCCCGAAGGAACAAACAAAGAGGCGGCGCCTTGCGACACCGCCAGTTGTTCCGGCAGGGGGCCGGGATGGGAAAGGGTCCGGAAGGGAGGCGGGTCCGGACCCCGACGGGCGCACCGGGGTGGGGGTGCGCACGGAGAGTTTCTCAGGCCGCTTCCATCTCCTTCTGGAGCTGCTTCTTGAGCGGCATCGAGTACCGAACCTCCGGCGGCGGCTGAATGGCCGTTTCGAAGGCCAGCATCGCGGCGAGGAAGGTGTCGCGCGCCTGACGGTCGGCAAAGCCTACCACCTTGCCCTTATAATAGGTCAAGGCTTCGGGGCTGACGGGACGGCGGGTGATGGGGCAAAGATCGTTGACGCAGTCTTCCAGTCTTGGTGCGATCATTCTTCCCTCCCCCTGACCAAGGGCGTGAAATCCACGCTCTCCACGCGGCGCAGGACAACGCTGTTCATGTTCGCCGAATTGCCGCGTGCGATGGCGGCGAGCCTGAGCGACGGGTCGGCATGAAGCGGACCGTCGAGGGCTACGCGCAGATCGGATCGGCTGAGGCCAATATCGGCCAGCTCGTGATCGGTGAAGTCGCAGAGTTGTTTGGCCATCCATCGATTGACCATGATCTTCGCGACGGACGCGGTGCGCTCGGCAGCGGCGCGCACCAGCGTGGTGAACGTCGTGACGAAGGCGGCAGCGTGGGTGCGGGACGCGAGGGTCGTGGACATGATCGGCTCCATCAAGGGGCTTGGATGGTTTGGGGCGTTGCGTTGGGTCAGGGGTTGGGGTTTGGGGTGAGGCGCCAACGGGGCTTCACCTGGAAGCCCCGTTAGGATTTCGTTTACCTCTCCATAAGCTCGATGAATGTTTTGTGTCGAACTTATGTCGATCTCTTATGAAACACGTACGTGTTAATCACGAAGCGCAGCGGCAGCTTCCAGAGCTTGTTCCCGTTCGGCCCGGCGAGCTTCCGCGCGGCGGGCAGCCAGCGTATAGCTCGGCTTGCGGTCGATCGGCGTCAGCAGCGCGCCTTCGACATCGGCATGGGAAATGCCCATGTCCCTCAGCGCACGTGCGTCGAACTCAAGCAGCTGCATGGTTTGCCGGCGGTCGATTTCCGCGGCAATCAGCGCGCCAAGACGGCGAAAGAGGGCGCCCGCGAGACGAAACGCCTCGTGCACGGGGCGAGAGGCGGAAGCGCGGCGCGAGGATGCATGATCGAGGATCAGGGTCATCTCTTGGCTCCTGCGGATTTGTACTGCCCTGTGAGCAGAACAATGCGGCCTTGCGTGTTTGATGTGGGGAGACCGCTACGGTGTTTCGATAGTGGATTTATCTCATGGGGCTATCAATCAGTCCAACGCATGTTTTTGATGCTTTCCATGACGGAATTTGATATCAACCGTCTGACTGCATGAGATCACGCGGGGCGATGGGAAGCCACCCGAAAACCGACGACGGTCCCGGGATATGCAGCCGACCGGCCATCCATCAGGAATGTTGAAGATGAATGTTCTCGATCTTGATCAACTCAGGACCTTTGTCGCCATCGCTGAGGTGGGTTCGTTCACGGCTGCTGCCGACGTCGTTCACAAGACGCAGTCGGCCGTTTCCATGCAGATGCGCCGTCTTGAAGATCGAGTCGGCAAGCCAATCTTCGCGCGCGATGGCCGTCAGAGCCGCCTCACCGAGGACGGCCGGCGACTTCTCGAATACGCGCGCCGGCTCATCCGCCTCAATGACGAGACGTTGGCCGCCTTCGAGGATCCCGGGCTGACCGGTTCGGTCCGCCTCGGCATTCCCGACGACTACGCCGATCGCTTGCTGCCGCCGGTGCTGGCCGGTTTCTCGCGCATCAATCCGCTGATCGAAATCACCGTGGAGTGTCAGCGCTCGGTGACCGTCTCCGACATGATCCGCGAAGGTCGTCTCGACCTCGGCATCATCAATCACGGCTACTATGGTTCGATGCGGGGCGAAGTGATTCGACGCGAGCCGTTGTTCTGGGTCGGCTCGCGCGACCACAGCGTTCACGAGCTCGACCCTGTGCCGCTGGCCCTTGGCCCGGACGATTGCTGTTGGCGCGCCAATGTCGTCCGCGCCCTCGACCGTGAGGGGCGGCGCTTCCGCGTTGCCTATATTTCCAGCGCGGCGCTGGCTCTCTCGGGCGCCGTGCTGGCCGGCCTTGCGGTGTCGGTGTTGCCGGAAAGCGCCCTCAAGGCCAACATGCGTATTCTCGGCCTGCGCGAAGGGTTTCCGGAGCTTGAGCCGGCGGAGATCGGCCTCTTGCGCGCCGAGCACGCCAAGAGCCCCATTCACGAGGCGCTTGCCAAGCATATCGTCACGTCGCTCGGCAACCTTGGCGCCGCCGATCAGGTGCTGAACCTCGCGGCGGAATAATCCGCCGATGTCGGCCTACCTTGCCACGACCGCGGCCGCGGCGCCGGCCATCATGGTGCCGGCGGCGCGGTTGAGGTGACGCATCGCCTTCGGGCTGCGGAAGAACTCGCGCGCGCCGGCCGCCGCCGCCGCGTAGATCACGCCGACGGCCGTCAGCGTCACGATCGAGATGCCGATCAGCTCGAAGTATCCGGTCAGCGTTATGCTCTCGATCGGCATCAGCGACGGCAGGAGCGCCATGTAGAAGACAATGGTCTTCGGGTTTCCCAGTGTTAGCGTGAAACCGCCCAGCACCGTGCGCCATGCGCTTTCGGATCGCACTCTCGCCGCCACCTCGGCCGGGTCGGCGCGCGAGGTCCAGAGCTTGTAGGCGAGATAGAGCAGGTAGGCGGCGCCGACGTAGCGGATGACCAGGAAGGCCAGGTTGAACTCCTGCGCCAGAGAGGCGAGGCCGAAGATGGCGAGCGTCAGGTAGAACAGATCGCCGAAGACGATGCCGAGGATGAAGGTCATGCCGGCCCTGAAGCCGCCGCCGAGCGCACGCGCCACGACGGCCGTCATGCCGGGGCCGGGTGATGCCGCCGCGACGGCGAGGGCGCCGGTGTAAAAGACGAGCGTCAGGATCGGCATCGGTTACCCCACCACCAGAATATGAAGGCTGCGCGGGCCATGGGCCCCGAGCAGCAGCGTTTCCTCGATGTCCGCCGAGCGCGACGGACCGGTCACGAGGTTGACGGTGCGCGGCATCACCCCGGCGCCGAAGCGTCGACGAAGATCGGCCCATACCGTCTCATAGTCGCCAGCCACCGTCGAGGCATCGACCACCACGATGTGGTGATCGGGCAGGAAGTTGATCGTTGTCGGGTTGTCTGGGCCGGAGGTCAGGACAACCGTTCCCGTCTCCGCGACGCCAGCATCGGCATGGCTGAGACCGACGAGATCGCTGCCGTCGCTCGGACCTGTTGTTACCGCGAGCTGCGCTTCTCGCTCCCACGGCAAATCCGCGAGGCGTCGGTCGTCGCCCCGTCGGATCGCTTGCGGCAGGTTGCGGTCGCGTAGATAAGCGGCGACGGCGGCGGGAATGTCGTCGCGCCCGCCGAGGCGGACGACGGTGGCGAACACCTCGCCGGCCTTGCGAACGAACAGATCGATCCGCTCGGCGCTCGGCAACTGGCCGCGTGCCGGCACGACATTGACCGGTGTCTCGGCGAGTCGGTGGCGGACGGCGGCAAGGCGGGGAGCGTCGGAGCCGGATGCTCCGAGCGATCGGCGGATCCGCCCAAGGATGGCGTCACGGCTCGACATCATTTCCTCCCCCGCTTGGCCCATTCGGTGCGGAAGGTGCCGCCCTCGGGCGCCGGCAGGTCGCGCCACCGCGTCCAGCCCCCGGCGAGCGGAACCTGGCGGAGTGCGCCATCCCGGCCGGCAAGGCGAGCGAGCCCCCAGGCGCCGAGACGAGTCGCGAGGCCATAGAGTCGCGGCCGAGCGGCGAGGAACCGCCACGCTGCGAGGCCGAAGCGAGCTTTCTTGGGCGTCAGATGCCGCTCGAACTCCTTCTCCCGCCAGTGTCGCAACATCTTCGGCAACGGGATGCGCATCGGACAGACGCTTTCACAGCGGCCGCACAGCGTCGATGCGTTGGCGAGATGGGCTGACTTCTCAAGGCCCTGCAGCGATGGCGTCAGCACCGATCCCATCGGTCCGGGATAAACGGACCCGTAGGCGTGGCCGCCGACCGACCGGTACACCGGGCAGTGGTTGATGCAGGCGCCGCAGCGGATGCAGCGCAGCATGTCCTCGAACTCGCTGCCCAGCATGGCCGAGCGGCCGTTGTCGAGCAGGACCACATGGAAGGCCTCGGGGCCGTCCGGATCGCCGGCGCGGCGAGGGCCGGTGGAGAAGGTGGTGTAGACGCTCATCTCCTGCCCGGTGGCCGAGCGGGCCAGGAGCCTCATGATGGTGGCGACGTCTTCGAGCGTCGGCACCACCTTCTCGATGGAGGCGAGCACGATGTGAGTCTTCGGCAGGATCTGCGTGAGGTCGCCGTTGCCCTCGTTGGTGACGATCACCGTCGAGCCGGTCTCGGCAACCAGGAAGTTGGCCCCGGTGATGCCGACGTCCGCCGACAGGAAGCGCTCGCGCAGCACGCCGCGTGCCTCGGCGAGCAACGAGGTCGGCTCATCGAGGTTGCGCTTTGGGTCGAGATCGGTGTGGACCCGGCGAAAGTCCGCCGCGACCTGCTCCTTGTTGACGTGCACAGCCGGCGCAATGATGTGGCTAGGCGTCTCGCCACGAAGCTGGATGATGTACTCCCCGAGGTCGGTCTCCACGGGCGCGATGCCGTTCGCCTGAAGGTAGGCGTTGAGGCCGACCTCTTCGGTGATCATCGACTTGCCCTTGGTGACACGACGGGCACCGGCTTTCTGGCAGATATCGAGGATGATGCGGTTGGCGTCGGCGGCGTCCGCCGCCCAGTGAACGAAACCGCCGGCCTCCACCACCTTGCGCTCGAAGGCCTCAAGATAGAGGTCAAGATGAGCGAGCGTGTGCGCCTTGATGTCGCGTCCGGCATCGCGCAACGCCTCGAACTCGGGCAACGCCTCGGCGGCGCGCCGACGGCCGCTGACCAGTGTTTCCTCGATATGAGCGATGGCCTTGAGAAGGGGCGGGTTGGCGAGCGCCGCGTGGGCATTCTTCGGAAAGGACAGGGAAGTGAGGCCGCCGCTCATTTTCTCGTCTCTCCAATGGCTGGCCCGTTGGTCATGCCGGCCAAGACTTCGGCAACATGTCGGACCTCGACGCTGGAGCCTTCGCGCTTCAGCTTGCCGGCGATGTTGAGGAGGCAGCCGAGATCGCCCGCCAGCAACAGCTCGGCGCCGGTGGTTCTGACGTCGGCCACCTTGCGATCGACGATCGCGTTCGAGATCTCGTCATACTTGACGCAGAAGGCGCCGCCGAAGCCGCAGCAGGCCTCCGGATCGTGCATCTCCTTGATCGTGAGCCCGTCCACAGCCGACAGTAGCCGACGCGGCTGGTCCTTGACGCCGAGTTCTCTGAGACCCGAGCAGGAATCGTGGTAGGTCGCCGTCCCTTCGAAGGTGACCGGCAACGGAGCGACGCCGAGCACGTCGACCAGGAACGAAGTGAGCTCGTGGGTCTTGTCGGCAAGCGCCTCGGCGCGGAGCCGCCAGTTGGGTTCGCCGGAGAACAGATCTGGATAGTGCGTCTTGATCATGCCGGCACAGGACCCCGAAGGGACCACCACTTGATCGAAGCCTTCGAACAGCGCGATCACCTGTTCGGCGAGAGCTCGCGCACCGGCTCGGTCACCGGAGTTGTAGGCAGGCTGGCCGCAACAGGTCTGACCGGCCGGCACGGATACCTCGCAACCGGCGTCCTCGAGCAGCTTGACGGCCGAAAAGCCGACTGTCGGGCGGAAGAAGTCGACGAGGCAGGTCACGAAGAGCGCGACCCGCGGTTTCGGCGTCGTCATGATGTTCCCGTTTCATTTATTTCGCGGCCAAGGTGATACGCGCAACGATCGATCTTCGCAATTGGGGAGCGGCAGTTGTCGTCCGCCCCAGTCGATTGACCGGACGAAAACCGAAAATGGCCAGCAAAAGCCTGCTTTCACCCCAACAAACGTCACCTTTTGGCAGTTCTCTCCGCGCCAGTGTCCGCCGGTCTCCCCCATAAGGCGGTCATGGACGGACGGCGCGGTCATGCGCTAGTCTTGCGCAACAGACGTGGCGCTTTCGGATGACTGGCTGGTTCCATCCGAGGAAGTCGCTCGCAGAAAGGAGAAGGCATGAGCGGGTTGGCGACAGGTTCGGGCATGGTTGCCATCGTCCTCATCGCGATGCTGGTGCTGCCGGCCAGGGCGGCGCAACCCAGCTTCGATTGCGACGGCGCCAGATCGGAAGTCGAAAAGATGATCTGCGGCGACGATGCGCTCGCCGATCTCGACTTGCGCCTTGCCCGAGACTTTGCGCGAGTGCTTTCCCGCGCCAGCGCCGACCAGGTTCCCGAGCTTCGGGCCTCTCAGCGCGCATGGCGGGCCCAAATGCTGAAATGCGCCCGCACCGGCGACCCGCGAGGTTGCGTGCTCGAAGCCTACACCAAGCGGATCGCCCAGTTCTGAGGGAATGCCTCAGCGGACCACCACGCGCGTTCCGACCTTGACGCGCTCATAGAGATCCATCACGTCGGCATTGGCCATGCGGATGCAGCCCGAGGAGGCGTTGGTGCCGATGCTCTTCGGCTCGAACGTCCCGTGGATTCGGAACAGCGTATCCTTGGGGCCGTCGTAGAGATAAAGGGCGCGCGCGCCGAGCGGGTTGCCGATCTGGCCTTCCATCATGTCGGGAATGTTGTGGCCGCGCGCTGCCTCGCGGGCGATCATTTCCTTGGGCGGGAACCAGCGGGGCCACTTCTGTCGGCTGCCGATCTCCACGGTGCCCTTCCAGGAAAAGCCCTGGCGCCCGACGCCGACGCCGTAGCGAAGCGCTTTGCCTCCCTCTTCGACCAGATAGAGATGCTTTTCCGTAGTGTCGATGATCACCGTTCCCGGCGGTTCTTCGGTTGGAAAATCGATCTCCGCCCGGCGGAATGGCTCGGGAGGCAACTGATCGCCGACGAGATTGAGGTCGCGCGCGTCTTCGGCCGTGTCGTCGGGCAGATACGACAGCGGCTTGACGGGTGCCTCGACGACGGGCGGCTTCGGTGGCTCCACCGGCTTGGAGGAAACGCAAGCGGAAAGGACAAGCCCGGCTGCGAGCGCCAACATCAGCGGACGCGCCGGAACGGCGGACAGTTTCATCATGGAAAAACCTGAAGGAAGAGACGCCTGGCGGCGCAACAAATGCGAATCACGACGTTTCAGGAAACTAGATGGCGGCGATCTCGGTTGTCGAGACCGCCGCCATCCAAAAGGGTACGCGGGACCTGGCCTTGGGCGAAAAAGGCCGAAGGTGAGGCGACTACAACACGATCACACGCGTTCCAACCTTCACCCGCTCGTAGAGATCGGTGACGTCTTCGTTGCGCATGCGGATGCAGCCCGAGGAAACGGCGTGGCCGATGGTCCACGGTTCGGCCGTGCCATGGATACGGTAGAGCGTCGAGCCGAGATACATGGCGCGGGCACCGAGGGGATTCTTCGGCCCGCCCGGCATCATCACCGGCAGCCCGGGCTGCCGCCGACGCATCTCGACCGGCGGGTGCCAGTCGGGCCATTCGGCCTTGCGCGTGATCCGATGCTCGCCCGCCCAGGTGAATCCCGGCCGGCCGACGCCGACGCCATAGCGGCGCGCCGTGCCGCCGTCTTCGACGAGGTACAGGAAGCGATTGACGGTGTCGATGACGATGGATCCGGGGACGCCGGGGCCGTCATAAGTCACCTCTTGCGGCAGCAGTTCCGGCGCAAGCGGCAGGCTGCGCGGATCCATCTTGCGCGCCGTCTTCACCTCCGCGCCCGTTGGCGCCGACCAGGTGCGGGGGCTGCGCGCCTGAGGCGCCGCGTAGATCGGCACATTGCCCGGCTGGAGTTGCATCACCCAGGGGTCGGTAAGATTGGGCGATAGCACGACCGGCGGTGGCGCGAGATAGCGACCTGCCTGGGCGGCGGCCGAACCCGTCGCGACCACGACGGCGGCACCCCCGGCAAGGACCAAGGCGGCAGCTCTCATCGGTGGAAACCTCGATTGATGGATATCCGGCGCAGCCGGCGGTTTCGCTGGCCAAGCGCTGGGGAAGAGGCTAGGGGCGCGCACTCTAGGAATGGTGAATGAGATGCGACCCATTTCCATTCAAGTCGATCGATTTGTCGTCATGGTTAAGGAAATGTATCGGCGCCGTTCCCAACTATCTGAAACTCCGCCGGAAATTTTACCGGGCGATGTTTCCGGAATACACGTTGTTAACCGCCTGACCCTAAAATTCGATCACTCGGCGATGGCGCCCGATTGGCGGCCTTTCTGATTGCGATGCGAGGAGTGGAATATGGCGTTGGCTCGCAAGGCTTATCGTATTGAAGCTATGCTTGGCGGCGGCGCGGTGTCCGAGCCGACAAACGATTTTCGTGCAGACACGATCCTCCATGAGCTCAACGAGATCAAGAAGCTGGTCAAGCCGCATCAGGAGATCAGCAAGGATATCATCGCCGATTACCAGAAGCAGTTCACTGAGGCCTACAAGCTGAAAGGCGAAATGGAGACGATCCAGGAAGCCATTTCCCGCACCAAGCAGGAAATCGCCAGCCTTCATGTTTCCGGCTTCAAGGGCGAGGACATGAGCCGCGTCACCGACGAACTCGATGCCGTGGTGAAGGGCACCGAGCACGCCACCGAAAGCATTCTGGCGGCGGTGGAAAAGATCGACGACGACGCCAACAACTTGGTTGCACATCTCAAGGGCGACAAGCAGGCGATGGCGGCCGATATCCAGGAACGCGTGCTGGCCATCTACGAGGCCTGCAACTTCCAGGACCTGACCGGGCAGCGCATCACCAAGGTGGTCAACGTTCTTCGCTTCATCGAAGACCGCGTCAATCGCATGATGGAGATCTGGGGCGGCATGGAAGCCTTCAACTCGATCGAAGCCGACGAGTCGCTGCGCCGCGTCGGCGACGCCGCACTGCTCAACGGGCCGGCCTTGCCGACCGCCGAGCGTGCGACCCAGGACGACATCGACGCGCTGTTTGCCTGACCACACGCTTCAAGACGACCATTTCGCGGCGGCCGGCAAACGGTCGCCGCTTTTGCTGCTGCCAGTTCGTGGCAATCGCCGCCGCTAGGTTCCGGTCGACCAACACCGGGGCGAGGGCAGGCGGCATGGACGGCATCATCACGGGCGAAGACGGTATCAGTCGCTGCTTCTGGGCAGGAACCGACCCGCTTTACCGCCGCTACCACGACGAGGAGTGGGGCAGGCCGGTTGCCGACGACACGCGTCTTTTCGAAAAGCTTTGCCTCGAGGGTTTTCAGTCAGGCCTTGCCTGGATAACCATCCTTCGCAAGCGCGAGAACTTCCGCGCCGCCTTTGCCGGCTTCGACATTCCGACGGTCGCCGCCTTCACCGATGCCGACGTTGAAAGACTGGTCGGCGATGCCGGCATCGTGCGTCACCGCGGTAAGATCGTCTCGACGATCAACAACGCCAGGCGCGCCCTCGACCTTCAGGCCGAGGCCGGTTCGCTGGCCGCCTTCATCTGGCGCTTCGAACCGGACCCGTCGAGCCGGCCAGCCGTCTTCACCATGCAGGACATCCAGCCGAAGACGGCGGAGTCGACGGCCCTTTCCAAGGAGCTTCGCAAGCGCGGCTGGAGCTTCGTCGGTCCGACCACCGTCTACGCCTTCATGCAGGCCATGGGGTTGGTCAATGACCACCTTGACGGTTGTGACGTCCGCGATACCGTCGAGAAGGAGCGCACCGCCTTCGTTCGGCCGAAGTAGGAGGTCGGCGGCGCGAGACAAGGCCTCGCACCGGCCGCCGATCAGCCCAATCGCGCTTCCAGCTTGTCGTAGAGCGCGTTCTTCGCTTCGAACACATACTCCACCGACGAGACGACCGCCGTCGTGGCGCCACGGGCGATCAGCGCCTCGGCTTCCGCTTGGGCGTGAGCTTTCGGCGCCAGGAGGCTCAGTCCTTCGTCGTGCATCGACAGCAGCGTCAGGTCGGTACGCGCCCTGAGCTCCTCGGGCAGCATCGAAGAGGGCTGTATGACGGCGTCGATGCGCCGTACGGACCGCGCCCGGTCGTCGGCAGCGATGCGGGTGAGCATACCCTTGCAGGCGGTGCGGGCCGCTTCCGTCCAGCGGGCGGAAAGCGAAGCCGCGAGCGCCGCCTCGGAGCGCATGATGACGCCGTCATCGACAATCTTGAGGCCGTTCTCGACCAGCGTCTGGCCGGTCGAGGTGATGTCGACGATCAGTTCGGCCGTACCGGCTGCCGGCGCGCCCTCGGTCGCCCCCGGGCTCTCGACGATAAGGTAATCGTGCACGCCGTGGGCAGTCAGGAAGCGGCGCGTCAAGGCGACGTACTTGGTCGCAACCCGCATGGGCCGATAATGCTTCAGGCGGAACCGGGCGGCGACGTCGGCAAGGTCGGCCATGGTCTGCACGTCGAGCCAGGCCTGCGGGACGGCCACGACCACATCGGCGCGGCCGAAGCCGAGGCGCGTGACGATGTGGGCGGGGTGGGGCGCTTCCTCGGCGACCACACGAGCACCGTCGTCGCCGCCGAGCGTCTCGTGCAGCAGGTCGATCCCGGTCACGGCCAGGTGCACGTTGCCGGCGCCGATCTCGCGGGCGATCTCGGAGGCCGAGCGGAACTGCACCTCGACGCCCTTCAGCCCATTGATGGTGCCGAAATAGTCACGGGCGCCGCGCGCCTGTCGGATGGGCAGTCCCGCGCGTTCGAAGAAGGCAAGCGTCTGCTCTTGCAGCCGCCCCTTGGAGGGCACGGCGACGATCAACGGTTCGGTCATGACACCCTCCGGAAGCGCTCGGGCCAGACGGCGAAGCCGACCGCCTTGACCGGCTCGGCGGCCTTGAAGTGACGGACGAGGCCATCGTAGCGGCCACCGCCGCTGACCTGTCCCACCTCGACTTGGGTCGCATCGTGAATGTCGAACACGAAACCATCGTAATAGCCGAGGCGTCTACCGAAGCCGGCGGCGTAGTGCAGCGTCGTGAGATCGACCCCGAGGGCGGCGATGGCCGCGACGCGCGCCTTGAAACGATCGACGGCGGCCCTGAACGGCGCGCGGTCGCCGATGCGGCTCGACAGCTCTTCCAGGCGAAGCACGCCGTCGGCGATGGTGAGATCACCACCATTCTCGTCCTGCATCGACATGAAGTCGGCGATTGCCCCGATGGTCTCGGCCGGAACCCCGTCGGAGGCTGCGAGCATCGCCTGCTCGAGCACGCGCTCGGCGATCTCGCCAGTTGTGCGGCCACCGACCGTCTTCACCCCGGCAATCGACAGGATGTCGGCAAAGAGCTGGCCGACCTTTTCGGCCGGAAAGACGGACAGGGCCTCGATGATTTCGGCATGGGCGGCAAAGCTCGGGAAGCCGAAGCGGCGCTGTTCGAGACGCGCAAGCGTGTCGGCAATCTTGTCCGGTTCACCGAACAGGGTGGTGAGGCGAGCCCGCCAGGCCGGCGGTATGTCGAGCGCGGCAAGCAGCGCCGAGAACAGCGCCACGTCGCCGACGATGATGCGCTGGCGGGGGGCGCCGCAAGCCGCGGTAATCGCGACGGCATGGGCAAGGGCGGCCGCATCGGTTGCCACGGGGTCATGGTCGCCGAGAATCTCGCCGCCCACCTGCCACACTTCGTCGGCCTCACCGGGGCGGCCGTTCCGAAAGACGCGGCCGGAGTAGCAGAAGCGACCGCCGGTCGGTTCGGCGGCCAACATGGTGCGTACCACGGGAATGGTGAACTCGGGGCGCAGGCACCAGTCGTGACCGTTGTTCGACGACGTCACGAAGATGCGACGGCGGAACTCCTCGCCGGAGATACGGACGAAGTCCTCCATCGGCAGGAGGACCGGCACGTCGACGGCGGTGAAGCCGGCTGCCTTGAAGCTGTCGAGGGCGATCTGAATGGCGTCGGTCATGCCGCGCCCCCAACCGCCTCGACGATCGCCTTCACCTCGGCCACCAGATCGGCGCGAGCAACCTCCTTCTGGGCAGGACGCGCCGCACGCCACTCGGCATTATCGGTGATGCCGGCCGACAGTTCCTTGCCGAGGGCGAGGT
This sequence comes from Pleomorphomonas sp., assembly GCA_030603685.1. Lineage (GTDB taxonomy): Bacteria > Pseudomonadota > Alphaproteobacteria > Rhizobiales > Pleomorphomonadaceae > Pleomorphomonas. Next base: position 27,638 of record JAUVXG010000005.1, read on the forward strand.
CCTTGATCTGGACGATGCCAGCTTCGCGCTCGTTGGACCCTTCGATGATCACGCAAGGGGCGTTGCGCCGATCGGCATACTTCATCTGCGCCTTCATGCCGGACGCGCCGAGATACATCTCGGCGGCGATGCCGGCGGCGCGCAGCTCGGCCACCATCTTCTGGTAGCCGGCCATCGCCTCTGTGGTCTTGTCCATGACGAGAACGCAAACCGGACCGCTGACCTTGTCGACGCCCATCTTGCCGAGCGTCCGCAGCGCCGCCATCAGGCGTGACACGCCGATGGAGAAACCGGTCGCCGGCACCGGGTCCTTCAGGAAGCGCCCGACCAACCCGTCGTAGCGACCACCGCCGCCCACCGAGCCGAAGCGGACCGGACGACCGTCGTCGCCAGTCACCTCGAAGGTCAGTTCCGCCTCGAACACCGGACCGGTGTAGTACTCAAGGCCGCGCACCACTGATGGGTCGATCTTGACCTTTTCGGCGTAGCCGGCGGCATCGACGAGGCTGGCGATCAGCTTCAGTTCCTCGACGCCCTCGCTGCCGCGCGGACTGTTGGCAACAAGCTCGCCGAGATTGGCGACCGTGTCCGCCGCGCTGTCGGCGCCGCTGGCCACGAAGGCCAGCACCACGTCCGCCGCCTCGGGCGGGAGGCCGGCGCCCTTGGTAAAGTCACCAGACTTCTCTTCCGGGTTCTCCCAGCGGCCGGCGCCCAGCAGGTCGCGCACGCCGGACGGGCCGATCTTGTCGAGCTTGTCGATGGCGCGCAGCACGGTGAGACGCGTACCCGCCTTGTCATCGCCGGCAAGACCGATGACCTCCATCACCCCGTCCAGCACCTTGCGGTTGTTGACGCGGACGACGAACTGTCCCTTGAGGCCAAGGGCTTCCATCGTGTCGGCCATCATCATGCAGATCTCGGCGTCGGCGGCGACCGACGGCGCGCCGACCGTATCGGCGTCGAACTGCATGAACTGGCGGAAGCGGCCGGGGCCGGGCTTCTCGTTGCGGAACACCCAGCCATTGCGATAGCTGCGGTAGGGTTTCGGTAGTTTTTCGTGATTTTCGGCGTAGAAGCGGGCAAGCGGTGCGGTAAGGTCGTAGCGCAGCGACAGCCACTGCTCGTCGTCATCCTGGAAGGAGAACACGCCTTCGTTCGGCCGGTCCTGGTCGGGCAGGAACTTGCCGAGCGCGTCGGTATACTCGATGAGGGGCGTCTCTACCGGCTCGAAGCCGTAGATCTCGTAGGTATGTCGGATGGTCTCGATCATGGCCGCGGTCGCCTTGAGTTCGGCGGGGGTGCGATCGACGAGACCGCGCGGCAGGCGCGCCTTGAGATAATCCGACATCAGTCCTAAGCCCTGAAATAGCGGCCTTAACAGGCCAAAACGCGCGAAAACCCGCGAGCGGGGCGCGCGGGTTTCCAAGTAATCGATAAGCGGCGAAAGGGCAAGGCGAACCGGCCGCTCGGCCTCCGTCGCCCGCCCCTTCGGGTTGTGTTGTGGGGTCAGGCCTTGCCGAGCTTGGCGTCGACGGAAAGCGCGCCAGCACCGGCACCCATCAGCGCCAGGAAGCCACCGGCGATGGTGACGTTCTTCATGAAGGACAGCCAGTTCATCATGTCCATCATTTCCTGGCCAGCAACGCCGCCGATCGCCTTGTAGTGGAAGAGGTAGCCGGAGACGACGCAGAAGCCGGCCAGCAGAAAGGCGGCGATCCGCGTCTGGAAGCCGATCAGGACGGCGAGACCGGCACCGAGCTCGGTCAGGATGACCAGCGGCAGCAGGATGGACGGCACGCCCATCGCGTCCATGTAGCCGGCGGTGCCGGCATAGCCGGTGATCTTGCCCCAGCCGGAGGTGATGAAGATGATTGAGAGAAGGATACGTCCGGCGAGCAGAGCCGGGGCCTTGATGCTGTCCATTTCGTTGCTCCACGATCGAGTGTTGGGGCGGCATCGCCAGACGCCGTTACTGTCCGTATAGCTACGCACATGCTGGCGGCATAGCCATGAAAAGAGCGACGCATTGTTCCCGTCAAGGAAACAATACGTCGCATACGGCCGGGCTGTGTTCTCGAAGTGGCTAGGCAGTCATCATGTAGCGAGAAGGGGCTTCGCCGTGCCAAGCACGAAGGGACCGTCGTCCTCGGGTCTTTGCAGTTCGATGAGTTCGTCGTGCAAGGGCCTCAAAGAGGAGCGATGGCCGATGGAAACGATCGCCGTATTCGGCAGGCGTTCCCGCAGCAGGCGATAGAGGCCCGTTTCCGAGGCCTCGTCCAGAGACGCGGTGGCCTCGTCGAGCAGCAGGAAGTCGGGCTCGGCGAGGATCGCCCGTGCGATGGCCACCCGTTGCTGCTCGCCGCCGGAAAGGCGAGAGGCAAGGTTGGGACCTTCCGAAAGATCGTCCAGTCGGTCGGCGAACGCGCCTAGCCCGACCGCGGCGAGCACGTCGCGCACCTTGGCGTCGTCTTGGGACTCCACCGGATTCGGGTAGGCCAGCGCCTCGCGCAAGGTGCCGAGCGGCAAGTAGGCGGTCTGCGGGAGCACCATGACGTGCGCATTCTCGGGGACACCTAGCTCCCCATCGCCGAACGGCCAGATTCCGGCAAGAGCCCGGAACACCGACGTCTTGCCGGCGCCGGACGGGCCGGAGATCAGCACTGACTTGCCTTTTTCGAAGGAGGCATTGTCAAAGCGGACAAGCGGCGAGCCATCGGGGAGCGCCACTGTTGCCCCGTTGGCGGTAATGGCGTCCCTATGGGTCGGCCTCACGGCAACGCCCGGCTGAGCCGCATCGGTCTCGGCGGCTTCCATCGCCCGCTGAAACGTGGTCAGACGGTCAAGGATGGCCTTCCAGTTGGCGATTGCTCCGTAGAGCGTGACGAAGATCGAGAAGTTGCCCCGGACCTGCCCGAAGGCCTGCGATGTCTGCATAAGAACGCCGAGCTGCATGGTGGAGCCGGCAAGAAAATAGGCTGGCGCCAGCATCAGAAAGGGGAAGACGACCGAGAACTGATCATAGAAGCTGGTGAACGTCCGCAGATTGCGATTGGCATCCATCAGGCGGTACCAGTTGGCAACGATCCGTTGGAAGGCGTGCTCGAACACCTTTTTCTCGGCCGGCTCTCCCTTGAGAAGCGCGATCTCCTCGGAGTTCTCGCGCAGCCGCATCATGGAATAGCGGAAGTCGGCTTCGAAATGCTGCTGCTGGTAGTTCAGCTTGATTAGCGGACGCCCAATGAGGTGGGTAAGGTAGGTTCCGAAAATCGAGTATAGAATGGCCGCCCAAACCAGATAGCCAGGAATCGTTGCAAAGTTGAATCCCCCGATCGAATAGGGGAACGCTGAGGATATGCTCCATAAAACCTTGCTGAATGCAAGAAGTGTCAGAACTGTGTTGAAGATTTGGACGAATATGCCCAGCGTTGATGTTATGAAGTCGCTAATGTCTTCGGCGATGCGCTGGTCGGGGTTGTCGGTCTTCCCGTAGCTCGTCTTGAGACGGTAATGGTTTGAATTCGCCAGCCATCGACTGATGAAGTGCTGGGTCATCCAGTCGCGCCAGCGGATACGTAGCCAACTGGTTAGGTAGATCTCAATCACGCCTGAAGCGATCAGTAAGAAAGCGATAATCGTAAAGAAGCCTAGCTCGTACCAGAAGATCGGCCCGTTGCGGTCCTGTACGGCCGTATAGAAGCGGTTGTTCCAAGCATTATACTGGATGTTGAGATAGACTTGGGCGCCATTGATGGCCAGGATGATGCCTAGAAGGCCAAGCCCGATCCAGCGCTCCTGCATCCGAATCTTGAACCATCGGAAGACCAGTTCGCCCTGTCGCTTCTCCTTGAAATAGGGAACGGCGAGGCGCCAGGCCAACGCGAGCGTCGCAAAGAGTGCTTTCATGTGGTGTCCCCGGAACGGCGGATAGTCGACGAACTGACGCAGAATCCCCTCACGGTGACAACCAAAATCGATGCCACGGCAGTGAGTTCGTCAGTTTTCTCGGATGGGAGAGCACGGCTTGATCGCGGCAACATTGCGGCGAGGCGGATGAAGGTTTCGTAAGGCAAATCAATGCCACTCATGAGAAAGGGCGCCGCTTTCGCGACGCCCCATTTCTCTGTCCTTTATGGACGTTCAGATCCTTTGGATCAGAAGTCCATGCCGCCTGTTCAAGTCGACTTTTGCCGACTTGAACCAGCTTTGATGATGGGCGGCTTTTATGGACGTTCAGATCCTTTGGATCAGAAGTCCATGCCGCCCATGCCGCCGCCCGGCATGGCAGGCGCGGCGTCCTTCTTCGGAAGCTCGGCGACCATGGCCTCGGTGGTGACCAGCAGACCGGCGACCGAAGCGGCGTCCTGCAGGGCAGTGCGCACGACCTTGGTCGGGTCGATGATGCCGGCCTGGATCATGTCGACATAGGTCTCGTTCTGGGCGTCGAAGCCGAAGGTTTCGCCCTTCTCGAGCACCTTCGACACGACGACCGAACCTTCGACGCCGGCGTTGACGGCGATCTGACGGATCGGGGCCTCAAGGGCGGCGAGAACGATCTTGATGCCGCGCTCGATGTCGAGGTTGTCCGAGCTGAGCTTGCCGACGGCGGCCTTGGCGCGGAGGAGAGCGGTACCACCGCCCGGGACGATACCGGCTTCGACGGCAGCGCGCGTGGCGTTCAGAGCGTCGTCGACGCGGTCCTTCTTCTCCTTGACTTCGACTTCGGTCGAGCCACCGACGCGGATGACGGCAACGCCACCGGCGAGCTTGGCCAGACGCTCCTGCAGCTTCTCGCGGTCGTAGTCCGAGGTGGTCTCCTCGATCTGCGCCTTGATCTGGGCAACGCGACCCTCGATGTCGGCCTTGGCGCCAGCGCCGTCGACGATCGTGGTGTTCTCCTTGGAGATCGAAACGCGCTTGGCATGGCCGAGCATGGCGAGCGTGACGTTCTCAAGCTTGATGCCGAGGTCTTCCGAGATCACCTGGCCACCGGTGAGGATGGCGATGTCCTCGAGCATGGCCTTGCGGCGGTCACCGAAGCCCGGCGCCTTGACGGCGGCGATCTTCAGGCCGCCACGCAGCTTGTTGACGACGAGCGTGGCAAGGGCTTCGCCCTCGACGTCCTCGGCAACGATCAGCAGCGGACGCGACGACTGGACGACAGCCTCGAGCACCGGCAGGAGGGCCTGCAGGTTGGACAGCTTCTTCTCGTGGATGAGGATGTAGGGGTCGTCGAGCTCGGCGACCATCTTCTCGGCATTGGTCACGAAGTAGGGGCTGAGGTAGCCACGGTCGAACTGTATGCCTTCGACGACCTCGAGCTCGGTCTCGGCGGTCTTGGCTTCCTCGACGGTGATGACGCCCTCGTTGCCGACCTTCTGCATGGCATCGGCGATCATCTGGCCGATTTCGGTCTCGCCGTTGGCGGAAATCGTGCCGACCTGGGCGACTTCGGCCGAGGTGGAGATCTTCTTCGAGCGGGCGTTCAGGTCCTTGACGGCCTCGGCGACGGCGAGGTCGATGCCGCGCTTCAGGTCCATCGGGTTCATGCCGGCGGCAACAGCCTTGGCGCCTTCACGAACGATGGCCTGGGCGAGAACGGTGGCGGTGGTGGTGCCGTCGCCGGCCTTGTCGTTGGTCTTCGAAGCGACTTCGCGGACCATCTGGGCGCCCATGTTCTCGAACTTGTCGGCAAGCTCGATTTCCTTGGCGACCGACACGCCGTCCTTGGTGATGCGCGGAGCACCGAAGGACTTCTCGATCACGACGTTGCGGCCCTTCGGGCCCAGCGTGACCTTGACGGCGTCGGCGAGGATGTCCACGCCGCGCAGCATCTTCTCGCGGGCGTCGGAGCTGAATTTGACTTCCTTGGCAGCCATGGATTTGTTCCTTGAAATGAGAGGTTAACGGAGGACTGGGCGGCTGAGGTGGATCAGCCGATGATGCCCATCACGTCGGATTCCTTCATGATCAGGAGGTCCTGACCGTCGATCTTGACCTCGGTGCCGGACCACTTGCCGAACAGCACCTTGTCGCCGGCCTTGACGTCGAGAGCGACGAGCTCGCCCTTATCGTTGCGGGCGCCCGGCCCGACGGCCACGACTTCGCCCTGCTGGGGCTTTTCCTTGGCGGTGTCCGGGATGATGATGCCACCAGCGGTGCGCTCTTCAGACTCCAGCCGGCGAACGACGACGCGGTCGTGCAGGGGACGGAACTTCATGTCGGCTCCTCGTTTAAGAAATGCCCGTGGCGCGCGCGCTTTTGCCTCGCAGGCCACGGCGAAAAATACCTGCTGTTAGCACTCACTCATGTTGAGTGCTAAGCGGGCCGGAGATAGGCGCAAGCCGTCTGTCTGTCAAGAGCCGGTCTGGTGTTTTACGGATCTGGTGTTTTACGGCCGAGCCCTGTCCGAAGCGCGGCGAGCCGGCGTGGCGGCAGGCTGGACCACAACGAGGCATGCCCCGATGATGATCCCGGCGCCGATCAGGGTATGGGCGCTGGGAATCTCGCCAAAGAACACCGCGCCGAAAGTGACGGCCCAAAGCAAGGCCGTGAACTCGAAGGGGCCGAGCAGCGTCGCCGGGGCATGCTTGTAGGCCCAGGTAATGGCATAGTTGCCGCCCGTGCCGAGCGCGCCGATGGCCAGGAACATCAGCAACGTCTCGCCGGGTATCGGTTGGTACGAGTAAAGGGCAAAGGGAAGCGCTACGACCGCGCTGATGGAGTTCTGAACCAGGATCATCTGAGGGACGCTGTCGTGAGCGGTGTCCCGGCGCGACAAGATCATGGACAGGGCGTAGGCGACCGCCGAGGCGAGAGCCATGGCGAAGCCGAGCGGGCTTCCGGCCTCCGCGCTGAACTTCTCCGCCAGCATGACGACGACGCCCAGGAAACCGAAGGCCGCGGCTAGGAGCGAGCGGCGGGTGACGGGGTCGCCGATCATGGCTGCCGAGATCAGCACCATGAAGAAGGGTGAGGTAAAGGTGAGGGCGACCGTATGCGCGAGTGGCAACTCCTTGAGGGCGCCAAAGAACAAGGCGGCACAAGAAAGTCCCGCCAGGGAACGCCCGAGGGCGCGCCGGATGGTGGCCCAACTGGGCCGAAGCTGCCCTTGCATGGCCGCCGACGTCGAAGAGAAAATCAGGCCGGCGGCATAGCGCAGGAACACCACCATGGCGAGCGGCGTACCGTAGGTCGTCGCCTTGACCAGGGCGTCCAACCCCGAAAACAGGAAGACGGCAAGGAGGGCGGCGCCGGCCGCGTATAGGCGCATCGACGACTGCATGATGTCTCCGGAGCGACGGACGGCGGCTTCTACGCTTCGGCCGTGTCGGCGGCAAGGCCGGAAGGCCGGCGAAAAGACCTCTTGCAACAGAATCTGGGGTTGGGCAGCGCTGGCTGATCGGCTTGGCGGGAGTCCTCTCAGGCAAATACCTATCCGTGGCGCGCCTCGCAGCCCAGGTCAGCGGCCGAGGTCCAGCCGATAGGCGTATTCCCAGCAGTCGGTGGCGTCTGGAACAAAGCGGACGACGGGCTGCCGAACGAAGCCGAGCTTCTCGTAGAACCGATGGCCGGAAAGAAAGCGGGTGTCGCTCCAGAGTTTCAGCGTCCGTCCACCGCGCCGGGCAACCTCGCCAAGGGCCGTGGCGTAAAGCCGCTGAGCGAGACCGGAGCCGCGCTGATCCCGGTCGAGATACACCTTGTTGATCTCGAAGACGCCGTCACCATCCGGCGAAGACACGGCGAAGGAGCCGACGATGACCCCGTCACGTTCGGCGACGAACAGCCGGCCGCCTCGTTTCTCATAGTGACTGGCCGCCGCCGCGAGTTCAGGAAAATCGGCGAAGACGAACGGGCAGCCTTCATACTCGCCGAAAACGCTGGCGATCAGGCGCGCGATACTGTCGCCATCGGCGTCGACGGCGTTTCGGATGAGAGGCTCCTTCGTCATCGCCAATCAGTTGACCGGTGTCTCGGCGATGGTGAACGGCAGCTCGAACTCGCCCTTCTTGTCGGAATTTCGATCGCTGAGCTTGGTTACCAGCACATAGTCGCCTGGCTTCAGGCCCTTGAAGTTATAGACGATATAGACCTGAAACTCCTTGTTTCGCCGCCGTGAGACCATGTCGAGCGATGCAAAGCCTTCCTGAGCGTGCAAGACCTGCCCGCGCGGGGTACGCAGTTCGAAATCGGCGGAAAAATCGATCCTGAACAGGTCGCCTTCCTTGCCGAAGGCGTATCCGAACGGTTCGGCGTAGACGAGCATCTGCTCGTCGGGTTGGAAGACGGAGTTGGGACGCGTGGAATAAATGCCGAACCCGGCTGGCTTGGCGGTGACGAAAGTCGCCTCCGAAAATCCGAGCGGCGCGGCGTCCCAGGCCGCATTGAAAGCCGCCTCGAGCGAGGCCAGCGCCTCGACGGGCTTGCCTTCCGCAAGCAGCGCTTCGGCGGCCTTGGCCTCATCGAGGATCGGCCCGGCCCATGCCGTCGACGCCGCCATCACGCAGGCGGAAAAAGCAGCAAGAAAACGCAACCCGTGCATGACCGCTTGTCCTTCCCCCAGAGCACCCGCCGATCAGACCAATCCGGTCAGATCGAAAAACATCGGCTCAAGCGAATACTCTTGCCCCTCCACGAAACGCCGCAGGTATTGAGCCGGAGGCCTCTGGCGAGGCTGCGTGGCCTTGCGGCCCGGGCGTTTGTGGTTCTTCTTTATCTTACTGATCCGCTGCCGTTTTCCAAGGTCACGGCCGCTTCTTCGCAGAACTACTCAGGCGCTGCGAGCAGCCATCGCTTCTTCGATGTCGCGACGCTTTCGATAGATGGTCGAGGGGCTGATCTCAAGTGCCGCCGCGGCCCGGGCAATGTTGCCGTCGAAAGCCGCTATCGCTTCCTCGATCACTCTTGCCTCTTCCACCCAGAGCGGCTTGACCTCCGCGGGCAGCTTCTTCCTGGGGGCGGCCGAAATGGCCGCCGGTGCGACGATGACCGGCACCACCATGTCGGCGGTAACAAGATCGCCCGGGTAGAGAGACATCAGGTTTTCAAGCGCGGACCTGAGTTCGGCGACGTTGCCCGGCCAGGCACGGCCGGCAAGGCACTGCACGGCGGCGGCGGTGAAACGTGTGTAGCGCGAGCCGTTGTCGCGGTTGATCTGCCGCACCATGGTGTCGACGAGCAGGGGGATATCCTCGCTTCGCTCTCTCAACGGCGGTACGGCCAAGGTCAGGACGTTGAGGCGGAAGTAAAGATCCTGTCGCAGGCCAGCCGGCCCCCGGAGGTCGTCGAGCGGCCGCCGCGACGAAGCAATGATGCGGACCGACAGGCGGTGGCCACCGTCGAAGCCCGCTATCTCACCTGTATCGAGAAAGCGCATTAGCGCCAGCTGAGCGGGATCGGGGAGATGTCCAACCTCGTCGAGGAAAAGCGTGCCGCCATCGGCAGCGGCGAGGGCACCATCGGCTTCGGACAGATCGGCCACCAGACGATCGACCGGAGTGCGCGCACAGTCCAGCGTGACGAATGGGCCGGTGCGACGGCGCGAGCGTGCGTGAACGGAGCGGGCTACCAGCGATTTGCCGCTGCCGGCCTCACCGGAGATGAACACCGGGCCAAGCGACGGCGCAACGCGCAGGATCTGCTCGGCGAGCGCCCGCGTCGTCGGGGCCGAGCCGATCAGGCCGTCTGCCTCTTCGACCGTATTGGCGATGCTTTCGACGAACTGACGCTCGACGCGGCGGGCAAAGGCGTTGCCGTCGACCGGCTTCTCGATGAAGTCGGCGGCTCCGGCCCGTACGCAGGCCACGGCGGCCTGCACGTCGGTAGGGTCGCCCATGGCATAGATAGTGGTGGGCGTGAGTTGCTCGGTGAAGGCCTTGAACGCCGCCGATCCGCCGATGGTTTCGAGGTCGATGGCGATGACGTCGAACGTCTGCTTGCCGGCCATCACGCGTGCGGCGTCGCGTTCGGCCGTCTCGAGGATCAGCATCGGGCGGGCGATGCGCGCTTCAAGAGCCTTGCGCACGGCTCTGCGTGATGAGACGTCGGCATCGACGATCAGAAGACGTACCGTCGATGTGCTGCGCGGGCCAACCGACATCGGAAAGCGTTCCTTGCCAGACAGTTGCAAATTGCATTGCGTACCGGCGGAACTCTGCCCCGATCATGGTAAACAAACGGTTGATAACCCTTAACAGGAGGTCAAAGCGCTCTTTCTGGCCCGCTTTCCCGCCAAGAAAACCCGCGCGGACACGGACACTCCCAACCCGCGTCGGAAGACGCAGGATGGGAGACTTCCCGAGAATCGGCCTTACGCGGCCACTTCGTAGCCGGCAGCCTCGATCGCATCGCTGAGGGTTTTGGCGTCGGCCTTGGTCTCGACGCTGACCTTGCCGGAGGCCAGATCGACCGTCACCGCGGCATCGGCGTCGACGCGCTTGATTGCCTTCTCGACCGAGCTGGCGCAACCGCCACACATCATGCCTTTCACGTTGAGTTCGACCATGCTTCGTCTCCGTTTTCTTCGCCTGACGATCGCCTGTCGGCGGGCGATGTCGAGCATGGGACTGCGATCGCCGACGGTCAAGGCGGCGATGGGCGGGCAGTTCGGCGCCCAAAGCGCGCCGAGAAGGGCAAAATGGACTGAAAAACCTTGGAAAACCATTGTCCGTCTTCGCTTCCGCGCAGGAAAACGGCAACAATGCTTCGTGATTCGTTGCGTGATATCGTGTTGGAGTGGGCAGGCGAATGAACCGGTCGTCATCGACGATGATCTTGATCGCCATGGGCGTGATCGCCGCTTCGGCCGCGGTGGTGCTGTTCTTTCAGCTTGGCCTGTCGGCGGGTTCGGCGCTGATGATCGGCATTGGCCTGATGCTCGTGATGGTCACGCTGCAGCAACCGATGGAGCGGCGCCGGGAGCGGATCTGGATCGAGAACCGCCTTGCCGAAATCGCGGCCGTCGCCGGTGACGGCGAAGCCGAGATCGAAAAGATCGCCGCCCGCCTCAATCGTCTTGAACAGGCCCTGCCCGGACGGGTGCGCGAGCAGACCGGCGAACTCGCCGCTGAGGTCGAGGTGGTGGGCGAACTGCTCCGACAGGTGACCGAGACCCTGGCCGAGCTCGAGTCGACGGTGGACGGTCGCCTGGATGGAGTCAACGCGCGTTTCGGGGCTCTCGAGCGGCACATCCGCGAAACCGAAGACGCCGGGCGGCGGCCGCGCAGGAGCCGGCCGGACGATTATCTCGACGAGGACCGTCACGGGCGATCGACCGACGGGCGCGACGGCGTCTCCGCCAGCATGAAGAACTCGCTATTCGTGCCGGATACCGATCCGGCCTTCGACCGCGAGGTGGAGCGTCTCATTCGCGAGGAACAGATCGAGCTGCACTTGCAGCCGGTGGTGACGCTGCCGCAGCGGCTCGTCCGCTCCTACGAGGTGCTGACGCGGTTGAAAGGCGCATCCGGCCTGATTCCCGCCGCCGAGTTCATTCCAGTCGCCGAAAAGAGCCGGCTGATTGCCAAGCTCGATACCTATCAGGTGATCCGCTCGTTCCAGATCCTGAAGCGGCTCACCCAGCGCAACAGCGACGTCGGTCTCTACATCAACCTGTCGGTCGAAAGCTTGGCCTCGTCCACCTTCTTCCGTGAGTTTCAAGGCTTCCTCAGCCAGAACAGGGCGATGGCCGATCTCGTGCAGTTCGAGTTCCGCCAGGAAGCGCTTGTCGAAATGGGGCCGCTCGAGATCGAAAGCCTCCGGGCCGTGTCGGATCTCGGTTTCCACTTCTCGATCGACAATGTCACCGACCTGCGCGTCGATTTCCGCCGCTGGTCCGATCTCGGTTTCCGCTCGATCAAGGTGGCCGCCGATCGGCTGCTTGGCCGGGCGCCTCTCGTGACCGGCGACATTCATGTCGAAGACATGGCTGGCCACTTGCAGCGTCAGGGCCTGACCCTGATCGTCGATCGGGTCGAGCAAGAGGCGCAAGTCATCGATCTTCTCGACTATGGCCTCGCCTTCGGCCAGGGCAACCTGTTCTCCAGCCCTCGCCAGGTCAGGCCGGAAGTGCTCGGGGCCGCACAGGCAACGACGACGCCCCGCTCGGCGGCGGCTGGCGGCGAGCGGGCAGGAATGTCGCGCCGCTGAGCGCGGTCCGTTGCACGGACAACAAAAAAGCCGCGACATCCGCGGCTTTTTCTTTGGCTAGTTGACCATCGAAATAGCGTCTTGCGCGATCACCAGAACTTCCACCAGGACTTCTTGGCTGGAGCCGGCGTGCCGTCGTCGGTCGTCACCGGGGCACCCGGCGCCGGTTCCAGGTAGGCAACCGGCGGCTCGACCAGCGCCTTGCGCACCGGCTTGCCGCTGGCGTCGTAGAGCCGGCTGGCATTCTCGCGCGGCATATCGCCGAGCTGGCTGGGGAACAACGGCTTGGAAGCTTCTTCGATACTGTTCGGAGAAGAAACGGGACGGCTTGGATTGCTCGGCAGGCGTACGGACGTCAGTTCCGAAGGCGAAAGCTGATGGTTGTCGTCGCCGCGCGCCGCTTCGCGGGCCGAAGCCTCCGCCAGCAACTGCCGCGCCTTCAGATCGTTGTCTTCGGGCCAGGTGCCGCTCGCCTCAAGCCGCTTGGGGTCCTCGGGCGCGACCAGGGCCAACTTGTCGGGCGGGACCACCAGCGGAGCGCGCGGCGTATAGTTGATCGCCGTCTTGCGTGCCGGCACGGCCCCAAGGCCTTCCATCACGGCGCGACCCATCGATACGTTGGGAACTTCCGTTTCCGGATCGTCCTCGGCAACGGACGTTCCAAGGGCGGAACAGGCGGACAAGCTAAGGGCGGCGACAGCGAGAAGAGCGTAACGCTTGCCGGTCAGCAGGTTGGTCATCGATATCGTCACTCTCGCTCTCGTGTCGGATCAGTCACGGCCCGACCCTCGTTCGGGCCAGCAACTAGCCGACTTTTGAGGCATCACTGTGGCCTCAAGCGCAGAGACTCATACAGGAGTGCGCCCACCCCTGCAACGATCGCGCAGTCGGCCAGATTGAAAACATACCAGGAAAACGAGCCATAGTGCAGATAGAGAAAGTCGACGACGCCGCCGAACACGATGCGGTCGATGAGATTGCCAAGCGCTCCGCCAATGATCAGCGCCAGCGCCACGCAGGCGATCACCCGGTCGCGCGACCGCCACAGCCAGACCGCGAGCAGCACGGTGGCCAACGCCGTCAGTCCGATCAGCAGCCAGCGACCGAGCGCTTCGTGTTGTTGGAACAGGCCGTAGGAGATGCCCATGTTCCAGGTCAGCACGAAGTCGAACACCGGAAGCACCGAAATGCGATCGCCTTCAGGAAGGCTGGTGTGATTGAGGACCCAGTATTTGCTCGCCTGATCGGCGGCGAGCGTCAGCAGAATGACGACGAACGCGACCAGTCGCGGTCGTCTGGTCTGAAGGACGTTCGGCGACGCCGTCATGCGCTAGCCGCCAGCTCGCGCAAAGCCTGGGCATCGCGGAGCGTCACGTCGTGATACTCGGGATCGCTACCCACTTCGGGAAGGATCTTCCACGAGCGGGCGCACTTGCGGCCCTCGGCGAGCTTCGGCACGACGGCGACCGGCGTGCCGTCTTCGAGACGGAAGGCACCGTCCGGCGCCGGGGTGTCGGTGACGGCGATCTGCGAGGTGATGCAGATCTCGGCAAAGTCGAGCCCGTCCAGCGCCGTGAGGAGATCCTTGTCTTCCACGTGGACCATCGGCGCCGCTTCGAGGGACGAGCCGATGCGCTTCTCGCGCCGCTCGATCTCGAGCGCGCCGGTGACGACGCGCCGCACTCTCTTCACCTTTTCCCACTTCTCATCGAGCGCCGCGTCGGTCCACTCTCCCGGCACCGTCGGGAACAGTTCGAGGTGGATGGACGAGGTGTCGCCCGGATGCCGCTCGAGCCAGGCTTCCTCGGCGGTGAACGGGATCAGCGGCGCCAGCCACTTGACGAGATGGTCGTAGAGCAGGGCCACCACGTGAAGCGCTGCGCGGCGCTTGAGGCTCGACTTGGGGTCGCAGTAGAGCGCGTCCTTGCGAACGTCGAAGTAGAAGGCGCTGAGCTCGATGTTCATGAAGTTGAGCACCGACGAGAACACGGCCTTGAAGTCGTACTCCCGGTAGCCTTCCTCGACCTCGGCGCCCACCTCGGCCAGCTTGTGCAGCATCACCCTTTCGAGCTCCGGCAGATCGGCATAGGCCACGGCGCTACCGTCGTAATGGGCCAGCGTTCCAAGCATCCAGCGCAGGGTGTTGCGGATCTTGCGATAGGCGTCGGAGTTAGCGTCGAGGATCTTCTTGCCGATGCGCTGATCTTCCCAGTAGTCGGTCGAGGCGACCCAGAGACGCAGGATATCGGCGCCGGATTGCTTGATGACGTCCTGTGGCAGCACCTGGTTGCCCAGCGACTTCGACATCTTGCGGCCGTCCTCGGCCATGGTGAAGCCGTGCGTCACCACCGTCTTGTAGGGGGCGACGCCGTTGACGCCACAGGACTCCAGGAGCGAGGAGTGGAACCAGCCGCGATGCTGGTTCGACCCCTCGAGATAGACGTCGGCCGGCCACTTGAGGTCCGGGCGGCTCTTCAGCACGAACTCATGCGTCGAGCCGGAATCGAACCACACGTCGAGAATGTCGGTGACCTGCTCCCAGGGCTCCAAATCGTCGACGAAACCCTTCAGGAACCGCTCCTTGGCGCCTTCGGCAAACCACGCGTCGGCGCCCTCGGCCTCGAACGCCGCGCGGATACGGGCCGCATAGGCTTCGTTGTGGGCGAACTCCGGCCCCGGGATCACCACGCCGGTGTCGACGTTGCGGAACACGGCGATCGGCACACCCCAGGCGCGCTGGCGCGACAGCACCCAGTCCGGCCGGTTTTCGATCATGGAGCGCAGACGCGTCTGGCCGGCCGGCGGGTAGAAGGCGGTGTCGTCGATCGCCGCGAGCGCCCGGGCGCGCAGCGTCGTGGCATTGCTCCCCGAGGCCCCGCCGCCGATGGGTCGGTCCATGTAGACGAACCACTGCGGCGTGTTGCGGAAGATCACCGGCTTCTTGGAACGCCAGCTGTGCGGATAGGTGTGCTTCAGCCGTCCCCGCGCCACCATCATGCGGGCGGCGGCCAATGCTTCGATGACGGCGCCGTTGGCGTCGCCCTTCTCGCCCTTGTCGGTGATGACGCGGCGGCCGGTGAGACCGGGCGCTTCGTCGGTCAGGAAGCCGTCGTCATCGACGGTGAAGGGGATCGCCGTGGAGATGCCGCGCTCGGTGAGCTCGCGACCATAGTCCATCCACACCTCGAAGTCCTCGCGGCCGTGACCGGGGGCGGTGTGGACGAAGCCGGTGCCGGTATCGTCGGTGACATGGTCGCCGGCAAGCAGGGGCACGTCGAAGGTGTAGCCGCCGGACAGGCCGCGCAGCGGATGGGCGCAGGTGACCTTGCCGAGCACGCTGGCGGACACCGACGCGAGCTTCGTGTAGCCCGTCACCTTGGCCTGCTTGAAGACGGCTTCGGCCAAAGCGTCGGCGAGCACGTACTTCTCGCCGGTCTTGGCCCAGTTGCCCTCCGGCGCTTCCGTCACCTCATAGAGGCCGTAGGCGATCTTCGGCGAGTAGCTGATGGCGCGGTTGCCGGGGATGGTCCAGGGCGTCGTGGTCCAGATGACCACCGAGGCGCCGTCGAGCTCGGCGGCGCCGGCGACCACCGGGAACTTCACCCAGATGGTGTCGGACTGGTAGTCCTGGTACTCCACTTCGGCCTCGGCCAGTGCCGTCTTCTCGACCACCGACCACATCACCGGCTTGGAGCCGCGATAGAGCTGGCCGCTCGTTGCGAACTTCAGCAGCTCGGTGGCGATTACCGCTTCGGAAGCCAGCGCCATCGTCGTGTAGGGGTGGGCAAAATCGCCCTCGACCCCGAGCCGGCGAAACTCCTCGCTCTGGATCCTGACCCAGTTCTCGGCATAGGCCCGGCACTCGGCGCGGAAATCGTTGATCGGCACCTCGTCCTTGTTCTTGCCCTTGGCGCGATACTCTTCCTCGACCTTCCACTCGATCGGCAGGCCATGGCAGTCCCAGCCGGGGACGTAGTTGGAATCGTAGCCCATCATCTGCCGGGACCGGGTGATGATGTCCTTCAGGATCTTGTTGAGCGCGTGGCCGATGTGCAGATGGCCGTTGGCGTAGGGAGGGCCGTCGTGCAGGACGAACTGTTCGCGGCCCTTGGCCGTCTCGCGCAGCTTCTCGTAAAGCTTCATGTCGTCCCAGCGCGCGATCAGCTTCGGCTCCTTTTCAGGCAGGCCGGCGCGCATGGGAAAGTCCGTTGCGGGCAGATTGAGCGTTGACGAATAGTCGCGGGTCGGCGTCGCTTCGGACGTCGGGGCGGGCGTGTCGGTCATGGGATGTCTCGTCGGTACAGCTGGATAAAAGGCTGGCCGGCCCGATGAAACGGCGATCGGCCAGGGTTCGGCTCCCGGTCCCTCGATTTCACCGCCTCAGCGGCGTGTCATCGGGGCCGGGCCGATAATTCGCTCTCTGATCCGGCACGCTGAGGTGCCGAAGGCTCGGATCCACATGGGCTGTTCCGACAGAAAATGCTGAAAGACGGCGCAGCGCATGTCGCCATGGCCAGCCGGGGTCGAAGCCGACCGGAACGGCCGGCCCAAGCCCTTTGATTTCATCGAGAAGCTCTAGCGACAAAGCGCGACGAAATAAAGAGTTCGCCGGCAGATTTCTCTGTCCGGCGACCCGTTTCCTTCAGTCGATTGCTGTTGATCCCGAGCGTCAGCCGGTGGCAAGGTTGGAGATGAAATGCCTTACCCGATGGGAAAGGTTCTCCGCTTGCTGCGACAAGTCTCCGGATGAGGCGAGCACCTGCGTCGCGGCGCCGGAGGTCTCCTCCGCTGCCATCAGAACGTCGCCGATGCTGGCCGAGGTGCGCCCGGTCTCCGCCGCGACGTCGTTGATACGGCCCGATATCTCGCGGGTTGTCACCGCCTGCTCCTCGATTGCCGAAGCGATGGACGCGCCGATCTCGTTGACCTTGTCGATGATCTCCGACACGCGCCGGATGGCTTCCACCGTGTTTCCGGTCGCAGCCTGGATGCGGTTCACCTGGTCGCTGATCTGCGACGTGGCCTCGGAGGTCTGGCCGGCGAGATTCTTCACCTCGGCGGCGACGATGGCAAAACCGCGTCCCGCTTCGCCGGCACGCGCCGCTTCGATGGTGGCGTTGAGGGCGAGCAGGTTGGTTTGCGACGCGATGCTGTCGATGAGCTGGATCACCTCGCCGATCTTCTCGGCCGTCGTGGCGAGGTCGCCGACGGTGGATGCCGCTTCGCGCGCCTCTCCGACCGCCTGCGCCGAGATCTGGTGCGACTGGCTGATGCCCCGGCCAATTTCGCCGATCGAGGCCGAAAGCTCTTCCGATGCGGCAGCCACCGCCTGGACCTGCTCGGCGATCACCTCGGTTGCCTTGGCGACCCCGGTCGACTTGACCGAGGTGCTGGTTGCCGTGTCCGTGAGGGTGCCTGCTGCCGCCTGCAACTCGTGCGCTGCCGAGGACACCGTGGCGACGATCTCGCCGACGTTGGCATCGAAGGCGGCCATCAGGGCCCGCATCTCCTCTGCGCGCTCGTGTCGCTGGCGGATTTCCGCTTCGGCGGCTTCGCGCCGGAGACGCTCGGCGTCGGCAAGCTTGCCCGAGAAGTCGGCGAGGGCCCGGGCCATCGATCCGATCTCGTTGCGGGCCTCGATGTCGGACGAGCGAGCGTCGTAATCGCCCGCCGAGAGGCGCCCCATCCATCCCTCGATCCGCCCGAGGGACTTCGACACATAGCGCCAGACGACCAGGGCGAAACAGACCGCGGTGAGCATCGCCATGACAATGGTCAGGTAGGCCAGATGATTGGAGGTGTTGCGTGCCGCCTCGGCTGTGGCATCAAGGTCGCTGCTGATGTCGGCTGTTTCCTTGTCGATGGCGGCCACCAGCGGTTCGAGTGCCGCGTAGGCGTCGGAAACAACGGCTTGGTCGGCTTGCACCTTTTGCGCGGAATCCGACCACGCCTTGAAGGAGGCATTGTAGCCATTGGCGAGTTCGGCGAGCTGCGCCTTCCGCGTATCGTCAAGGGACGAGGCGGTTATCGCACCCGAGAACTCGGCCATCATGCGCGCATGCTTCTCAAGAGAGCCGTTATCCCGCCGCAGCATGAAGTCCTTCTCATGGCGACGCAGCATGAGCATGCGGATCGTCTGGTCCTTGTCATTCAGTTCGGCGAAAGCCTTTTCCAGGCTGTGCACCTTCTGACGCAGATCGCCCTCGAGTCCCTCATCGGGTGTGAGGCCCATCGCGCTGCGTGTCTCAGCCATCTTGGCGAAAGCGGCCTTGTAGGCGGCGAGCGGTTGTTCGATATCCGCGATTGCCGCAACGATGTGCGGATTGCCGAGGGGTTCCGCTTTGCCGCGCAGCCCGGCGAGCGCTCTCTCCGCTTCTTCAACCTGCGCCAGCGCTCGCTCGGCATAAGCCTTGTCCGACCGAAGCAGAAAATCCTTCTCTGTCCGTCGGATTTGCAGCATCACTTCCTGAAAGTGGGTCGCGTCCATGCCAACTTCGCGACCGATGCGGGCTAGACTTGTGGCGGTGTCTACCTTTTGGCCCATGTAGAACAGGTTTGCCGCGATCACCACAAAGCCAAGGCCGGCGATCATAACACTAAGCAGAATCTGATGTCCGATGCGGATTTTACCAAGCATGCTCGTAGCTCTTCCTGGGAGGTACAAGCATGTTGCCGCTAACTTCTTAAGAAAACGCGCGTTTCCGTCGTTAAAAGAGAGAAATTGTCCGCATGAATCAAGTGATAGACTGCGAGGGCAGGCTCAGGGAGTCCAATTGCGCCAGAGCGCACGGTCGAGGGCGGTGAAGCCGTCGAATGCGGCCAGAAGCGCTCGGCCTTCCTCGGCATCCCTGTTCATCTGCTCGATCAAGGGAGCGACGCCGTCGAACTTCAGCTCGGGCCGAAGGTAGGAGAGCGGCATGATCATGATGGTCTTGCCATAAAGGTCGCCGGAGAAGTCGAACACGAAGGTCTCGAATACCGGGGCGCCATTGTCGAACGTCGGCCGGCGCCCCCAACTGGCCACGCCTGCATGACGAACGCCATCGATCTCGGCGAAGACGGCATAGACGCCCTCCGATAGCCGGACCTGGCCGGGCAGCCGGATGTTGGCGGTCGGAAAGCCGATGGTCCGCCCACGCTTTTCGCCGTCGATGACTTTCCCCTCGAAGAACCAGTGCCAGCCCAGCAGGCCGGCCGCTTCGGCCGGAACGCCCTCGGCGAGACGATCGCGCACCGCGCTGGAGGAAACGGTATAGCCGTCTTCCGTCTCGAAGGGCTCTATGACGTCGACGGAGAAGCCGTGTTGCTCGCCGAGCTCACGCAGCTTCTGCGGCGTGCCGTGCCGCCCTTGCCCGAAGTGGAAGTTCCAGCCGACCACGACATGACGAATGTCGAGTTCTTCAACCAGGACCTTCTCGACGAACTCCTCCGGGCTCTGCGCGGCGAAGGCGGACGAGAAGGGGATGGAGACGAGCCCGTCGAGCCCGATGGCCTCGACGAGACGCGCCTTGATCGGCCCCGGCGTCAGACGAAATACGGGATGCTCCGGCCGGAACACATCGCGCGGGTGCGGTTCGAAAGTCACGCCGACGGCCGGGATGCCCCGTTGCCGGGCCACCGCCAGGGCGGCCTCCAGAACGGCCTGATGCCCGCGGTGTACGCCATCGAAGTTGCCGATGGCGACTGCGCCCCCTCGGAGGGACGCGGAGAGGGAATGACGATCGACGAACTGGAAGGGGGGCATGGGTCTCTGGAATCTGCTGTCGCCGGGACGTCGTCCTGTCCGAACATCGGCTCGACGACGCGGCGTGACCGTGCCTTCTGCTCCAGACAAGGTCAAGCAGCTAAATGCCACGATGGCCTCGTCATGGCGGCGTCCTTGAGACGTCGAATGGCGAGGGGAATCTTCGGCATGGTTGGCAAAGCGTAAACCGATCGAGCCGAGGTTTACGATAACTCGAACAAAAAAACGCCGAACAGCGCCACAAAAACGATTCAATTGAAAAATGAAAAGTAAATCAAGCGTCTCACTGATCAACCATGACGCAAATGGCCGGGGCCGCGAGAATTAACCGACTTTTCAGGTCCCCGTCGTATGGTTTCCTTCAAGCACGGGCCCCGTCAGGGACGTTCACCCGCCCGTGCATGTGAGCTCGTCATCGAGGCGCGGGTGGCGCCGCGGCAGTGTGGAGTAAACGATGGCACTTGACACATCGATTCCGGTTCTGGTGGTCGACGATTACAAGACCATGATCCGAATCATCAGGAACCTCCTGAAGCAGCTCGGTTTCGAGGACGTGGACGAGGCTGCGGATGGCACCGAAGCGCTCGGCAAGATGAAGGAACGTCGCTACGGCCTCGTGATCTCCGACTGGAACATGGAGCCTATGACCGGCTACGAACTTCTGAAGCAGGTCCGCTCGGACTCCTCGCTTTCGAAGACGCCGTTCATCATGGTGACGGCCGAATCCAAGACCGAGAACGTGATCGCCGCCAAGAAGGCCGGCGTGAACAACTACATCGTCAAGCCCTTCAATGCGCCGACGCTGAAGAGCAAGATCGAAGCCGTGTTCGGCGATTGACGCCGTGAACGGGCCGGGAATACGCGGAGCGGTGCTGACACCGCCAACCGCGAACCCGGGGAGGCGCGGCACTGCCGATGCATTCAACGCAGGATCAAGACGTCCGTACCGCCGTATCGTTTGGGCGGACGCCGTCGCGCACTTCAGAAAGAGACCTATCGATGTCTGACATGTCTTCAGAGCACGTGGCCAAGATCATCGACTTCCTTCGCAACGGTCGCAAGGCGGAGGACGTGTCGCTTGAAGACGTCATGCGTCTTGCCGAGCTGATGGCCGAGAGCTTCCAGTCTTTCTTCAAGACGATGGACCTCGCCATCTACACCGAGCTCGGCGAAATGGCTCGCGAGATCGCCAACATGAAGGAAGAGCTCGCGTTGCTTCGCCTGAGCGACATGCGCGACGAGCATATTCCCACCGCCGGGCGCGAGCTCGACGCCATCGTCGAGGCGACCGAGGAAGCCACCAACACCATCATGTCGGCGGCCGAGGAGATCATGGCGGCCGACGCGGACGACAACGATGCCTATCAGGCGCTGGTTGGCGAGAAGGTGATCGACATCTTCCAGGCCTGCTCGTTCCAGGACATCACCGGACAGCGCATATCGAAGGTCGTTTCCACACTGAACGCTCTCGACAAGCGCATCACCACACTGGTCGAGAAGCTGAAGATCATGCGCATCACCGATGCGGCCGGTGAAGAGACGGCTTCCGAAAAGCGTGCCCGCGAGCTCATGCTGCACGGCCCGCAATTCAAGGGCGAAGGCGTCAGCCAGGACGACATCGACGCTTTCTTCTGAGCGTTGTCACATGACGGCATACGAAAAGAGGCCCGCTCGGGCCTCTTCGCGTATCCGGTTACCAGGCAAGCCGCGGAATGGCGGCCCGGATGCCGAACCCTTCGGCCTCAAGCCGTTTGGCCAGCCGTACGGGATCGGGACTGAGAAGATCCCCGAAGTCGGGGCCGTGGATGCCGGCCGTCACCATCAGCACGTCGATCCCCTGGCCCCAGGCGCCCTTGATATCGGTTGGCAGACCGTCGCCGATGGCAAGCACGCGACGCTTCTCCACCGGACGGCCCTCAGCCCTGTCGATGGCGGCGAGCGCCGCGTCATAGACCGGCTTGTAGGGCTTGCCGATGATGGTCGTGTCACCGCCGAGCTCGATATAGAGCTGGGCAAGGGCCCCGGCGCAATAGACGAGGCGGTCGCCACGCTCGACCACCACATCGGGATTGGCGCAATACATCTTGAGACCGCGCTCGGCGAAGCGTGAGAACATCGGCCGGTAGGTCTCGGCGGTCTCCGTCTCGTCGTCGAACAGGCCTGTAAGGGCCACGTACTCGGCCTCCTCCTCGCCGACCAGCTCGACGTCGAGCCCTTCGAAGAGCCCGAGGTTATGCTGCGGTCCGAGGTGGAACAGCCGCCGGCGCGGTTCGTTTTCGAACACCTTGCGGGCGACCGAACCGGACGTGACGATCTCGTCGTAGCTTTCCGGGCCGATGGCGTATTGTCGGCTGAGAAGGTCTTCAACAGCCTTGGCCGGACGCGGCGCGTTGGTGAGCAGCACGACGGCCTTGCCGAGCGCGCGAAAGCGGGTGAGGGCCTCGGCGGCGGCCGGGTAGGGCGAGATGCCGTTGTGAAGGACGCCCCAGACGTCGCAGATGACGCCGTCATAGGCCTCGGCGAGGGTCGAAAGCCCCGCGATCATGTCTATCTCTTGCATGCCATCCCGATAAGGGGCGGACATGACAAGGTCAAGGCGGTGCCGACGAAGAGGATGGGAAGGGATAACATGCAGCTATCGGAGCTCGGAGAACGTGTCTGCATACTCGGCCCTTCGAACAGCGGAAAGTCGACGCTGGCGACGGCGATCGGGCGAAAGCTCGGCCTTCCCGTCGTCCATCTCGATAGACTCTATCATTTGCCAGGAACCGACTGGGTACCTCGACCCAGGGAGGACTTCACGGCGCTGCATGACGAGGCCACCGCCGGCGACCGTTGGGTCATGGACGGGAACTACTCGGCTTGCATGCCTCAGCGCTTTCGCCGGGCCACCGGCGTCATCTACCTGGATGCGTCGACGACGCTCAGCCTTTGCCGCTACATCCGGCGGACCCTTTTCCAGTCCAACCGGATCGGCGGGCTTGACGGTGGCGCCGACAGCCTCAAGTGGGACATGATCCGCCACATCGTCGTGACGACACGCCGCAACCGGCAGCGCAACACCGACACCTTCGAGAGCGTGTTGCTGCCCAAGATCAGGCTGTCCTCGTGCGCGGCCATCCGGAAGCGCTGCGAGGAGTGGGGGCTGGATGGTCCCTGGTCCCGGTGATCAGGGACGTCGCCCCTTGAGCAGATCATGGACGAAGGCCGGCACGCAGTCGCCCGCCTTGCCCTCGATTTCGATGTCGAAGAGACCATGCCCCCGACGGGACGCTTCGAGGTTCAGTTCGACCGTCAATGCGCCGGCCTGTCGCGCCTCTCGCACGAAGTCGGCTGCCGGATAGACCGTGCCCGACGTGCCTATGGACAAAAACAAGTCCGCTTCGCCGAGCGCCCGGTAGATCTCCGGCATGTGGTAGGGCATCTCGCCGAACCAGACGATATCCGGCCGGAGCGCGCCCTTTGTTCCGCAAAGCGGGCAGATCGAGGCGCTCGACATGTCGCTTTCCCAGGGGCCACGCTGTCCGCAAGCTTCGCAGAGAAAGCCGTCCAGCGTGCCGTGCATGTGGAACAGGGCCCTGGAGCCGGCCTTCTCGTGCAGGCCGTCGATGTTCTGCGTCACCAGGAGAAACCGCCCTGGCCAGGCCCTCTCAAGTTCCGCCAGCGCGACATGCGCGGGATTGGGACGCGCGATGGCCGCTTCCCGACGTTGTTCGTTGTAGAAGTCGTGCACCAGCGGCGGGTTGCGGCGAAAGCCTTCTGGGGTGGCCACATCGTCGATGTCGTAACGAGCCCAGATTCCGCCGGCGTCGCGGAAGGTGTCGAGCCCCGATTCCTGGGAAATGCCGGCTCCCGTCAGCACAACGATCGACGTCGCCGCCGAAATCTCGATGTCTCTCATGATCGCTCTTCATCCATGCCGGCGACTATATAGACACGTGGATGAGCACTGGTGTTGACGATTTTGTGGCCTGAGGCGACCTCGCGTCGCAAAGTCGCTTCGGGTAAGCTTGTCGTTCCTATCCCTCCCGGCGCAAGCGAATCCTCGACACCTCATGCCCGTCATCATCCAGCTCTCTCCCGTGACCATCAACCGCATCGCCGCCGGCGAGGTGGTGGAGCGGCCGGCGAGCGTGGTCAAGGAACTGGTCGAGAATGCCATCGACGCCGGTGCCGACCGCATCGAGGTGGTGACTTCGGGTGGAGGCAAGACGCTCATCCGCGTGACCGACAATGGAGTCGGCATGACGGCGGACGACCTGTCGCTGGCCGTGGAGCGGCACTGCACCTCCAAGCTCATCGAGGACGACCTTCTCGACATCCGTACGCTGGGCTTTCGCGGCGAGGCGCTGCCGTCGATCGGCTCGGTGGCCGATCTCCGGATCGAGACGCGGCACGCATCCGAAGACAATGGTTGGGCCATCACGGTCGCGGGCGGCACACGTTCGGAAATCATGCCCGTGGGGTTGAGCCAAGGGACGCGTATCGAGGTACGGAACCTGTTCTTTTCGACCCCGGCCCGCCTCAAGTTCCTCAAGAGCGAGCGTGCCGAGGCCGGCGCAATCACCGACGTCGTCAAGCGGCTGGCGCTGGCCCATCCCGAGATCCGCTTCTCGCTGTCGGGCTCCGATCGCTCGCCGCTCGACTATCCGGTGCTCTCGGAGGGCGACTTCAGGGGGCGGGCGCTGCAGGTGATGGGCGTCGATTTCGCCGAGAACTCGATCGAGATCGACGCCTTGCGCGAAGGTGTGCGGCTGACCGGTCTCGCCGGTCTCGGCACCTTGCAGAAGGCCAACGCCCAGAGCCAGTATCTGTTCGTCAACGGTCGGCCGGTGCGCGACAAGCTGCTGATCGGCGCCATCCGGGCGGGCTATGCCGACGTCATGGCCCGCGACCGTTTCCCGGCCGCCGTGCTGTTCGTCGATCTCGACCCGCACGAGGTGGACGTCAACGTTCATCCGACCAAGGCCGACGTCCGCTTCCGCGATCCGGGGCTGGTGCGCGGCCTTCTTGTCGGCGCGCTTCGCCGGGCGCACGCCGATGCCGGTCACCGTGCCGCCTCGACCCATGGCGCTGCGACGCTCGACGTGCTTGGCGCCGCCGCTTCGCGGCCGATCCCGGCATCGTCGCCAACCTGGCGATCGGACTACCAGAGCCGCCCCGTCTCCTTCGACTGGCGGACGGCGCCCGACCGACCGTTGCCCGCCGAAGCGCCCGCGTTTCGCGCCTTTGCCGAGGACGACGTGGCCTTCGATGCCGGGCCGCCGCAGGCGCGTTTCTCCGTGGTCGACGGCGCGGTGTCGGCCGATGCGCGCGCCGGCCTTGCCGAGGTTCCCGTGGAAAGCCTGTCGCGACCGCTTGGCGCGCCGCGCGCCCAGATCCACGAAACCTACATCGTTGCCCAGACCGAGACGGGGCTCGTCATCGTCGATCAGCATGCCGCCCATGAGCGCCTCGTCTATGAACGGTTGAAGCGGGAAATCGCCAAGGGCGTCGAGACGCAGATGCTGCTGATCCCTGAGATCGTCGACATGCCCGAGGAGGACGTCAATCGCCTCATCGAGCGCGCCGACGAACTGGCCGAGCTCGGTCTCGTCGTTGAAGCCTTCGGGCCGGGCGCCATTGCTATCCGAGAAGTCCCGGCGCTGCTCGGCCGCACCGACACGGCGGCGCTGTTGCGCGACATTGCCGACGACCTCGCGGAGTGGGATCAGGCGACGCGCCTCAAGGAAAAGCTCGACTCCATCGCTGCAACCATGGCCTGTCACGGCTCGGTCAGGGCTGGGCGCCGTCTTCGAGTGGAAGAGATGGACGCGCTGCTGCGCGAAATGGAAGAGACGCCCAACTCCGGCCAATGCAACCACGGCCGCCCCACCTTCGTCGAGCTCAAGCTCAGCGACATCGAGCGGCTGTTCGGTCGGCGTTGACGTCAGCGCTCGCGAACGATCGCGTAGATGGCGGTATCCCAGCGGGCGTTGCCCACTCTCACAGACGAACGGCGGACGCCTTCGCGTACGAAACCAAGGGACTCGTAGAGCGCGATGGCTGACGTGTTGAACGTGTAGACGTTGAGTTCCAGCCGGGGAAAGTCGCCAACCGCGTCGAGACGGGCGAAGACGTCCGCGAGAAATGGTCGCGCCAGACCCTGGCGTCGATACGCCGGGGCGATGGCGAAGCGAGCGAGGCGGGCGATTCCATCCGTCCAGTCGAGCGCTACCTGGGCATGAGCCACCGTCTCATCGTCGATGAGACCGACGAAAGCGAGGCGAAGCGGCGGGGCAGTCCGCGTCTCGGCGAGCATCGCCTCGATCTGATCGGGATCGAGCGGAAAGCTGAGGCTGCTGCCGCCCCACTGGGCCAGCGCTTCGGGTGTGGAAAACCAGGACGGCAACGAAGCAAGGCGCTCGATCGTGGCCGGAGCGATGCGAAGCCGCCCGGACACGGGGCTACTCGCCCTCGCCGAACCGGTCATTGACCAGGGCCGCGATCGCTTCGATGGCGGCCTCCGCATCGGAGCCGGCGGCCTGGACCTCGATGGACGACCCGATGCCGGCGGCCAGCATCATCAGCCCCATGATCGACGTTCCCGACACGCTCTGTCCGTCCTTCAGGACGAGAACCTCCGCCTCGAAGCGGTCGACGCACTGGACGAACTTCGCCGAGGCACGGGCGTGCAAGCCCTTCTTGTTCAGTATCTTCAGCTCGCGGACGATGGCGCCGTCGGCTCTGTCGTCTGTCATGATCCGGCGAGTACCTGGCTGGCAACGGAAATGTACTTGCGACCGGCGTCGCGGGCCTCGGTAACGGTCTCGGCGAGCGGCCGCTCCTTGCGCACCGTCGCGAGCTTGACCAGCATCGGCAGGTTGACGCCGGCAATGACCTCTACGTCGCCAATGTCCATGACGGAAATGGCGAGATTCGACGGCGTGCCGCCGAACATGTCGGTGAGCAGGATGACGCCCTTGCCGGAATTGACGCGGCCAACCGACGCGATGATGTCGCTCCGACGTTGTTCCATGTCGTCTTCAGGGCCGATGCAGATGGTCTCGAAATCGGCCTGGGGACCGACCACATGCTCGAGTGCCGACCGGAATTCATCTGCCAGGCGGCCATGCGTCACCAGAACCAACCCGATCATGCTGGGGTCCGATCCCTATAGATTACGAAGATCATGCGGCACGCCATGTTGGTTCGCTCCAAGCTGGAACGGGCCACATCTTCACCAGAGCGGGATTTCTTGCAAGAGGAAATCCGACTGGAAGACGGTTCGCTTCGCTCCGCAAGGGCATGGCGAGGCGCGCCAACTCAACAAAAGACACGGGTTGATAGCCCGAAAAACCGGGCCTTGGAGGGACTTTAGGGGAAATGGCTATCTTCTGTCGGAATTGTGGCGGCGATTGTTAAATCTTGTTCATTTCCGCGAGCGCCGCGTCCAGAAGCGGCAGCGAAACAGCCATTTGCCGGGTCGGAATCGCCTGTCGTGGTAGCTTCACACCCTCGATTTCGATCTCTTCTTCCGCGATTTCGGGCAGGCGAACCACCGCCTCCGGTCCAACGAGATCGGTGACGAGGCGGATCACCGCTGCCGGCACATGGTCCACCCGTTCCACCCCGCGACCGCGTCTCTCGGCAAGGCCGGAAATGGTCTCCGGGCAGCGGGCGACGATCCGGCCATTGACGCAGGACAGCGCCACGCGGTCATCGGCGACAAAGGCGGCATAGACGCCCTTCCGTCGGGCCTCTTCGACGAGCGCGAAGGCGAGCGAGGTCTTGCCGGCCCCCGAGGCTCCGCGGATCAGTACTCCGGCTTCGCCGATGACGACGGCGGTGGCGTGAACGGTGGGCGGGGTCATGTGGCGAGATCGGCCGGCAACGACACGACGAAGCGTGCGCCAGTGACACGATCGGGTGCGGCGGGGTCATCCTTGCGGTTGATCGCCATGATGGTGCCGCGATGGGCCTCGACGATCTGTTTGGAGATCGACAGGCCGAGGCCCGAGTTGTTTCCGAAGCCTTCGCCTTCGGGGCGATCGGTGTAGAAGCGCTCGAAGACCCGTTCGAGTTTCTCGGCACGGATGCCCGGCCCGTGATCGTCGACGACGACCTCGATCGCGCCGTCGTCGCGGCGGACGAGCACCTCCACCTGTCCACCCTCGGGGGAAAACGAGCGAGCGTTGTCGATCAGGTTGTTGAACACCTGCCCCAGCCGGCTGTCATGACCGAGAACCGTCAGGGGCTTGTTGCCGTCGCCACGATCGATCCGGAGATCGATGCCGACTTCCTGATGGCGTCCCGTTTCGCGCGCCAGCGAGACGACGCCTTCGACGAGCCGGCCGACGTCGAGCGGCGCCACGTCCTCGCGGGCGAGTTCGGCATCGAGGCGCGAGGCGTCGGAGATGTCGGTGATCAGCCGGTCGAGGCGGCGGACGTCGTGCTGGATGATCTCGAGCAGGCGCTCCCGGCTGGTATCGCTCCTGGCAAGCGGCAAGGTCTCCACCGCCGAACGCAACGAGGTCAGCGGATTCTTGAGTTCGTGGGCGACATCGGCGGCGAAGCTTTCGGTGGCATCCATGCGGCTGTAGAGCGCGTTGGTCATGTCGCGAAAGGCGCGGGCCAGATCGCCGATCTCGTCTTCGCGATCGAAGGAGGGGATCTCCTCACGCTGCTTGACGCCCCGCCGGATACGATCGGCTGCGGCGGCAAGGCGGCGCAGCGGCCGGGCAATTGTTCCGGCCAACAGAAAGGACAGGGTAGTGGTAACGGCGGCCGCCACCAGGAAGACGCGGAAGATGCCCCAACGTTCGGCGGCAACGATGGCGTCGATGTCGCCGCCCTCGGTGGACAGCAGCAAGGAACCGACGACCACGCCAAAGCGCTGCACCGGCACCTCAACGGAGACGTTCCTCTCGCCGGCTTCGTTGACGCGAACCACCGTGCCGGGTGATCCGTTGAGCGCCCGCTCCACCTCGGGGTAGCCGCGTCCATTGCCCCCGCCGAGCTCCCGGTAGACAGGGAGATCGATCCGTCTCAGCCGGAAGTTGATGGCGTTGATCGCCTGTTCGAAGAGCGAGGGCTGCGGTGGCTTCGACGGTGGCAGGTTGAAGCGCAACACTTGCCCCCGCGAGTAGAGGAAGCGGGAATCGAGGATCAGGATGCCATCGCGATCATAGATGCGAGCGCGGGTCTTGGTCGGCGTGATCAGCCGCCGCAGCAAAGGCGCTACCCGTTCGGGGTTGATCGGAAAGTCGAGACTCTCCGTATCGGACGGTGTGGTTACCTCGCCGCCTGCCTGCATCTGCAGCAAGCGCTCGGGATCAATGGTGATCGTGTTCGATATGGCCGAAGCCGACGCGGCGATGGCGCCGGCCATGATCTCGCCCTGCGTCAGAAGGCTCTCGACGCGTGCGTCGATCAGTCCGGCGCGGAACTGGTTGAGGTAGAGGATACCCGAGACGAGCGCCACCAGCGCGGCGAGATTGAGGACAAGGATGCGGCGGCTGAGGGAAGTTCCGATCGACGTCGCCGCGAAGCGCTTGACGCGGCGAGTAATGACCGGAGCCAGCCGGCGCATCGTCTGGATGCGTCCGCCATCGGCCCGATCGGCGTCCTGGCTTCCCCTCATCGACCTTGTATCCCGCTAGAGCCTTCGCCGACCAAATTGAAGCATTTGGTCGTCAAGCGAAGACTCCAGGTTTGTTTGCTTGAGCAGCCGCTTTTCGATCAGGTTGATTCAACCTGATCGGCGGGTGCTCTAGTGGTCCGACTCAGACATTTGCCTCCGCCAGATGCTGGCCGCGAGTGCAAATGTCAAATCGCTCCGCGAGAGCCCGCCTCACATCTCCTTGAAGCGGTAACCGACGCCGTAGAGGGTCTCGATCATCTCGAAGTCGTCGTCGATGGCCTTGAACTTCTTGCGCAGCCGCTTGATGTGGCTGTCGATGGTGCGATCGTCAACATAGACCTGATCGTCGTAGGCGGCGTCCATCAGCGCATTGCGGCTCTTGACCACGCCAGGGCGCTGGGCGAGCGCGAACAGGATCAGGAACTCCGTGACGGTCAGCACCACGTTCTGGCCCTTCCAGGTGCAGGTGTGCCGCTCCTGGTCCATGACGAGGTTGCCGCGTTCGATGTTGCGGTTGGCGTCGGTCGGCTTCGGGGCAGCCGACGTATCCCGCGGCGCGACGCGGCGCAACACCGCCTTGACGCGCTCGACCAGCAGACGCTGCGAGAACGGCTTGTGAATGAAGTCGTCGGCGCCCATTTTCAGGCCGAACAACTCGTCGATCTCGTCGTCCTTGGAGGTCAGGAAGATGACGGGCATGTCGGTCTTCTGGCGGAGACGACGCAGCAACTCCATGCCGTCCATGCGCGGCATCTTGATGTCGAGGATGGCAAGATCGGGCTGAGCCTTGGTGAGGCCGTCCAGAGCGGAGGCTCCGTCGGTGTAGGTCTCCACCCGATAGCCCTCCGATTCGAGGGCGATCGAGACGGAGGTCAGGATGTTTCTGTCATCGTCCACGAGCGCGATGGTCGGCATGCCCCAGGTCCCCGTCAGTTCCGAGCTTCAGCTCTTCATGTCATGTTCGGTCGGTTTCGGTAGCCGGACCTTTGTAGCAGAGTTGAGCGGAATCTGGGCAACAGTGTAGAAAGATCAAGAATTCATTCGCTTTTTCACCCTCTTTCGGCGCGAGACGAGTGCTTTCCGATCGAAAGAGACGACGCGCCGGCTATCTTTCCGAAAAGTTCGCTCCGCTTCGGTTGTCAACAGGACAGCTGCCGGGGAGCTGAAGGGAGATCTCAGATGGATGACAGCCGCTTCGATGCGAGGGACATGACACGTCGGATCGTGCGATCGGCGACGACGGCGTCGCTCGGCACACTTACACCCGACGGCGGGCCATTCGTCACCTTCGTGACGGTGGCAACCGATTTCGACGGGTCACCGCTTCTTCTTCTCTCGAGCCTCGCCGCCCACGCGCGCCACCTCGAACGCGACGACCGGGCTTCGTTGCTGATGCAGGTGCCGGCTGATGACGACGAGGACCCGTTGACGGGCGCCCGCGTTACCATCGTCGGTCGCTTGACGTGCATTGCGCGCGATCAGGACGATCATGGTCGTCTCTTCTGGCGCTTCGTCGACCGCCATCCGGAGGCTGAGGGCTACGCCGAATTCACCGACTTCTCCATTTATCGCATGGCGATTGAGGGCATTCATCTGGTCGCCGGCTTCGGTCGGATCGCTCGACTCGACGCTAGCGATTTTCTGGTGCCGCCGGCTCTGGCCGAGGCGTTCGCTGAGGCCGAAGCCGCAATCTTGAAGAACTTCAGCAGCGCTGGAGCTCGGTTGGTGGCGGTTGACCCCGATGGCGCGGATCTCCTGGACGGCGGCGTGACACGGCTACACTTTTCGCGCCGCGCCGAGCATCCGGGAGAGGTGAGGGACCTTCTCCTCGGCCCTGACTGATACCGTTTCCGTCGGGTTTCGACCTTTCGGGCGGAACCTGACGGAAGCGAAAGTGCCCGACCGGGCGCCGGCCGGTCAGGCCGAAACCCGCTTGAGCCGCCCGTTTTGAGCCGGGTAAGTACGGATCAAGCGGAACGCGTATGAGTGTTTGCTCAGCTCCGGCGGGCGAAGACCACCTGCGTTTCGCCATAGGTGCGCTGGTCGAGCTGCTCAAGTCCGTCGGGCAGCGCCACCTCGACCTTGGCTGCCTCCTCGACAATGACGAGGGCGTCCTCCGCGAGCCAGCCGCCTGCGAGCAGCGAGGCAAGCGCCTTTTCGGCGAGACCCTTGCCATAAGGCGGGTCGAGGAAGGCAAGGGTGTAGGGCTCGGCCGGACCAATCGATCCCATAGTGGTCGCGTCGCGGCGGAAGATCCGAGTCGTCCCCATCAGGCCGAGAGTTTCCTGGTTGCGACGGATGAGGCCGCGCGCTTCCGCCGCCTCCTCGACGAACAGGCAGGTTCTCGCGCCCCGGCTCATCGCCTCGAAACCGAGCGCGCCGGTACCGGCGAACACGTCCATGACGCGGGCACCCTCGAACACGCCTTCATAGGCATGTTCGAGAATGTTGAAGACGCTCTCGCGCAAGCGGTCTGACGTGGGGCGGATGGCGAGGCTGCCGGCCGCCGGGGTGGCCAGCGCCGTGCCACGATGCTTACCGGCGACGATCCGCATCGCGTCCCCTCGGCTTGCCCGGCCCGCCGCGGCCGCCCTTTGCTCCCTTGCCGCCGGGGGCGGTCATCGGGCTGCCGTCCTGAATGCGACTGCCCTTGGGCGTGATGCCGCGCTGCGGCCGGTCGCCGCGAACGCGCGCCGGTTCGTCGCCATGGGCGCGTGGCTTGCGATCGACCTCGAAGCTCTTGCCCGACTTGTAGGCGCGCGGTGCGTCCTCGGCCTCGGCGCGGCGGCTCAGCCGGCCGTCGCGGCGCCCCTCCGTCGCCTCGCTCTTGAGCGTCAGGGTGGAGCGCTGCGGCTTTTCCGACTTGGCGATGCGAACCGGCGGCTTGCCTGCCGCGGTCTTGCCCCCACTCCGCCCGGCCGGCTGACGGCCTTGGGCGGCATCGAGATCGGCCTCATGGCGTTTGCGGTTTGCCGCCGCCGACACGGCCTTTGGCCGACCCTTGGCCCTCTCCCTCTCAACAGGCGTCTTGTCTTTCGGGACAGGCGTCGTCTTGCCTGCCTTGGCCAGCACCGACTGGATCGGCGCGCGATCGTCCTCGCGTTGGGCGAAGTCCGCTCCCGCCTCGCCAGACAGCCGGTCGCCGAGCTGGGCACGCAGCACGCGGCGCGGGACCTCCTCGACGGCGCCATCGGCCAGTTCGCCCAACTGGAACGGACCGAAGGAGACGCGGATCAGTCGGTTCACGTCGAGGCCGAGATGGGCGAGAATGGTCTTCACCTCGCGGTTCTTGCCCTCGCGCAGACCGACCGTGAGCCAGACATTGTTGCCCTGGCGCCGGTCGAGCGTCGCCTCCACCGAGCCATAGAGAATGCCGTCGATGGCGATGCCGTCCTTCAGCGCATCGAGCCGTGCCTGGTCGATGTCGCCGTGGGCGCGCACGCGATAGCGGCGCAGCCAGCCGGTGGCCGGCAGCTCCAGCACGCGGGCGAGACCGCCGTCGTTGGTCAGCAGCAGCAGTCCCTCGGTGTTGATGTCGAGGCGACCGATGGTCATGACGCGCGGCAGGTCCTCGGGCAGAATCGAGAACACCGTCGGCCGCCCTTCCGGGTCGTAGGTGGTGGTGACGGTGCCACGCGGCTTGTGGAACAGCCACAGTCGGGTTCTGTCCCTTTCGGGCAGCGGCTGACCGTCGACCTCGACCTTGTCGTCGGGCTTGACGGTGATGGCCGGCGTGTCCAGCACGCGGCCATTGAGCTTGACGCGGCCGTCGGCGATCCACGTTTCGGCCTCGCGTCGCGAGCACAGACCGGCGCGCGCGATCACCTTGGCGATGCGGTCGGCGCCATCGTCGGCCTTGTCCGGAGATTTCTTCGCCTTGGAGGCGGGGGAGGGAGTCTTGATCATGCCGACGCTCTTAGCAGGAAA
>JAUVXG010000057.1 GCA_030603685.1 Pleomorphomonas sp.
CGGTCAGAAGCTTGGAAAGATAGTCCTTGTCGGGAGCGGGGTACTCGACCACCTCGATCGTGACCCCAAGCTTCTTCTCGATGCGCTCGACCGTCGACTTCATCGCGTCGATACCGGCCTGGCCATGATTGGCCAGACGGAGCGTCTCGGCCTGCACGAGCGTGGACGTGCAGCAGAGCAGGATGGCGCAAAGGCCACCAAAGACCGTCTTTTTCAACGGACAATCCTCCCATGATGGATGGCCGGCGCCCTCCAGCGCCGGTCACGGGAAGTGTACACGTTTTCTCACTTCGAGCAACCACCCCTATCCCTTTGTATCATCTCCATGTCAACCTACTGAAATATCCTGATAAAATTCGGCTTGTCACGGAAATTCCTTATGTGTACACGTTTACACAACATGAGAGAGGAGCCACACAGATGGCCGCACGATTGAGGCTGGGAGTAATCGGCGCCGGCTTGAAGGCAGCTGAATATGCCGCGAGTTGGGTGGCGATGCCCGAGTTGGAGTTCGTGGCGCTCAGCGACACGTCGCCGGCTTCGCTCGAAAGGCTGGCCAGCATTTGCGCCGAAGCCGGCGCTCCGCGCCCGCAGTGCTTTGCCGACTACCGCGAGATGCTGGCGACCTGCGGCGACGGGCTCGACATCGCCTACGTCTCGACGCCGCACGCCTTTCACGCCGAACAGGCAGTCGCCGTCGCCGAGCGCGGCATCGATCTGTTTCTTGAAAAGCCGATGGTGACGACCGTTTCCGAAGCCGAGGCGCTGATCGCTGCACAAAGGCGCGGCAAGGGAACCATCGTCACCGCCTTCCAGGGCGGGCTGTCGCCGCTGGTGCTCGACACGAGACGGCGGTCACTGGCCGGCGAGTTCGGGGAACTGATCGCCATCTCAGGCATGATCTGGGAGAGCTGGGCCAGCAACTACGCCGGCCACTGGAAGCAGAAGCCGGACATTTCCGGCGGCGGCTTCATGTTCGACACCGGCGCTCACCTGATGAACACCGTCTGCCTCCTTGCGAACTCCGATTTCGCCAGCGTCGGCGCCTACATGGACAATCGCGGAGCGCCGGTCGACATCGTCACTGCCGTATCCGCCCGCCTCGCCAACGGCGCTCTGGCGACACTGACGGCGGCGGGAGAGGGGCCGAAGGGCTGCGCCTCGTTCATTTCGCTTTTCTTCGCCAAGGCCATCGTCCGCATCGACGCCTGGGGCAGCTGGCGCGAGCTGATCCTGGACGGGGAGCAACAGCCACGCGAGACCGCGGAAATCCTCGACAATCCCCTCAAAAGCTTTCTTGCCATCCGCGCCGGCAGCATGGAGAACACCGGGTCGGTGGAGATGGGGTTGAGATTTGCCCGGCTTTGGGATGCCATCAAGGCATCGGCTCGGGCAAACGGCACCCCGGTTCACATCGGCAGAGATGAGGGGCTGGCGGATCGATGAGCAGAAAGCGCATTACGTCGAAAGAACTTGCGGAACTCGTCGGTGTGTCGTCGGCGACCATCTCGCGAGCCTTTTCGCCGGATGCCCGCATCGGCGAGGAGACGCGGAGCCGCATTCTGGCGGCGGCGCGCAAATACGGCTACCAGCCGAACGCCATCGCCCGTTCCCTCAACAATCAGAGATCGCGCCTCGTCGCCGTGGTCGTCAACGCCATCGGCAACCCCTGCGAAGCCGAAGAGCAGCAGTTGCTCGTTCACGCCCTTCAGGCGCGGCAGCTGCTGCCGATCATCCTGTGCTGCGGCGACCACAGCGACCGCTTGCAGCTGATGCGCCTCGCCGCGACCTATCAGGTCGACCATGTGGTGATCTTTTCCGACATGGTGTCGCTGCGCGACGCCGTCGACATCTTTCCCACCACCAAGCCGATCATCGTTTCCTTCGAGCCGCTCGACAACGAGGACGTCTCGGCCATTCGCATCGACGGTTCGGCGGCAGCGGACGAGATCGTCGACAGGCTGGCGACCAACGGCAAGAGCCGTTTCACCTATCTCTCCGGCACCAGCTCGAGCTGGATCGACAAGCTCCGGCGCAAGTGGTTCGCCGACGCACTCGCGCGGCGCGGACTCGCCTTCGTGGCCGACGCCACCGGCACCTATTCCTACGACAGCGGCTTCAAGGAAGCCGTGCCGCTGGTCCACCGCTTCAAGACCGACGCCATCATCTGCGGCAACGACGTGATGGCGATCGGCGCCCGCGACGCCGTGAAACGCGTTCTGGGCAAGTCGGTGCCGGAGGACGTCGCCGTCGTCGGGCAGGATGGCATTGCCATGGCGGCGTGGGATTGCAACGACCTCACCACGCTCAGCCTCGACCATGTCGCCTTCATCAACGCCGTGGTGGAGCTCATCGAACGACACCAGGCCGGGGATGACAAACCCGATACCATCACGCTCACCTGCTCGACCCGCTGGGGCGCGACGGCCTGACGCGTCTCGACCACCCTTTCCTCCTCCCGACCGCCTTCCAAAGGACAGTCGTCCACCCTCACCGACTGGAAATCAGACATGCGTCCCTACCGCGACCGCCAGAGAAGCCTGGAACAGCTTTCCCATCACATCGCTACCTGGGTGGACGAGCTGGAGGCCTTCGAGCTGAAGGCCCGCCGACAACTCGGTCCATTCCTGGAAATCGGCCCTGACGGCGCGCGGCGGCAGGTCGCCATCGGCGAGGGATGGGGCGACCGCCACGGCATCCATTGCTTCGAGCTCGACGAGCCGGTGACGCTGCCGGAAGGGCCGGGCGTCGAACTCCGCTTCGACTTCGGCGGCGAGTCCCTGGTGCGCCTCGTCGGCAGCGACGGAGCCCTCATCGACAGCTTCTCCGCCAATCCGCGCCATCGCCGGTTCGACGCGCCGCGCGGCGTTCCTTTCCGCATCGTGGTGGAGGCCGCCGCCCGTACGCTGTTCGGCATCCCCAATCGGGAGCCGCGCCTCGGCATGGCCGAAGTCTACGAGTACTACCCGGAAGTTCGCCATTTGCGCCGCCAGCTCGCGACACTGAGAGCGACGGCCGATGCCGTTGACGACAAGGAATTGGCGCGGTCGCTATTCGAAGCGGCCTCTGTCGTCGTTTCGGGGTTGCGCTTGCCGACAGTGACCTCCGAAATCGGGCCGCGCCTCGCCGATCGCGCCTGGGCGCGCGACATCTGGGAACGCAGCTTCGAGCCGTCATCCGAGCCGGTACCGCTGTCCGACGAGGTCATCGCTTCTGTGGTGGAGGCCAGCCGCCGGTTCGACGAGCTCGTCGCCGAG
This sequence comes from Pleomorphomonas sp., assembly GCA_030603685.1. Lineage (GTDB taxonomy): Bacteria > Pseudomonadota > Alphaproteobacteria > Rhizobiales > Pleomorphomonadaceae > Pleomorphomonas. The sequence continues at coordinate 3,258 of JAUVXG010000057.1, forward strand.
CTACGCACCGCCTATCCCAAGCAGGGCAATGTGCTGGTCAGCGGCCATGCCCACATCGATTACGCCTGGCTGTGGCCGCAGCCGGAAACCGTGCGCAAGATCGTCCGCACCTTTTCGAGCGTCAACTCGCTGATGAAGCGCCACCCGGATTTCCGCTTCCTGCAGTCGTCGTCGATTTTCTATGCCCATATCGAAGAGGAAGACCCTGCCCTTTTCGAGCAAGTCCGTCGCTGGGTCGCCGAAGGGCGATGGGAACCGATCGGCGGCATGCTGATCGAGTGCGACACCAACATGCCCTCGGCGGAAGCCTTCCTGCGCCAGTTCGTGATGGGACAGGGCTATTTCCTCAAGCATTTCGGGCGCATCAGCCAGGTGGCATGGCTGCCGGATACCTTCGGTTTCACCGGCGCCATGCCGCAGATCATGCGCCACGCCGGCATCGAGGCGCTGGTGACCATCAAGGTAACCTGGAACGAGACCAATCGCCTGACCGACAACCTGTTCCGCTGGCAGGGCAACGACGGCTCACGGGTGTTCGTGCACACGTTCGACGCCTCGGCGCACGAAGGCTACAACATGACCATCTCGCCGCCCGCCCTCCTGGAGGTCTGGCGCAACCATGGCGGCAAGGACCTGTCCGATACCGTCATCGCCTCCTACGGCTGGGGTGACGGCGGCGGCGGACCGGATCCCGATCAGATCGAATCCCTGCCGCTTCTCAACACCATGCCGGCGATCCCGACCGTCAGCCACGGCGCCCTGGAACCGCATGTGCTCGGCTTGGCCAGGAGCCTTGAAAACAGCGCGCTGCCGACATGGCGGGGCGAACTCTACCTCGAATACCATCGCGCAACGCTGACGACGCAGGCGCGGGTCAAGCAGCTCAACCGGCGAGCCGAAGCCGGCCTTGTCGCCGCCGAGGCACTGTCGGTGATCGCTGCGCTCGATGGCGGAGCGCCTGAGATGCCCGACCTCACCTCCGACTGGACGCTGCTGTTGCGCAACCAGTTCCACGACATCCTGCCGGGTTCATCAGTCCGTGAGGTCTACGAGCAGACCGAAAAGGAGCTTTCCGGCGTGGTTGACCATGCCACGGCCATCGGCCATGAGCGCCTCGCCGCGATCGCTGCCCGACGCTCGGGCCCCTGCGATGGCGTGCTCCTCGCCAATATCTCGGGCTCGGCCAAGACGGCGCTGCAACTTGAAAGCCGGGACCCGCTGCCGGCTGGACTCAAGCCGCAACGAATCGAAGGCGGCTATGTCGCGACCCTCGATCGCCCGGTTGCGCCACTGTCGCTCGCCTTCATCGGAGCATCAGGTACACGCACCGTCACGACGGACGGCAACGAGATGGAGAATGAGTTCGTCCGGGTGACGCTGGATGAGTTCGGTCGCCTCGCCAGTCTTTTCGACAAGCGATGCAGCCGCGAGTTGCTCGACGGGCCGGGCAACCGGCTGATGCTCTACCGCAACGACCTGCCACGCCAGTACGATGCCTGGGATATCGAGGCCGGCTTCGAGCTCGGCGAAGAGGAATGGTTGTCGGTCGAAAGCCGCCGGGTGACGGCGGAAGGGCCGCATCTCGCCGAAATCGAGATCGTTCGCCGGCATTCGGCCAGCACTATCCGTCAACGGCTGCGCCTCTGGGCCAACAGTCCGCGCCTGGAGGTCGTGACCGATCTCGACTGGCACGATCGCCGAACCTATTTGCGCGCCGCCTTCCCGGTGACGGTGCTGGCAGAGGAAGCGGTGTTCGACCAGGCGATCGGCGTCACCCGACGCCCAACCCACGACAACACCACCTGGCAGCGCGCCCAGTTCGAGGCCTGCGGCCATCGCTTCGCCTCGCTGTCGGAGACCGACTGGGGCGCGGCGCTGCTGTCGGCCGACAAATACGGCTTCTCTGCCAAGGGCAACCTGTTGACGCTGAGCCTCATCCGCGGGCCGATGTACCCGGACATGCTGGCCGACGAGGGGCATCACCATTTCATCTATGCGATTCTGCCGCACGACGGCCGCTGGTGGAGCGAAGCGGTGCAAGCCGAGGCCGATTGTCTCGCCACACCGCCGACCTTCGTCGCCGCGAGCGGCGATACCGACTACGACATTGCGCCGATCGGCCTGTCCGGTCAGCAGGTCCGCCTGCACGCCCTGAAGCCGGCCGAGGACAGCGAGGGATATGTGGTGCGCCTGTCGGAAGCGGCCGGACGGCGAGGGCCTTTCTCGCTTGGCTTGCCCGACGGCAGGACTGCGGCTCCGGTCGATGCTCTCGAACGGGCCAACGCCGAAGACGACGACGCCCTCGCCCGTCCTTTCGGCCTCGCCAGCTACCGGTTCTGACGCTGCCGGATGGCGCCACCACATCGGGCGGCGCCGGCCTAGACCTGAATGACGAAGTTGACCCGATTGCTGGGCGTCAGGAGCAGCGAGCGCTGTAGCGGCGTGCCCGCCTCGTCGAACACGATCTTCTCAACCTCGAACAGCGGCTCGCCGCTGCGGCAGTGAAGATGCTCGCGTTCTTCGGGGCCGGCGAGGCGCACGTTGATCACCCGGCGGGCATGCCGGACCTCGCGGCCATAGCGGATCTTGAGCAGCTTATAGATCGAGCTGGCGCCGGCAATTTCATCGGCAAGGCCGGGAAACAGCGCCAGCGGAAAGTCCGAGATCTCTATGGTCATGGGCGCCTCGGCGGCCATGATCAAACGACGTATGGTCAGGATGGGTGCGCCCTTGGGACTGACAAGTTTTTGCGCGAGCGCGCTGTCAGCCGCTCCCTCGACAACACCCAGCAGCTGTTTGCTCACCTTGTAGCCCTGCAGCGAATAGGTCTCCGAGAAGCCGGCCAGATCGACGAGACTGGTTTCCATGCGGCGGAAGGACACGAAGGTGCCCTTGCCATGTCGCTTTTCCAAGAGGCCTTCCTCCTGCAGCTCGCTGATCGCCCGACGCACGGTGATGCGGCTCACCGCATACTGCTCGCAGAGCTGCGTCTCCGTCGGCACCGGTTCGCCGGGCGCATAGCGCCCGCTCCGGATCGCCTCCGTCAGGCTGTTCTTGAGCTGAAGATACAGCGGCGAGGCATCCTGCCTCGCGAGGCCGTCGGCTGACTGGGACAAGGCGAGTATTTCTCCTCCGTCGCTGATGGAGAGGTCGACGAGACACAGGGGCGACCGTGCCACAGATTGCCTGGCAAGTCATCGGCTTCGCCCGGGAACGGCGGTCGGCTTTCCCTACGAAAACACAACCCTGAAAACGCCGTTGACAGACATCGACCAGCCATATTAGCGTATATGACGTCATAGGACGTTATCAAGGAATCAATCATGACGGAAGTGGTGAAGAACGTCGAGGCGGCGGTGAAGGCAGCGGCCGCCCGCGAAGCGGTGACGGACATCTTCTTCGTGGCCTGCGGCGGCTCCAGCGCCCTGCTCATGTCCGGCCATTACGCGGTCGAACGCGAGGCCGAGAAGATCGCCAGCTTCTCCTACAGCTCGGCCGAGTTCTTGGCCCGTGCGCCCAAGCGCCTCGGGAAGAGTTCGGTCGTCATTCTCTGCTCGCATTCGGGCAACACACCGGAGACGGTGGCCGCAGCCAAGTACGCCCGCGAGGCCGGCGCGCTGACCATCTCGTTCACCAATCTCGAGAACTCGCCGCTCGATCAGGCGTCCGAAGCGACCATTCTCTACCAGTACAATCCGCTGGCCGTTTCCGAAGACCATGCGGCGCCGATGCTGATGCGCCTCGTCTTCGGCATCCTCGCCGCCCGCGAGAACAACGACAAGCTCGGGAAGGTCGAGAAGGCGCTCGGGGGCATGTCGAAGACCATCGAGGACGTCATTGCGAAACACAAGCCGTCGATCGCCGCCTGGGCCGAGAGCTACAAGCGCGAGCCGGTGATCTACACCATGGGTTCGGGCGCCAACTGGGGTTCGGCCTACTCCTTCGCCATCTGCATCCTTCAGGAAATGCAATGGGTACATTCGGCGGCCATCCACGCCGGCGAATACTTCCACGGCCCCTTCGAAGTGACCGATTTCGATGTGCCGTTCATCATTCTCAAGGGCCTCGGCAATGCTCGCAAGATGGACGAGCGGGCAGTGGCCTTCGCCGAGAAGTACTCCAAGCGCCTCCTGGTGCTCGACGCAGCCGAGTTCGGCCTTGAAGCGCAAGCCGGTGATGCGGCCGAGTATCTGACGCCGATGCTGTTCACGGCGCTGCTGCGCGCCTATGCGGTGGCGCTCGCCGACAGCCGTGGCCATCCGTTGACCGTTCGCCGCTACATGTGGCGCATGGAATACTGATAGTTTGCGGCGGGGCGGATTGCCGCCCCGCCCATGCTTCTTGCGTGGCGTGGCCGTACCGCGACGGCCGAAAGGAAGAATGATGGTGGCTTCGGTGTCCTCGTCGGCCCTGCTCGGCATTGGCGACAATGTGGTGGATTTCTACAGGGATCGCGGTGAGTTCTTTCCCGGCGGCAATGCCCTCAACGTCCCGGTGCTGGCCAAGCGCTATGGTCTTGCCCGTGCCGGCTATATCGGCCTGATCGGCAACGACCCCGAAGGCGCCCACGTTCGCGATAGTCTTGAGCGGGAAGGCATCTGGATCGACCGCCTCCGGCAGGCGGTCGGGCCGAACGGCAAGGCCGTGGTTTCACTCGACGACAAGGGTGATCGCGTCTTCCTGGGTTCCAACAGGGGCGGCATTCAGCGAGCCCTCTCCCTTCGCATGGACGGCGAGGACATCGAGGCCATCGAAAGCTTCGGCAACGTCCATACATCGGTATTCAGCTACATCGAACCCGAACTCCCCAAGATCCGGGCGCACGCCCAAACCCTGACATTCGATTTCTCGACCCACCGCGATCCCGCCTACATCGCCTCGGTCGCCCCGCATATCACCGGCGCCTTCCTGTCCGGCTCCGGCCTGTCCGACGGCGATGTCGACGATCTCATCAGCTATGTCGCCGGCTTCGGGGTCACCACGGTCGGCGTGACGCGCGGAAGCGACGGCGCATTCTGGCTGGCCGCCGGGCGGCGTTATCGGCAGGGGATCAAGCCGGCGACGGTGGTGGATACGCTGGGAGCAGGCGACTCGTTCCTGGCCGGCTATCTCACGGGGATCCTGACAGGCCGCTCCATAGAATCGGCACTCGACTTCGCCGCCGAATGCGCCGCCGAGACCTGCGGCTATTTCGGCGCTTTCGGCTATCCGCACCCAGAAAGCGACTGAGGCCGCCTTGCCCGCCGCGACGATCCAGCGCTTCCCAGGAGCCACGACAGACCGTCAATCAGATCGCCGCCAACAACCGGCGCGGCGCACCGATGGACCCCCTCGCGATGAAGCGGGTGGGCAGGATGCATTGACGAACGGGCGACGTTTCGCCGTTGATGCGGGCGATCAGAAGCTCGGCGGCACGCGTACCCATATCGTAGACGGGCTGGTCGATGACGCTGATCGGCGGCGTCGTCACCGACGTCCACTCGGCGTCATAGAAGGAAATCAGCGACAGGTGATCGGGGATGCGCAAACCCCGCGCCTGGGTCGCCTTGAATATCTCGAAGGCAACGAGACTGTCGGACGCCAGGATGGCCGTCGGCGGCTCGGGATCGGCCAGCAGCCGCTCGACCGATGCTCGCTGCTGGCCGGCAATGGCGCCGCCAGCAAGGCAGATGCCTTGCTCGGGCGCCTCGATGCCGGCGGCGTGACAGGCAGCGAGAAAGCCGTCGATGCGTGCCTTGACCGACGACGTATAGAGCTGTTCCGGACCGATGAAGACAGGTGGTTCGGCGTGGAGCGCGGTTACGTAGGCAAGGCGCCGATGACCGGCCTCGATGAGGCGCATCGTCGCGGCGAACGCCGCATCACGATCATCGGTAGCCACCACATCGACAGAGAGTCCTTCGATGGGGCGATCGAACAACACGAGTGGGCGTCGGGACCGGACGATATCCCGCAAATGGGCGATGGTCCGGTTGTCGGCCGGCGTGACGATCAGGCCGTCGACCCGCTTGCCGACCAGCACCTTGAGCGCCGCCTTCTCCGCCTCCACCTCCTCGCCCGAATTGGCCAGGATGACGTTGAAGCCGTGCCGATGGGCAGTGTCGGAGATGCTGCGAACCGCGATGCCGAAGAAGGCGTTTTCAATGTCGCCGACCACGATGCCAATGGTGCCCGACTTGCCGGTGCTCACCGAGCGCGCCAGTTCGTTGGGACGATAATCAAGCGCCTTGGCGGCCGCCTGGACGCGCAGTTTCACCTCTTCGCTGACCGGGCCATAGCCACCCAGCACGCGCGCCGCCGTCGCCTTGGAGACTTCGGCTCGCCGTGCCACGTCGGCCACCGTCACGGGGCGAAAGGGAGACGTTTTTCTGTCCATGGGCTGTAGCACTACATAGCGATTGACGTCACGTCAATGTCGCAATAACCTCTCAATTGAGACCGGTCTCACAATACATCCGAACCGGCACCAACGTTGAAAACAGGCATGTCCGATGGATGCGAATCAACATTCATCGTCATGAGGGACAATCACAGGTTATACAACCGGTCCGCAGGGTTACGGAGCGCGTTGGAATCTTTCCCGGGCGAAGCTGAGTGTCTTTTACTTCGCCTTTCGAAGAAATCCGACCGGAACCGAAAGACATCCGTCCGGAGCGAAGTCACCGCCACCAACGAAAGAAACGGCGGAAGTCGACGACAACAAGCTAAACAACAAGGAGAACAGCACATGATCAGCAGTGCAATGAAAGGGTTGGGCCGCCAGATCCGCACCTTTGGCCTTATGGCCGTTCTCGCCGGAACCGGCGCCTCGACCGCCCTGGCCGCCAGCGACAATCCCTATGACCTGATCGATCCGGCAACCATCAGCGTAGGCACCATGGGCGACGCCAAGCCCTATGCCTTCGTCGACGCCAACGGCCAGTTCAGCGGCTTCGATATCGAGTTCTTCCTCAACGTCGTCTCGCGCATGGGCTTCGACAAGGATCACGTGACCTTCACGGGTCAGGATTTCTCGGCCCTCATGCCGTCGGTTGCCAACGGTCGCTTCGACGTGGCGGTCGCCGCCATCGGCACCACCGAGGCGCGCAAGAAGAACGTCGATTTCTCTGACGGCTATCTTGCCGGCTACCTGACGGTGTTGACGTCCGAGGACTCGATCACCGACGCCGACAGTCTGAAGGGCAAGCGCCTTGGCGTGGTGCAGGGTACGCTGCAGGAAATCTATGCCGAGAAGAACTTCACCGAAGCCGACATCGTGAAGTTCCCCGACAACAACTCGGCCGTCTCCGGCCTCAACAACGGCACGGTCGACGCCCACTTCCTCGATTACGAGGCCGCCAAGCAATATGGCGAGACCTACCCGGCCCTGAAGCTCGCCATCAACATTCCGTCCTTTGACGCGCCAGCCGGCTTCGTCGTTCGCAAAGGCAACGACGCCTTCCGGAAAGCGCTCAATGAGAACCTGCACGCGGCCATGGAAGACGGCACGTGGCGGGACCTTTACCAGAAGTGGTTCCCCGGCTCGCCGATGCCGGACCAGTACCTGCCGTCGAAGAAGTAAGACGGCCATCCGCGCCCGGACTTGGGTTCGGGCGCGGCGACCGGTCCCCGTGAAAGCCGTCCGCCCCCTGCCGGACGGCCCCCTTGACCGGGACGCTCTCTCGCGTGCCCGGTTTCTTTTTGTCTTGCGCAGCAGCCGACTTGGAAAGTCTTCCACAATGGATTGGTTCGAGAACGTTCGTCGCAGCTTTCTGGACTTCGATGCGATGGCGGCCGTGTTGCCGAACATGCTGTTCATCGGTCTCAAGAATACGCTCATCCTCGCCTTCGCCTCGACGATTCTCGGCGTGCTGGTCGGTATCGTCCTCGCGGTGATGGGTATTTCCCGGTCGCCCTGGGTGCGGTTGCCGGCCCGTATCTACACCGACATTTTCCGCGGCCTGCCCGCGATCCTAACCATCCTGATCATCGGGCAGGGCTTCGCGCGCCTCGGCCGGGAACTCTTCGGTCCCTCCCCCTATCCGCTCGGCATCATCGCGCTCAGCCTGATCGCGGGCGCCTACATCGGCGAAATCTTCCGCTCCGGCATCCAGAGTGTCGAGCGCGGCCAGATGGAAGCCTGCCGGGCGCTGTCCATGAGCTACGGCCAGGGCATGCGCCTCATCGTCATTCCCCAAGGCATTCGGCGGGTGCTGCCGGCTCTCGTCAACCAGTTCATCGGCAACGTCAAGGACTCGAGCCTCGTCTACTTCCTCGGCCTGCTCGCATCCGAACGCGAAATCTTCCGGGTCGGCCAGGACCAGTCGGTGGTGACGGGCAATCTGTCGCCGCTGCTGCTTGCCGGCATCTTCTACCTCGTGATCACGGTACCGCTCACCCACCTCGTCAATTATGTCGACAACCGCCTCCGGACCGGCCGGCGCCCGACGACGCTGGTGTCCGGTCTCGAGGAGGTCGGCGAGCTTCAGGGCAGCACCGCCTCGGCGAAGGAGACCGAGAAGCTCCCGACCTTCAAGGGCGGCAGCCTCACCGTGCGCGGTCTCGGCATGGCCTATGGCGACCTCGAGGTGCTGAAAGACATCGACCTCGACGTCAGGGCCGGCACGGTGACCTGCATCATCGGCCCCTCGGGCTCCGGCAAATCGACGCTCCTGCGCTGTCTCAACCGGCTGGTGGAGCCCAGGGCCGGTGACGTGATGATCGACGGCGCGTCCATCCTGACCATGAAGCCCGAGACGCTGCGTCGGCGCGTCGGCATGGTGTTCCAGCAGTTCAACCTGTTCCCGGACCATACCGCGCTGGAGAACGTCATGCTGGCGCTCACCAAGGTGAAGAAGATGCCGCCGGCCGAAGCCCGCCGCATCGCCGAGGCGCGGCTGTCGGACGTGGGCCTCGCCAGCCGCATGGATCATCGGCCAAGCAGCCTTTCCGGTGGACAGCAGCAGCGCGTCGCCATTGCGAGAGCCCTCGCCATGGCGCCCGAGGTCATCCTGTTCGACGAGGTGACCAGCGCCCTCGATCCCGAACTCGTCAAGGGCGTCCTCAATCTGATGTCCGAACTGGGGCAGCGCGGCATGACCATGATCGTGGTCACCCACGAGATGGGCTTTGCCCGCAAGGCGGCCGACCAGGTCGTTTTCATGGACGAAGGGCGCATCGTCGAGGCCGGCACGCCCGACGACATCTTCGACCGGCCGAACAGCCCGCGCCTCCAGCGCTTCCTCAACGAGGTGCGGTAGCGGGCAGCGGCTGCCGCTCGTCGCGATGGTGGCGGCTGGTCAGAGCAACGGGCTGACCAGCCGTGCCAGATTCTCGGCAAGGCTCACCGCCATCGGCCGGCGCCGCCACTCCCGGAGATCCAGGCGATCGCTCCGCGCCATGCACTCGGCCTGTCTGGCGACCAGATCGGCCACGTGCGCCGGGTCGTAGAGCAACATGCTGACTTCGGCGTTGAGCATGAAGGACCGGAGGTCGGCGTTGCCCGAACCGATGACGCCGACGCGTCCATCGATGGAAACGTGCTTGGCGTGCAGGAGGTGGTCGCGATAGCGGTGGATGCGAACGCCCATCGACATCAGCTCGTCGTAGAAAGAGCGCTGGGCGAGGCGAACCAGCCTCTGGTCCACCACACGAGACACGACGAGGTCGATGACGACGCCGCGATAGGCCGCCGTCTGGAGAGCGGCAAGCAGCGCCTCGTCGGGTATCAGATAGGGACTGACCAGCGTGACCTGCGTCTTCGCGGCGTGGATGAGGGCCACAAGTAGGCGCTCGAAGCCCGGCACGCCGTAATCCGGCCCGCTCGGCATGATCTGAACGGGGGAGATAACCTCTTTCGGCACCGGTGGCGCCGGCAGGACCTCGCGGGTTTCGAGATACCAGTCGCTGGCGAAGACACCGGCGACGGTCGCCGCTGCAGCCCCTTCCACGCGAGCGACCAGCTCATCGTTGACGATGCCACGGCGAAAATCGCGATCGACGATGTTCTGCGACCCGACATAGGCGAGGCGGCCATCGATCACCGCGATCTTGCGGTGATTGCGCAGGTCGGCTCGCGCCCTCCGCACGGTCGTCCACCAGCGCACCGGCAAGGCAAGCCGGCATTGCACCCCTTCGGCTTCGAGCATGGCCAGAGTTCGTCGCGCCCAGGGACGAGACCCGATGGCGTCGATCAGGACTCGAACGTCGGCGCCGCGACGAACTGCACGGCCGAGCGCGGCGGCGACCTTCCGGCCCGTCGCATCGTCGGCAAAGATATAGGTCAGCAGGTGAACGCTGGCCTCGGCCGCGTCGATGTCGGCCACAAGGCGATCGATGGATTGCTCGTAATCACCGATCAGCGCCAGGCTTGAGGCGCCCGTCACGGGAAACTCGCCGAGCCGCTCCGCCAGGTCGGCGATTCCGGGGACCAACTGGGCCGGCCGCGGCAGCGAGGTCGCCACGCGCCGGCGGACAACGGCGGCCTCGGCGAAGCGCTGCTGCCGCCAGGCAGGAAAGCGCGGTCGGCCGATCAGGCGATAGAGAACCAGGGCCGGCAACGGCAGGAAGAAAACCAGAAGCAGCCAGCTGCGCGCCGCTTCGGGCGGGCGGCGCAGAGGCACCACCACAACCATGACGAGGCGGATCGACCACTCGACCAGAAAGTAGATGAGCGCCAGATGCTCGGTCCAGGCCAACGATATCCCCTTTCAGACCGGAGCCGTACGATGCCGGCCCAGCGCTTTTCTATGACCGAAACCGTAACGGTTATCCAGAGCCACGCCATCGCTGCAACCTGCAGAGAGGCGCCGAAGACGTCGGGTTTCCGCCCGCCTCTCCTCCTCAAAGCGGATTGGTGAAAGATGCGGGCACGCCTATGATCGGCCTGGTTGCGAAAGCGTCCGGGACGGCAGCCCGCTGAGCATCGGCGCAAGCGACAGAGGGAGGGCGACATGGACAAGGTTGATCATCTCGGCGCCGGCAAGTGCCCGGTCATGCATGGGGTCAGTCCCAACGCGATTTCCGCCGGCCGCTCCAATCGGGACTGGTGGCCAAACCAGCTGAATCTCCGGATCCTTCACCAGCACTCCAGCCTGTCGGACCCCATGGGACCGGACTTCGACTATGCCGAGGCGTTCAAGAAGCTGGACCTCGAGGCCGTGAAGGCCGACCTCTACGCGTTGATGACCGACAGCCAGCCCTGGTGGCCGGCCGACTGGGGCCACTACGGCCCGCTGTTCATCCGCATGGCATGGCATAGCGCCGGCACCTATCGGCTGATGGACGGCAGAGGTGGCGGCGGCACGGGCAACCAGCGTTTCGCCCCGCTCAACAGCTGGCCCGACAACGTCAACCTCGACAAGGCGCGCCGCCTTCTCTGGCCGATCAAGCGCAAGTATGGCAACAGCCTGTCCTGGGCCGACCTGATGATTCTGGCCGGCAACTGCGCCCTGGAATCGATGGGCTTCAAGACCTTCGGCTTCGGCGGAGGGCGGGCCGACATCTGGGAGCCGGAGGAAGACGTCTACTGGGGCGCCGAGACCGAATGGCTGGGCGACAAGCGCTACAGTGGCGAGCGCGATCTGGAAAACCCGTTGGCCGCCGTTCAGATGGGCCTCATCTACGTCAATCCCGAAGGCCCCAACGGCAACCCCGATCCGGTGGCGTCGGGCCGCGACGTGCGCGAGACTTTCGCCCGCATGGCGATGAACGACGAGGAAACGGTAGCGCTCGTTGCGGGCGGACACACCTTCGGCAAGTGCCACGGCGCCGGCGATCCGACGCTGGTCGGCCCCGAACCGGAGGCAGCTCCGATCGAGGCGATGGGGATTGGCTGGAAGAACGCCTTCGGCTCCGGCATGGGCATTCATACCACCGGCAGCGGTATCGAAGGCGCCTGGAAGAAGAACCCCACCCAATGGGACATGGGCTATCTCAACACCCTGTTCGGCTACGAGTGGGAGCTGGTGAAAAGCCCGGCGGGCGCCCACCAGTGGCTGGCCAAGGACGTAGCGGAAGCGGACCTTATCCCCGATGCGCACGACCCGACGATCAAGCATCGGCCGATGATGACCACCGCCGACCTGTCGCTGCGCTTCGACCCGATCTACGGACCGATCGCCCGGCGGTTCCGCGACGATCCCGCCGCCTTCGCCGATGCCTTCGCCCGCGCCTGGTTCAAGCTGACCCACCGCGACATGGGGCCGAAGGTGCGCTATCTCGGGCCGGAAGTGCCGGCCGAAGATCTGATCTGGCAGGATCCGGTCCCCCCCGTCGATCACGAACTGGTCGATGCGAACGACATCGCTGCGCTCAAGGCGAAAGTGTTGGCCTCGGGCCTGACGATCGCCGAGCTGGTCTCGACAGCCTGGGCATCCGCCGCCACCTTCCGGGGCTCCGACATGCGGGGCGGCGCCAATGGCGCCCGCGTCCGTCTTGCCCCTCAGAAAGACTGGGAAGTGAACGAGCCGGCGCGGCTCGCCTACGTATTGTCGGTTCTGGATGGAATCCGGCAGGCGTTCAATGCGGCCTCCTCGCGACCCATATCGCTGGCGGACCTGATCGTCCTTGCGGGAACGGCGGCCGTTGAAGACGCGGCCAGGAAGGCCGGATACGCCGTCGACGTGCCCTTCTCTCCGGGGCGCACGGATGCCACACAGGAACAGACGGACGTTGCGTCCTTCGATGCGATGGAGCCGAAGGCGGACGCCTTCCGCAACTATGCGAAGGCCGGGCGCCCGGTGGCCACCGAGGAGTTGATGATCGACCGAGCGCAGCTCCTGACCCTGACCGCGCCGGAGATGACCGTGCTCGTCGGTGGGTTGCGCGTGCTCGGCGCCAACTGGGGCGGAACCCAGCATGGCGTCTTCACCGACCGGCCCGGCGTGCTCAGCACCGACTTCTTCGTCAACCTCGTCGATATGGGCACCGAATGGAGGCCGATATCCGAGGGCGAGGAGACGCTGTTCGAAGGACGCGACCGGGCGACCGGCGAGGTGAAGTGGACCGCCACCCGCGTCGATCTGGTGTTCGGGGCGAACTCCCAGTTGAGGGCGCTGGCCGAAGTCTATGCCCAGGATGACGCCGGTGAAAAGTTCGCGCGCGATTTCGCCAAGGCCTGGGTCAAGGTGATGAACGCCGATCGCTTCGATCTGGCTTGATGGGAGGCGGCCGGCCTCGCCCATGAGGCCGGCCGCCAATCCGCATCTGTCGACGCCAGCGGGCAGATAATCCGATCGACGACCCAAAGCCTGTATCCGCCACCCCACACAGGCTCGATCTTCCAAATCGCCATAGCGCCAACCAAGCGGACACGCCTCCCCGAGCCGTGTCAGCACGCTTTCGCACGCTGCCATCATCCATAAGTATAAACACTGGATGCAAAAGACCCGTCGGTTTGTACTTTACATCTCGACATCACTTTCGTAAAGTTTTGGCCATCACGCACGGTGACGGCAGACGCGCGAGGTTTTGGCTGCATGACGAGCAAGGAGCGGACTGCCAACCAGAAAGAAAGCAAAACCCGCGACCATATGGCGGTCGCGGCGCATATTCGTATGCTACTACCTGCGCTTTCACAGGGGGAACAGACTGTTGCCCTCTGGTTGTTGGAGCGTGGTAATTTGACGAGTAACCCAAAGATCGGTGAAGTCGCCGCCGCGCTTGGCATTTCGGAAGCCATGGTCGTCAAGGTGGCTCGTCGGCTTGGGTATGGCGGCTTCAAGGAGCTGCGCGCCGATCTCATGGCCTATTACGCCAACCTCAGGGTGGAGATCGACGAGGAGCTCAGGCGGGAGGATTCCATCCCGCAGATCGTGCGCAAGGTGTTTGCGACGGAACGTTCGGCGCTGGAGGAAGTGGAAAGCATCCTCGACATCGACGCCATCGCCGAGGCGGCGCGCATTTTCATGAGGGCGCGTCACCGCGACCTCTACGGCGTCGGCGGCTCGGCCACCGTCTGCGCCGACGCCTCTCACAAGTTCCTGCGGATCGGCATCCGGTCGAGCGTCTTTTCCGACGCGCATCTCATCGCCATGTCGGCGAGCCTTCTCGAAGAGGGCGACGCGGCATTGGTGGTCTCGCACTCGGGCGAGTCCAAGGACGTGATCCTAGGCGCGGAAGTGGCCCGCGCCTCCGGCGCCAAGGTGATCACCATCACCAACTCGATCGCTTCGACGCTGGCCCGCAATTCGGATGTCGTGCTGTGCGCACCGGCCAAGGAAGCCCCGCTGATGGGGCAGAACGCCGCCGCCCGCATCGCACAGCTCGCCATCCTCGACACGATGTTCATCTGCCTGGCGCGTGAGGACTACGAGACCGCCGAGCGGAACCTGAACAAGGTGCTGACCTCGGTCGCCGTCTATTCGACGAACGACCGCGGCCGGACCGAAAGACGCGGCACGCCCCGCGCTGACAAAAACTCGCCGGACGGCGTCCAGCCGGCGAAGGAAACCGCAAGGAAAAGGGTGGAGTTATGAAAATCAGAGGCTTGCTTATCGCCACCGTCGCCGCTGCCGGCATGCTTGGCTTCTCGGCCAGCGCCATGGCCGCCGACTACGCCATCGTCCTCAAGACGCTGTCCAACCCGTTCTGGGTGCAGATGAAGGACGGCATCGAGGCCAAGGCCAAGGAACTGGGCGTCGAGGTCGACATCGTCGCCTCGCCGTCGGAGGAAGACTTCCAGGCCCAGCTTCAGCTGTTCGAGGACATGCTGAACCGCGACTACAAGGCCTTCGGCTTCGCGCCGCTGTCGCCGGTCAACCTCGTCAATCCGGCCGCTGCCGCCTACAAGAAGGGCAAGCCGATCGTCAATATCGACGAGAAGGTCGACATGAAGGCCCTCGAGGCCGCCGGCGCCAACGTCGAAGCCTTCGTCACCACCGACAACGTCAAGGTCGGCGAGAAGGGCGCCCAGTTCATCATCGATCAGCTCGGCGCCGAGGGTGGTGAAGTCGCCATCGTCGAGGGCAAGGCGGGCAACGCCTCGGGTCAGGCCCGTCATGACGGCGCCAAGGCCGCCTTCGAGGCGACCTCCAACGTCAAGCTGGTGGCCAGCCAGCCGGCCGACTGGGACCGCCTGAAGGCGCTCGACGTCGCCACCAACATCCTGCAGTCCTCGCCCGACCTCAAGGCCTTCTACTGCGCCAACGACACCATGGCGCTCGGCGTCATGCAGGCGGTGCAGAACGCCGGCAAGGCCGGCAAGGTGCTGGTGGTCGGCACCGACGGCGCGCCGGAAGCCCGCGAGATGGTGGCCGCCGGCCGCCTGACGGCGACCGTCGCCCAGGACCCGGCCCAGATCGGCGCCACCAGCCTCGAAATCCTGGTTGAGGCCGTCAAGGCGGGCACGCTGACGGCTGTCGGCGCCGAGCCCAAGCAAGTGGCCGTGGATTCGGTCCTCGTCACCAAGTGATCGACTTGGCCGGATGAGGCGGTCGTCGCGCATGCGTCCGCCTCCATCCTCCTCCGTCCGGCGCGTCACTCCCCCGGCGCGCCGGACGATTTCTGAACAGCCGACCGATCGACGGCCCTAGCGAGATCGACATGTCAAACCTGGCTCCGAACACCGCCGGTCCGACCGGCATCGAAGAAGCCGCTCCGATCGTCCGCATGATCGGCATCGAAAAGCATTTCAACAACGTCGCGGTGCTGAAAGGCGTCAATCTCGACATTCGCCCCGGAGAGGTGCACGTCCTCCTCGGCGAGAACGGCGCCGGCAAGTCGACACTGATGAAGATCCTGACCGGCATCCACGAGCCGACCGGCGGCGAGATCATGCTCGACGGCGTGTCCCAGTCGCTGGTGACGCCGCGCGAGGCGAGCGAAGCCGGCATCTCGATCATCTATCAGGAACTCTCCGTCATCAACGAGCTGTCGGCGCTTGAGAACCTGTTCGTCGGCCGCCTGCCGGTGAAACGCCGCCTCGGCGTTCCCGTCGTGGACTGGAAGCTGATGGAAGACGAGGCGCGGTCGATCATCGGCCGGCTCGGTCTCGGCAATCTGGATCTGCACAAGCCGGTCGGCGAGATGCCGATCGCCCACCGCCAGATCATCGAGATCGCCAAGTCGCTGATGAAGAACGTGCGCGTGCTCGTCATGGACGAGCCGACGTCCTCTCTCACCTCTGTGGAAACCGAGCGGCTGTTTGCCCTCGTCCGCCAGCTCAAGGCGGAAGGTACGGCCATCCTGTTCATTTCCCACAAGCTCGATGAAGTGCGCGAAATCGGCGACACCTTCTCGGTGCTGAAAGATGGCGTCTCCACCGGCCACGGGCACATCTCGGAGTATACCAACGACGACCTCGTGCGCATGATGGTCGGCCGCGTCGTCAAACAGCGCTTTCTCGCCGAGGAGCCGATCGACCGCACCGCAGTGCCGGTTCTCAAGGTCGAGAACGTCACCAGCGCCGACCGCAAGCGGGTTCGCGACGTCAGCTTCGAGGTGCATCACGGCGAGGTTCTGGGCTTTGCCGGCCTCGTGGGGTCCGGACGCACCGATCTCATGAACTGCCTGTTCGGCGCGGAGCCGCGCGCCGCCGGCAAGATCGTCCTCAACGGCAAGGATATCACGCCGAAGAATCCCGTCGACGCGGTGAAGTCCGGCATGGCCTACCTCACCGAGAACCGCCGCCAGACCGGGTTCACCCCCAATTTCACCATCGAGGGCAACATTGCCGTCACCAAATCGGTGAAGGACGCCCCGTTCCGCGGTACCTGGGGGCTCGTCGACCGCAAGGCCGAGCGGGTCATCGCCGAGGAGCAACGCAAGCAGCTCTCCATCCGCTGCGCCGGCATCGATCAGAGCATCCTGGAGCTGTCGGGCGGCAACCAGCAGAAGGTGCTGGTCGGCAAATGGATGTCGATCGCTCCCTCCGTCATCATCTTCGACGAA
This sequence comes from Pleomorphomonas sp., assembly GCA_030603685.1. GTDB lineage: Bacteria > Pseudomonadota > Alphaproteobacteria > Rhizobiales > Pleomorphomonadaceae > Pleomorphomonas. Next base: position 20,127 of record JAUVXG010000057.1, read on the forward strand.
CCGACGCGCGGCATCGACGTCGGCGCCAAGTCGCAGATCCACGAAATCATCCGGACGCTCGCTGCCGCCGGCAAGGCGGTGATCATGGTGTCGTCCGAACTCCCGGAAATCCTGGCCGTCTGCGACCGCGTCGCGGTGTTCCGCAACGGCCGCATCATGGACATCCTCGACGGCGCCACGGCAACCGAGGAATCCATCCTGAGCGTCGCAATGAGGGACGGCAAATGAGCCAGCGGCTTAAACTCGGCAAACTTTGGGACATCTACGGGACGCTCTGCATCCTCCTGGTGATCGTGGTGCTGTTCAGCGCCCTGTCCCCCACCTATTTCACCCGTCCCGAGAACATCGTGCAGATCTTCCTGCAGAGTTCGATCACCATCATGATCGCGCTCGGCGAGTTCTTCCCGATCCTGATCGCCGGCATCGACCTTTCCGTCGGCTCCGTCCTGGCTCTCACCGGCATGATCACCGCCCAGTTGATGGTGGCCGGCTTCGATCCGACGCTCGCCGTCCTGATCGGCGGTGTCGGCGGCGGTCTGGCGCTCGGCGCGGTCAATGGTCTGCTCGTCAACTTCACCGGCCTGCACCCCTTCATCATCACGCTCGGCACCAATGCCATCTTCCGTGGCGTGACGATGATCATCTCCGGCGCCAGCCCGGTGTTCGGCTTCTCCTACGACTTCGTGAACACGGTGACCGGCTTTGTCGGCTTCGTGCCGGTGCCGGTGATCTTCGCCCTGTCGTTCGCCGCGGTGCTCTGGTTCTTCACCGCCAAGACGCGTCTCGGCCGCAACATCTACGCCGTCGGCGGCAACAAGGAATCGGCCTTCTACTCGGGCATCGACGTCAAGCTGCACACGCTGATCGTCTTCATGATCTCCGGCCTCTGCGCGGGTCTTGCCGGCGTGCTGTCCATCGCCCGCCTCGGCGCCGCCGAGCCGGCGGCCGGCACGGGTTTCGAGACCTATGCCATCGCGGCGGTGATCATCGGCGGCACCAGCTTCTTCGGCGGCAAGGGGCGCATCCCCTCGGTGGTGATCGGCGGCCTGATCATCGGCACCATCAACAACGGCCTCAACATCCTGCGCGTACCCACCTTCTACCAGTTGGTGGTCATGGGCGGCCTGATCATCTCGGCCGTGGCGCTCGATCGCCTGATCGCCCGCATGCGCTGATGCAAAACGCGTCGGACACCCTATAAGCAGTCCCGCCCCGCCGACCTCCTGGCGGGGCGGCCCGCCCCGCCGTTCCTCCCCACGGCGGGGGACCTGCCGGAACGCTCCAGCCCAGACCAGGACGACCCGATGAAGATCAAGATCTCTCCCTCCCTGATGTGCATGGACCTCCTGCGCTTCAAGGAACAGCTTACCTTCCTCGACAGCCACGCCGATTTCCTGCACATCGACATCATGGACGGGCACTACGTGCCGAACCTCACGCTGTCCCCCTTCTTCATGGAAAGCGTCGCCAAGGTCTCGAAGCTGCCGATGGATTGCCACCTGATGACCACGGACCCGTGGATGTGGGTGCCGATCATGGCCAAGGCTGGCGCCGGCTACATCTCGCCGCAGGCCGAGACCATCAATGCCATTGCCTTCCGCATCATCGCCAAGATCCGCGAACTCGGCTGCAAGCCGGGCATCGTGATCAACCCGGCGACGCCGCTCGACAGCCTCAAGCACTACATTCACCTGATCGACAAGATCACCATCATGACGGTCGACCCCGGCTATGCCGGCCAGCCGTTCATCGAGGAGATGCTGGAGAAGATCACTGAAGCCAAGCGCCTGCGCGAGGAACGCGGCCTCAACTTTCTGATCGAGATCGACGGCTCCTGCAACAAGCGCACCTATGCGCGCCTCGCCAATGCCGGCGCCGACGTGTTCATCGTCGGCACCTCGGGTCTCTTCCACAATCATGAGGATATCGCCGAGGCCTGGAAGATCATGACCGCCGATATCGAGGCGGCCCTCGGAGCCGCGCAATGAGCGTCTTCGCCGGCATCGACCTCGGCGGCACGCATACCCGTTTCGCCGTCATGGCGGATGGGGAGTTCGTGCTGTCCGAGAAATATGTGACCGCCGACCTGATGGCGGCCGGGCCGAAACTTGCCGGGACCATCTCCCGTTACCGGGACGTGGTGATGCGCGCCGGCCTCCAGCCACAGGCGGTGGGCATCGGTCTGCCGGCGACCCTCGATGCGGACCGTCGCGTCGTTCTGTCGGCGCCGAATGTCGACGGGCTCGACGGGCTCGACGTGGTTTCGCTTCTCGGCGACGCCTTTGGCGTGCCGGTCGTGGCGGAGCGGGACGTCAATTTCCAGTTCTTCCATGACATGACCGCCAGCGGGCGGCCGCCCAAGGTGGCGCTCGGCGTCTACATCGGCACCGGCGTCGGCAATGCCGTCTGGATCAACGGCTTCTACACCGGCGCCCACGGCTCGGCTGCCGAGCTCGGCCATATCCCGGTGCCCGGCGCCACGGGCACCTGCGGCTGCGGCAAGGTCGGGTGTCTCGAAACGGTCTGCTGCGGCCGCTGGCTGAAGGGCTGGCAGGAGCGGAACGTCCCGGAGACGCCCATCGCCGAGATTTTCGCCCGCCATGGCGATCACCCGGACATCGTCAACTTCGTCGAGACGGCGGCCATGGGGATCGCGACCGCCGTCAACATCATCGACCCCGAACTGGTGTTCATGGGCGGCGGCGTCCTCGAAATGCCGGCCTTCCCATTCGATGTTCTGAAGACGCGGCTTCTCGCTCACGCCCGTGCGCCCTTCCCGCGCGACGTGCTCGAGGTGCGGCTCGCTTCCAACCTCGGCGACAGCGGCGCGCGCGGCGCCTGCCTCTATGTCGCCGGCAAATTCGGAGCCGTCCAGTGACCGGCAAACTCAAGATCGTCATTTCCTCCGACCACGTCGGCCTCGACCTCAGGAAAGCCGTCGCCGCCCATCTCGCGGCACTCGGCCATGCGGTCGAAGATGTCGGCCCGGCGAGCGCCGAGCGCACCGACTACCCCACCTGGGGAGAGAAGGCCGCCCGCATGGTTCAGGCCGGCGAGGTCGATTTCGGCGTCGTCATCTGCGGGACCGGTTTCGGCATCTCGCTTGCCGCCAACAAGCTCAAGGGCATCCGCTGCGCCGTCTGCTCGGAGCCTTACACGGCCCGCCTGTCGCGCCAGCACAACAACGCCAACATGCTGGCCTTCGGCGCCCGCGTTGTCGGGCAGGATCTGGCGCTGATGATCGTCGACGAATTCTTCGCCGCCGAGTTCGAGGGTGGGCGCCATGCGCGCCGCGTCGACATGATCGGCGAGATCGAGACCCGCGAGGGCCGCTGATCGGCTGGTTGGGATTGATGACGACAGCCCCGCGCCTCAGGACGCGCGGCTGTCGTTCGTCAGGAGCGTCTCGACCTCCTGTCGCGTCGGCGCCGCTTCGGAAGAGCCCTCCTTTGTGCAGGCGAGCGCGCCGGCCGCCGCCGCGAAGCGGACGGCAC
>JAUVXG010000076.1 GCA_030603685.1 Pleomorphomonas sp.
AAGGACAGCGTCTTGCCGCCGAGGTCGAGGGTGTCGCCGTCACGCACGGTGACGAAGGCGTCGCGGTCGACCGGCAGTGTGTCGAGGATGAAGCGCTTGCACTTGGCGTTCGTCACCACCTTTGCGTCCGGAAAGAGGGCAAGCAACGCCGGAATGGAGCCGGAGTGGTCCTGCGCGGCATGATTGGCGACGATGTCGTCGAGCCGCTCGACGCCGGCCGCCTTGAGTGCGGCGAGCAGTTCCTCGGCCTTCGGCGGATAGACCGTGTCGATCAGTGCGGACTTGTCCCGCCCGCGGATCAGATAGGAGTTGTACGTCGTTCCCTCAGGCAGCGGCACCAGTTCGTCAAACAGCTTTCGGTCCCAGTCGATGGCACGAAGCGAATGGATGTCGTCGGTGATGCGCTGGGCAATCATGGGTATCGTTCCTCGGAAATAGGCTCTCGTCGCGGCCGGATGCCGCGTCGGCGCTTGTCGTTGTTGGTAGGCAAGTGATTATGCGCGTTGCCGAATTTCGGCAAGCATGGAACCGTTCTAAAACGATGTGCCGCAAGGCTGCCCCGCGCTGGGCGCAGGCATGAAAAAACCCGCCGTGAAGGCAGGTTGTTTTCGCATGCAGAGCAGTCATAACCGGCATCTCGCCGATCACGTCGATCGACGATGGTGCCCAGGAAAGGACTCGAACCTTCACGCCTCGCGGCACACGGACCTGAACCGTGCGCGTCTACCAATTCCGCCACCTGGGCACAGGGGTCGTCGGCTGGCGGGGTGAATACGGGGTCGGCGCGATGTTGTCAACCGCCATTTCGATCCCTGTCGAAGAAATGGCGCCGGCTACGGAATGCTACGCGGTGCGGTCTGTACAGGGCGCGGCTTCCTGCCTTAATAAGTTGGTTTTGCAGGGACGCCGGCCATCGTGACCGCTGGCGACCGGATCGTTCGTCGCAACTGTTCGCAGGAAGGGATCGCCATGCCCGTCGTTCGGGAAGAAAAGCCGATCGTTACCGTCTTCGGGGCCTCCGGCTTCCTCGGTCGTCATGTCGTGCGGGCATTGGCCAAGGAGGGCTGGCGCATTCGAGCGGCGTGCCGGCGGCCCGATCTGGCGGCGCATCTGCAACCTCTCGGCAGTCCCGGCCAGATCATGCCGATGCAGGCCAACCTGCGCTACCGCGCTTCGGTCGATCGGGCCGTCAGCGGTGCGGACGCCGTCGTCAACCTCGTCGGCATACTATCTCCTGCCGGCCGCCAGACTTACGCTGCCGTCCAGGCTTTTGGTGCCCGCGCGGTGGCCGAAGCCTCCGCCTCCGCCGGTATCTCCCGCCTCGTCCACGTCTCCGCCATTGGCGCCGACGCCGCGTCGCGCTCGGTTTACGCCCGCACCAAAGCCGCCGGCGAGGCGGCGGTTCTCGAGGCCATGCCGAATGCGATCGTGCTGAGGCCGTCGGTCATCTTCGGACCCGAGGACCAGTTCATCAATCGATTCGGCGAACTGTCCATGCTCAGTCCGGTGCTGCCACTGATCGGCGGCGGTCTGACGCTCCTGCAGCCTGTGTTCGCCGGCGATGTTGCCGAGGCCGTTGCTCGTGCCGTGGATGGCGGCATTGCGGGCGGCCGCATCTACGAGCTGGGTGGGCCCGAAGTGCTCACCTTTCGCGCCATTCTCGAACGCCTGCTCGCCGAGACCGGCCGTCGGCGGCGCCTGCTGACGATTCCCTTCGGCTTGGCCTCGGTGCTGGCTCGGTTGACCGCCTGGGTGCCCGGTGCGCCTCTGACGCCGGACCAGGTCGAGCTGCTGAAAGCCGGAAGCGTGGTATCGGCCGCCGCTGTCGGCGAGGGCCGTACGCTCGAGGCCTTCCGCATCTCTCCGACATCGCTCGGCGCGGTGCTGCCGGAGTATGCCGTCCGTTTCCGCCCGCACGGTCAGTACGATCGGGACGGCACTCCGGCCTGAGCCTTCAGGATCAGTGGACCCAACCGGTCAGGATCATGGCGAACAGCAGTCCGCCGAACAGCACGCGGTAGACGGCAAAGGCGGTGAAACGGTTGGTCTGGATGTAGCCCAACAACCACTTGACCGAAACGAAGGCAGTGATCGCCGATGCGACGAAGGCGATGGCGAGAGCCAGCCAGTCTTCGCTGGCTGTCGCGGCGCCGTCCTTGAGAGTCGAGACGATCTCGAAGGCGCTCGCCGCGTACATGGTGGGAATGCCGACCAGAAAGGCGAACTCGGTGGCGGCGGCCCGATTGCCGGTGCCAAGCAGCATGGCCGCGAAGATGGTCGAGGCCGACCGCGACGTGCCGGGAAAAACGCCCGCCACTACTTGCGCCACGCCGACCACGACGGCAACTGTCCAGCTGATATGGCTGCTTTCGGGTCTCTTGGCTGCGAAATGCTCTGCGAGAATCATCCAGAAGCCGCCGATCACCAGTGCCCAGGCAATCGGCACCACGGTTTCCGGCAATTTGAAGCCGAGTTTCTTGGCAAGCAGGCCCAGCACCGAAGTGACCAGAAAGGCGACGATCAGCTTGCCGAGATAAAGGCGTGTCTCCGGGTCGCGCCAGCCCGTGAGAAAGCCAAGAAGCCGTTGCCAGTAGATCACCGTCACCGCCAGGATGGCGCCCGCCTGGATGACGATGTTGAACATGTCCGAACGAGCGCCGAGCCACTGTTCGGCAATGATGAGATGGCCGGTGCTGGAAATGGGCAGGAACTCGGTGATACCTTCAATGATGCCGAGGATAAGCGCTTGAATGAGGCCCGTAAGATCCATGTCGCGAAACTTTCGGTCAAAATGGGTGGATCGAATGCGATAGGTCGGTAACCGGTTGTTCATACATGTCGTCGGCTCTATAGGCCAGTCTCACGGCCCTGCCGCCAGTCCGTTTCGGAATGGTGCGGAGCCTTGCCAGATACTCCAGGCGAACTGTTTCCACCTTCCTGTCTGACGCCGGCGCCGCCGGCGATCCGGGTCCGCGATGCTCAAGCTCTATCATCATCCCTTTTCCACCACGTCCCGCTTCGTTCGGCTGATGCTCGCCGAGCATGACGCGAAAGTGGACCTCATCGTCGAGAAAAGCTGGGAACGGCGCCCGGAGTTCCTTGAACTCAATCCGGCGGGAACCGTGCCGGTGCTCGTCGAGAACGATGGTCCGCCGATCGTCGGCGCCGGCCCGATCATGGAGTATGTCGACGAGACGCGCGGCTACGCGCTCGGGGATCGTCGCCTGATGCCCAATCATCCCGAGGCGCGCGCCGAGATGCGTCGACTCGTCGATTGGTTCCTGCACAAGACCCATGAAGAGGCGGTGCAGTATTTCCAGCACGAGAAGATCACGAAGCTGGAGCTGCCGCGGGAGTTGGGCGGCGGATCGCCCGACAACCAGGTGCTGAGGGTTGCCCGCGTCAACATCAAGCATCATCTTCACTACGTCGGCTGGCTGGCCGGCTCGCGCAACTGGCTCTCCGGCGAGCAACTCACCTTCGCCGATCTCGCCGCCGCTGCCGAACTGTCGGTCGTCGACTATGTCGGTGATGTTCCCTGGGACGAGGATCTCAATGCCAAGTACTGGTATGCCCGGATCAAGTCGCGCCCGACCTTCCGCACCCTGCTGGCGGACCGGCTGCCCGGTCTTCCGGCAGCGCCGATCTACACCGATCTCGATTTCTGACGCGGTCCTTGACGGAGAGGCACCGTGACTTGGCGGGCGCGCGCTCGCGACCTTGGCTTTTCGGCGGTCGGCATTGCCCCGGTCGACCGGCTCGGCGACGCGGCGCGGCGCTTGCGCGCCTTCGTCGACCTTGGGCGGCACGGCTCCATGGCCTGGATGGAGGAAACGCTCGACCGTCGGGCCGACCCGCGCGTGCTCTGGCCCGAGGCGAAGTCGGCCGTGGCTCTTGCGATGAACTACGGCCCGGACAGCGATCCGCTGGATAATCTCGCAAGACCCGCCGTCGGCAATATCTCCGTCTATGCCCGCCATCGCGATTATCACGACGTTCTCAAGGGCCGCCTCAAGGAGGTGGCCGGCCTCATCGCCCGTGACACCGGTGCGGACGTCAAGGTGTTCGTCGATACCGCTCCGTTGATGGAGAAGCCGCTGGCGGCGCTGGCCGGCATCGGCTGGCAGGGCAAGCACACCAATCTGGTCTCCCGCGATTTCGGCTCCTGGCTGTTTCTCGGCGTGATCCTCTCGGCCGCTGAAATGGTGCCGGACGAACCGGCCACCGACCGATGCGGCGCCTGCCGCCGATGCCTCGACGCCTGTCCGACGGGTGCCTTGCCGGCGCCCTACCAGATCGACGCGCGCCGCTGCATCTCGTATCTGACCATCGAGCATGCCGGCCCCATTCCGGAGGATCTGAGACCTCTGATGGGCAACCGCATCTATGGTTGTGATGACTGCCTCGCCGTCTGCCCCTGGAACAAGTTCGCCAGTGAGGCGGCGGAAATGAAGCTGCGGCCGCGCGCCGAGCTCGAAGCGCCATCGCTTGCCGCTCTTGCCGCCCTGGATGATGCCACCTTTCGCACGCTGTTCGCCGGATCGCCGGTCAAGCGCATCGGCCGCAATCGCTTCGTCCGAAACGTCGCCATAGCCATCGGCAACTCGAACGACACGACGCTGGTCGCTGCGCTCGGTCCGCTACTGGACGATCCCGACCCGGGCGTGGCCGATGCCGCCCGCTGGGCGCTCGACCGGCTGGTACCGCCGAGACGCGAGTCATTTGACGTTTCCATTTCCGCCCACCCCTGATAGAAGCCGGTTATTCCCGCCGAAGGAGTGACAGCGAGCCATGCGCACGGCCAGCCTCAGCCGCTCGACCCGCGAAACCGAGATTTCCATCCGCCTCGACCTAGACGGTCGTGGCGATGCCGACATCTCGACCGGCGTGGGCTTCTTCGATCATATGCTGACCCAGATTGCCCGCCACGGCCTGATCGATCTTGAAATCAAGGCGAGGGGCGACCTTCATATCGACGATCATCACACCGTCGAAGACGTCGGCATCGCGCTGGGTCAGTGCTTCCGCAAGGCGCTCGGCGACAAGGCCGGCATCACCCGCTATGCCGACGTGACGCTGCCGCTCGACGAGGCGCTTTCCCGTGTCGTGGTCGACATCTCCGGCCGTCCATATCTCGTGTTCCGCACGGCCTTTCATGCGGCCAAGATCGGCAGCTTCGATACCCAGCTCGTCGAGGAATGGTTCCGCGCCTTCACCATGCAGGCCGGGTTGACGTTGCACGTCGAAACCTTCTACGGCTCGAACGACCACCATATCGCCGAAAGCTGCTTCAAGGCGCTGGCGCGGGCCCTGAGGTTCGCCGTCGCCGTCGATCCGGCCCAGGGCGGTCGCGTGCCGTCCACAAAGGGCGTGCTGGAAGCCTGACGGAGGCGCTTGATGGCCATTTTCAGCGTTCACTTGCCGGACAAGGCCGCGCCGGAGGCTATAGCCGATCGCGCCGTCTTCGTGCGTGACGGTTTCGCTATCTGGGCATTGCTGTTCGGGCCGCTTTGGTTCTTGCGGTACCGCGAGTGGCTGGGTCTCGTCGGCTGGATCGCGCTGGCCGTCCTGATCACGCTCTCCGAGCGCTGGGTCGGCCCCGTGACCACCGGGGGCTTCGAGTTGATTCTGGCGATTGCGACCGGCGTCGTCGCCAACGACGTTCGGCGCCTGTCGCTGAGGCTGCGCGGCTTCCGGGAAAGCGGCGTCGTAGAAGGGGAGAGCCGCGATGCGGCCGAGCGGCGCTTCTTCGACGCCTGGCTCGTCCAGCCGCGACCGGCATCGCCGCCGGCGCCCCCCGCTCTTCACCCAGGCCGAAGCGTCCCGCCGGGCGTCCTCGGCCTCTTTCCCGAAAGTGGAGCGCGGCCATGACTGTCGCCATCATCGATTATGGGTCCGGCAACCTGCGGTCGGCGGCCAAGGCGTTCGAACGGGCGGCTCGCGACGGGGCTGGCGATACCATTCTGGTCACGTCCGATCCCGACGCCGTTCGTGCTGCCGAGCGCATCGTGTTGCCGGGCGTCGGTGCCTTCGCCGACTGCAAGGCGGGGCTCGCCGCCGTTCCCGGCATGATCGAGGCTCTGACCGAAGCGGTCGTGCGGAAAGGCCGGCCTTTCCTTGGCATCTGCGTCGGCATGCAACTGATGGCGCAGCGTGGCCTCGAGAAGACGATCACCGAAGGCCTCGGCTGGATCGATGGCGACGTCGAACCGATCGCGCCGGGCGATCCGGCGCTCAAGGTGCCGCACATGGGCTGGAACACGCTGAATCTCGTGCGCCCTCATGCTCTTCTTGAAGGATTGGCGACCGGCGACAAGGGGCTGCATGCCTATTTCGTTCACAGCTACCACATGACGCTGCGCGAGACCGATGCACTGGTCGCGGTTGCCGACTACGGCGGATCGGTCACGGCCATGGTCGGCCGCGACAACATCGCCGGCTCCCAGTGTCACCCCGAGAAAAGCCAGACGCTCGGTCTCGGTCTCATTGCCAACTTCCTGAGGTGGCGCCCGTGATTCTCTATCCCGCCATCGATCTCAAGGACGGCGCCTGCGTCCGCTTGAAGCTCGGTGATATGAATGCCGCCACCGTCTACAATGCCGACCCGGCTGCCCCGGCGCGCGCTTTCCATGACATCGGCTTTCCCTGGTTGCACGTCGTCGACCTCAATGGCGCCTTTGCCGGCCGCTCGGTGAACGGTGCGGCGGTCGATGCCATCCTCGCAGCGGTGGCGCCGGGCATGAAGGTCCAGCTCGGCGGCGGCATCCGCGACATGGCGGCCATCGAAGCCTGGCTCGGCAAGGGCATCTCGCGCGTCATCCTCGGCACGGTGGCCCTGCGTGATCCGGATCTGGTGAAGGCGGCGGCAAAGGCTTTCCCCGGCCGCGTCGTGGTCGGCATCGATGCACGCGGCGGCAAGGTCGCCGTCGAGGGCTGGGCGGAGAGCGCCGAATTGACCGCGACCGAACTCGCTCGTCGCTTCGAGGACGCTGGCGTCGCCGCCATCGTCTACACGGATATCGATCGCGATGGGGTACTGAAGGGGCTGAACCTTCCGTCCACGTTGGCGCTCGCGCGAGCCGTATCGATCCCGGTGATCGCCTCCGGAGGGCTTGCTTCGATGGATGACATCGAGGCGCTTTGCCGGCCGGAATCGGCGGTCCTTGACGGCGCCATCACCGGTCGGGCGCTTTACGATGGACGCCTCGATCCGCGAGCCGCCCTCGACCGGCTGGCCGACATCCGCCCGGCGTCGGCGCCGTCCGCTTCGTGATAAGGGCACGCGTCCGGTTCAATCAAATTTGAGCTATTTTTGTAAGCGGGTCCTAAGCGCGGTCTGCCATAGTCCGGATATCAGGATTTGTCCGGAGTAAGGCCATGCTGTTCATAGTCGCTATGTCGGGTCTGATGGGGTTCGTCGCCGGTGTGCGGGTCCGCCTCGTTGCGCTCGTCTTGCTGGCGGCGATCGTGGCTTTCGGTTCCGGCGTCGGTGCGTTTGCGCTGGCATTGCCCGGCTGGAAGATTGCCCTCTCGGTGGTTCTCGCCGTCACGGCATTCGAACTGGCCGCCTTTGCCGCCATGTCCGTACGCATCGGCCTGTCGCGCACCACCTCCGGGACGCAAGAGGTTGGCGCCAAGTCTGCGCGCGCCTCGCGGGCGGGTGCTGCCGCACTCCGCTGAGACCATTGCGAGGCCTGGCTGCACTGCGGGCGATGTCGTTGTTGCCCGCTCTGCAACTCAGCCATGCGGCCTCGTCGGCGGTTTTTTCCTTGGAATGACTGGAATTTGCAACTCGTTTGCTTCATTTAGGAAGGGAGCGGGTGCTATCACCCTTGCACGTGATCATGGCTCGACGACGCGGTCTTGCGTCGGTCGCGGCCGGATATGCACAGGCAGAGGAAGCCGACCTTGAACGCCTACACGTCGACCGTTGCGACCAGCGCCGAGGGCGCCCAGGCCTTCCCGATTCCCGACAACGTCTTCGCCGAGACGGTGACTGAAGTTCGTCATTACACCGACCGGCTGTTCCGCTTCCGCACGACGCGCCCGGCCAGCTTCCGCTTCCGTTCCGGCGAGTTCGTGATGATCGGTCTGCCGAACGCCGAGCGACCGGTGTTTCGCGCCTACTCCGTGGCGAGCCCAGCCTGGGATGACGAACTCGAGTTCTTCTCGATCAAGGTGCCGGGCGGTCCGCTCACCGAGTACCTGCAGAAGGTCAAGGTCGGCGATACCATCCTGATGCGCAAGAAGCCGACGGGAACCCTGGTCATTGACGCGCTGCTGCCGGGCAAGCGGTTGTATCTTCTGTCGACTGGCACCGGTGTCGCCCCCTTCGCCAGCCTCATTCGCGACCCCGATGTGTACGAGAAGTTCGACGAGGTCATTCTCGTCCAGACGTGCCGTGAGGTGGCCGAGCTCGATTATGCTCGCGAGCTCTACGAAGAAGTGGTCAATCACGAGTTTCTCGGCGAGCTCGCCGCCGGCAAGCTTCGCCTCTATGACTCGGCGACGCGCGAGCCCCACCCGCGTCAGGGCCGCGTCACCGACCTGATCGATTCCGGCAAGCTGTTCTCCGACCTCGGCGTGCCTCCCTTCGACCCCGCCACCGATCGCGCGATGATCTGTGGATCGATGGCGATGATCAAGGACACCAAGGATCGCCTTGAGCATTTCGGCCTCGTCGAGGGCGCCAACAACGCCCCCAATACCTTCGTCGTCGAGCGCGCCTTCGTCGGCTGACGTTCCACTGCGACAACTGGATCAAGTGAAAAGGGCGTCCCTTTCGGGGCGCCCTTTCCGTTTTGCCGAGCATCGGTCAGGCGGATTTCAGCATGGCTATGAAGCCGGCAACGTCCTGTTTCAGCCGTTCGGACCGGCCGGCGAGGTCGCCGGACAGTGTCTCGAGGGTCCGGGATGCTTCGGCGGTGGTGCCGACGTTGCCTGACAACGCGTGGATGTTCTGCGTCACCGTTGCAGAACCGTCGGCGGCAAGCTGCGTGTTGCCGGCGATCTCCTGTGTCGTGACGCTCTGTTCCTCGACGGCACCGGCTATTGCCGCTGATATGCTGCGGATGGAGTCGATGGTCTCGACAATGCGGCCGATCGACTGAACGGTATCGCCGGTCGCCTTCTGGATGCCGGCGACACGGGCGGAAATGTCTTCCGTTGCCCGGGCGGTCTGCGAGGCGAGCTGTTTGACCTCGCTCGCCACGACGGCAAAGCCCTTTCCGGCCTCTCCGGCCCGCGCCGCCTCGATGGTGGCGTTGAGCGCCAGGAGGTTGGTCTGTTCGGCGATAGAGTTGATCAGCGCCACCACTTCGCCGATCTTGGCCGCCGACTCCGACAGGGCGTTGATGTCGACTTCGGTGCGTGTGGCTTCCTCGGCGGCGAGACCGACAACCTTGTTGGACTCGGCGACCTGCTTCGCGATTTCCTCCACCGACATGGCAAGCTGCGTGGTGGCCGCGGCAACGGTCTCGACGTTGCGGACCGACTCGTCGGCTGCATCGGCCACCGTTCGGGCATTGGCGATACCCGCGTCGGCGGCCTGCGACAGCTGGCGAGCCGAGCCGAGCAGGCTGTCCGATGACGCAACGAAGGCGCGGGTCATCTCGCCGATCGATTTCTCGAAGTCGTCGGCGAGCAGAAGTCGATTGCTGGTCACCTGAGCCTGCATCTCCTCGCGCAAACGCTCGCCGGCGGCGCGATCTTCCTCGCCACGCGACAGACTGTCGCGCAACTGCGCCAGCGTTCGTGCCATGTCGCCCAGCTCGCCATGGGCGCTGGTGTCGATTGCGAAGTGATAATCTCCGTCTCCGACCGCCTTGAGGGCGGCCTGGATACGGGCGGTCGGCTGACTGATCGATCGGGCGATCAGGACAACGACGGCGGTCAACGCAAGGGTCAGCAGCGCGGCCAGTCCTGAGTAACGCCCCGCGGCGGCGCGGATCTGTGCGTTGACATCGGCCACGACGGTCGTCGCGGCGACGGTGACGCCCCCAAAGGCGTCCACATGGCGCACGATGGCCGCCTTCGGTTCACTGGCCCCGGTCTTGGCGTTGGTCCAGTCATAGGTCATTGACGCCGCGCCCTCCTTGCGGGCCAAGGCGACCATTTCCTGGATGACGGCACGGCCATCCGGTCCCTTGCGGGTGTAGGCAGTGTCGTTGCCACGCAGCTTGGGGTCGGGATGGGCGAGCATCTGGCCACTGTCGTCGATGACGAACACGTAGTCCGACGTGTTGAAGCGCATGTTGGACATGGTGTCGGCGACGATCTTCGCGGCGGTCTTGTCGTCCGTCTCACCGGCCGACACGCGCTCCGCTTCGGCTGCCACCATCGACGCGGCGCTGTCGACGACGGCCTGCAGCTGGTCGAGGCGTCCGGCCCTGATCTCGGCGGCCAGCTGCCATAGCCCATACCCGGCCATGAATCCCAATCCGAGCAAGACGAAGGCGACGATCGAGTAGCAGCGTACGGATACGCGGGCGAAAAAGTTCCGCATGAAGGCTCCCTGGGGAGGGGTGGCAAAGCGTCGGCGCCTTCCCTTGTGGGCAAGGGAGGGAGAGACATGGCTTGCGATGGAGAAACGAGACCCATTGCTGAACCACGGAGAGACGCGTGGAGTGCATTCGGTCCTCTGAGCCCGCATGATCGGCAAGCCGAACTAATATCGTATTAAAGAGATATGTTGTTTCGCTTTTGATAGTACTTTGACGTAGGCAATTCTCAGGTAATGAACAAGTAAAGAAAAGGCCGCCGGTTTCCCGGCGGCCAAATCATCTTGCGTTTAGTGACCGTTTATTCGGCAGCGCTGGTCGCGGCGCCCTTCAGCGTCTCGATCTCCGCGAGAGCTTCGTCGTAGCGGCTCTGCAGGGCGTCGAGTTCGGCCTGATGGGCTTCGTCGAGTTTGGCAGCGTCGATGCCGGCGAGGTTCTGCAGCGTGCGCCAGAAGCGACGGCGCTCTTCGACCAGGCGAACGATCTGGGCCGGCACCGGGAAGCGGATCAGCTTGCCCTTCTTGACTTCCCAGATGAACGGGATCTTGCCGACCCGCTCGTCGTCGCTGAGATCGATGAACTCGTCGATCGACACGGCGTTGTTGACGTCATCGGCAAGCGGCTTGCCGGTGAACTGCTTCTTGAAGCGGCCTTCCTGATGAGCGAAGTGGGCCGGGGTAAGCGGCACTTCCTTGGTCTGCTCGTTGCCGTCGGCGTCGGTGTAGGTCAGGACGAGGGTCGTCCAGTCCTGCTCGACGTCGGGGTTGCCGTCCAGCGAGAAGCGCTCCTTCAGCACCGAGCCGCCGTCCGGATTGTGGACGTAGACCGGGCTGGTGCGGCTCTCGACGGCCAGGCGGGCATGCTCGCTCGACACGTCGTCACCGATGCCCTGCTCGCCCTGGCAGGGCGTGTAGACGTCGATGATGGCCGGAGACGTCGTCCGCGACAGGGCGGAGAGGACGTTCTTCAGGAAGTGCCCCTGGATGGAGGTCGCAGTCTGCACCACCATCACCGCCGGGTGGAAGGCGGCGATCAGGCCGAGTTCCTTGCGGTTGTCGGTCTTGCCGGCATGCGCCGCGCCGTAGCGGGCGAGGTCGGAGTCCTGACCGATCAGCGACGAGGTCGAAGCCTGGCCACCGGTGTTGGAGTACACGCCGGTGTTGACCACGATCACCTTGATCGGCGTCTTGGTCGAGAGCAACCGCGACAGCGCACCGAAGCCGATGTCGTAGGTGGCGCCGTCGCCGCCGATGGAGAACACGGTCGGCAGGCGGCCGAGTTCGGTGTCGCTGAACTGCTCCCAACCGTAGGTCCGGAACATCTTGTCGTGGACCGCCGGATCATACTTGTCGTCGAGCTCGAGCTCGGCGATGCGCCTGGCCCGGAAGTTCACCAGCACGTCGGCCGCGATGCCTTCGTAGATACCCTTGGCGAGCGCCGGAGCATCCTGGAACAGGCTGTTCACCCACGGATCGCGGTAGGGGTTGTACGGGAAGGTCGAGGAGTACACGCTCGAACAGCCGGTCGAGTTGGCAACCACCGCGGCAGCCGGGCCTTCGCCCGTCGGACCGCTCTCCAGAAGGAAGAGGTGATGGTTGATCGTCTCGAGCGCCGACTTGATGCGGGCGGCACGCGCCTCGTCGGTCACGCTGGCGAGCTTGGTCTCAAGCTTGCCGATCAGCGCTTCGACCTCGGCGATGTGCTCCTTGCGGGCGCGGCCCTGGAGAGCGTTGTTCGCCGCCATGATCAAGCGCAGAGCGGTGACCTCGCCACAGCCACGGCAACCGCCGTGACCACCGGTCATGGCATAGTAGTTGTCGCGGTCGAGGATGAGGCGCTTGGCGTTGGCGCCGGTGAGCTGCTCGGTGAAGCGGGACGGCGTGTTGGCCGTCTTGGTCAGGAACTCGAAGCGAGCCTGAAGCGTCTCGAGCAACGCATCGTCCTGCTCCGTCTGAACCAGGGCATCGGAACCGCAGACGGTGGTGCACTCGAGACAGCCCGAGCACTTCCACGGGTCGAGGCCGACCGAATAGAGGGCGCCGGAACCGGGCACCTTCTTCTCGGCCTGGTCGAAGAACAGGCGGGTACGCGCCACCGGGAAGTTGGCGAGAACCGTCGTCATCTTGTCGAAGTCGAGGGCGAGCGACGCATCGCCGGCAGCGATGCCGGGCGCCACCTGGGCGAAGATCTCGTGGAAGGCGCGGGCCTTCGGCTGAGCCTTGTAGACCTCGCGGATGGCAGCGGCGATCGCCGGAGCCTTGCTCACGATTTCGGCGCGGCGGGCTTCCGAGACGTCGATCTGGCGAGCGGCGGTGGCGACGAGATCGTCGATCTCATGCACCGTCGACGGCATGGCGGCGTCGGGGCAGACCAGCGTGCACTCGAGACAGGCCGTGCACTTCTCGGCATCGAACACCGGCACCTGCCGGCGGAACAGACCCTTGTCCTTCATGGCGGCGGAACCGGCCGGCATGAACATGCCGGTACCCGGCAGAACCGGCGACTCGCCGATGGTGCCGTCCTTGAACGGACCGGCCAGCATGTCCTCGTAATACTCGGCATCGAAGATACCGGCTGGCGAGGAGGCTTCGAGGCTGCACATGGCGGCGGAGATCGCCACCGAGCGGCCCTGGGTCACCGGAGCGTCGGCCTCAGCCTTGACGAAGGCCGGGTCGTTGTAGGCGACTTCGTGGGTCGCCTCGGCACCCTCGGCGATGACCGCCATGTTGCCGGCGACGACGGCTTCACCCTTGGCGCCGAACTTCTTGGAGATCTGCTGACGCACCTTCTCCAGGATGGCGGCGCGGTCGGCACCGGCCGTGATGCGCTTCTCGTGGCCGCAGAGCGCGCCGATGAAGGCGATACCCATCATGCGGGTGGCGAGTTCCGGCGAAGGCGCATTCTTGCTGGCGACGGCGAAGGCGTCGACCACCAGGAACTTGATCTCGCGATCACGGATCGTCTTGCGGGCCGAGGCCGGCATGTCGAGCCACGCCTCAAGCGGCGACTTCGAGGTCTGCAGGATGAAGGTGCCACCCTTGGTAAGGCCGCGCAGCGGGTTGGAGTGCGCGAAGACCTTGTGGTCCGGCGAGATGACGATCTCGACGTCCTCGATCTCGGCGTTGGTGATCTTCACCGGCTCCGGAGACAGGGTGATGTAGTAGTTGGTGGGCGCGCCGGACTTCTCCGAGCCGTACTTGGGAGCGGCCTTGGAGTAGAGGCCGAGGGCGCCGGCCAGGATGTCGGTCAGGAGCTTGCCGGTGGCGATGGTGCCGTAACCGCCCACGGAGTGGAAGCGGACGCGGAAGGCATCGTCGGGCAGCAGGCGCGGATTCTCGCCCGTCTCGAGAGCCATGAACTCGGTCTGCGGATAGGCAGCCTTGAGCTTGGCCTGGACTTCGCTCATGCGCGCATTCGGATTTTTCGAGAAGAACTGCGAGCCGAGGTAGACGAACGGGTTGTTGCGGGCCGCTTCCATGTTGTCGAACGCGGCGACGATGTGGCGCGACTGCAGGTCATGACCGCCGAGACCGAAGATGGCCGTGGTGACCTTGGGCAGCTTGTCGATGGCGGGGATGCCCTCGTGACGGCCGCCGTCGGCATTCTCGCGGGCCTTGAACAGGGCCTGCGTGACGAAGCCGGTGAGCGCGGTGTCGTCCGAGCGCTCCAGCACCGTGACGGCCTTCTTGCCGGCGATGGCGGCAATCAGCTCGGCTTCCGGGAACGGCTGCAGCAGCTTGATGGCGATCGAGCCGACCTTGCGACCCTTGGAGCGCAGGTAATCGACAACCGCCTCAACGTCATCGGTGACCGAACCGAGGCCGATCATCACGTAGTCGGCGTCTTCCGTCTTGTAGGTCATGACGGGCGAGTAGTGACGACCGGTCAGCTCGCCGTACTCGTCCATGGCCTGCTTGACGAACTTCGGCACGTCCACGACGAAGTGGGTGCGATGGTCGGCGGCGCCGGACTGGAAGTCGGGCTGGTTCTGCACGCCACCGGTCAGGCCGGGGTTGTGGATGTCGACGAGAGCCGGGACCAGCTGACGGGTGCCCTTTTCCCAGGCATTCAGCCACTGACGCTTGAACTGGCCCTTGAGGTCGGCCGGAACCCACTTGGCGGCGGCCTCGATCAGCTTGCCTTCGTTGTCGGCCTCGATGGCCTCTTCGTTGGCGTCAATGTAGGCCTTGAGCGAGGTGGCGTCGGCGGCGACGAAGGTATCCTTCTTGCGCACCAGCCACTGGCGCAGCTGATAGGCGCGACCCTTGGCGCCGAACAGGATTTCCTGAGCGACGGTCGGGCACTTGATGCGGCCGGTCGGGTCGCCGAGGAACTCCTTCAGCAGCGCCGGCTCGGGCATCTTGGCTTCCGACAGCATGTGCGAGGTCGCGAAGCCGTCCATCGAGTTGGCGACCGGAACCAGCGACAGGGCTGAGACCTTGTAAGAGATGGCGGCGAGGTCGGCCGCTTCCTGCGGGTTGGCGCCGAACAGGATGGTGTAGCCGGTGGGCAGCAGCGAGTAGACGTCGTCATGGCCGGCCATGACGTTGAGCGAATGCTTCGACACGACGCGGGCGGCCACCTGCAGCACGAAGCCGCCGGCCTTCTTGCCAACGGTCACGTAATGCGACTCGAGGCCGTAGAGGATGCCCTGCGAGGACGAGGCGTTGGAGATGAACTTGCCGCCGGTCAGCGCCGCGCCAAGGGCGCCCGACTGGGCCGAATGCTCGCCTTCCGGCTCGTAGAAGAACGGGTGACGACCCCAGACGTTGCAGCCGCCGCCAGCGCGGAAGCTCTCGTAGATTTCGGAAATCTCGGTCGAGGGCGTAATCGGGTAGCCGATGACGCCGCCGCATACGTGGCCCATGACATGGGCAACGGCGCCGTTGCCGTTGATGACCGTGGGAAGACCTGGATATTTCGCGCTCATTTGCTGCATCCGTCCTGCTGCATCTGGTGTTCCTGCCCGCCCCCGTCCGATCAGTCACTGGCCGAGGTCCGGGCAACGATACGCCGATGTTCAGCTGCCGATGGAGTTCTGACCTTGATTTCAGTCAAAACTATACGAAACTTACTTGGGCTTCGGTGTTGTTACCGATAGACCCTTTTGCCGTTATAGAGGCGCGGCGGAACGTTGTCGTAAGTACTCAACCGGGGACTACGTGAAACTGCGAAGGTTTTACTGCTATGCGTTTTTTGCAGGGCACCTTCCTTGCCCTCCAATCTCCGGTTTCCCACTCCCGTCTGTCAACACGCTGGTCTTAAAGCAGGAATCCATCAAGGGCAGCGCCCATTGAGGGATCTTGTCCGGTCTTCCCGGTCAGCGACCGATCATCCTCGCAGCAAGAGCGAGGACAGTATTCGTCGGCGGATTAATCGGTTTATCTATGAGATGTTCATCGACCGCCTACCGCTGTGAACCGTCGACATTCAAAGTTCACTGCAGAAAGCAAGTTTAGACCGGAGGAAATCGAATTTCCAGCCTCCTTTCGGCGAGGGTGTCGTCCAAGGCGACCAGGAACGGGCGGATTCTACACGCGTAGAGCGTTGTTCTACTGCCATGTTTGCACGCGCACGACCGCCGAAAACACTGTGTTTTTTCTGCACCCTCCGTGAGATTCGTTAAGTCTAAGGTCGAATACGAATTGAGAGGCATCTGCACGAGGACATATACAGTTGAGAGTGAGTTGCAGTGTCGATGCTGCCGGCTGGGATAATCCGGCCGGGCGCTCCACTGGGCGGAGTGCGAATGAATGGGCCTTTCGATCGAAACGATGAAGCCGGGCGACAGCGCCCGCGTCACGGGCCTGGTGGCCGGCGATCGCGGTTACCGGCAGCGCCTGCTCGCCATGGGACTGACCCCTGGCGCGGTGCTGGAAGTTCGGCGCAAGGCGCCGCTCGGCGACCCGATCGAAATCTCCGTTCGCAACTTCACGCTGACCCTTCGCAAGTCCGAAGCGGCCATCCTTGAGCTGGAGGCCGTATGATGGTCGCGGAAAAGCCTCTCGTCGTCGCCGTCGTCGGTAATCCCAACTGTGGCAAGTCCACGCTGTTCAACGCCTTGACCGGTGCGACGCAGAAGGTCGGCAACTGGCCGGGCGTCACCGTCGAAAAGCGCGTGGGCCGCTTCATCTTCGAAGGCCAGTCGGTGGATGTGGTCGATCTGCCGGGCGTTTACCTGATCGGCAGCGCCGACGCCGGTTCGCAGGATGAGCGGGTGGCGCGCGACTTCGTCATGTCCGGCGAAGCCGACCTAGTCCTCAATATCGTCGATGCGTCCAACCTCGAACGCAATCTCTACCTCACCACCCAGCTCATCGAGCTCGGCGTGCCGATGCTCGTCGTGCTCAACATGATGGATATGGCCAAAGCGGACGGCGTCGAAATCGACATCGACGAACTGTCGAAGCGGCTCGGCTGCCCCGTCATTCCGACGGTCGCGACGCGCGGGCTCGGTCGTCATCAACACGCCCATCACCACGGTCATCATCATGGCCATGGTCGCCGTCGCGCCATCAAGTCGGCGATCGTCGAGGCTGCTCGCGCAGGACAGAGGCCCGTTGCCCGGCCCGAGCAGGACCCGGCAGTCGTCGCAGCCATTTCCACCTTGGTGCCGCTCGTCGCCGATGGCGCCCTCGTGGCAAAGGCCGACCCGGCCTGGGTGGCGCTCAAGCTGATCGAAGGCGACACGCTGGCCGAGGCCATTGCCGGACCGAGCTTGGCCGGCGACGTTGCTAGTGCCCGCGCCGCCATCGAAGCGGCGACCGGCGAGGATGCCGACATCGTCATCGCCGACGGCCGCTATCGCTTTATCGGCGAACTGATGACCGGCGTCTTCCGGCGGACGCAGCGGTTGTCCGCTTCAATGTCGCAGATGATCGACCGCATCGTCCTCAATCGCGTGCTGGGCGTCCCGATCTTCCTGTTCGCCATGTACCTGATGTTCCTGTTCACCATCTCGGTGGGCGGAGCCTTCATCGATTTCTTCGATCAGGCGTTCGGCGCCGTCTTCGTAGACAGCTTCGGCGAGCTGCTTGCCTCCATTGGCACGCCTCCCATCGTCGAGGCGGCTCTCGTCGGCTTCGGTTCGGGCATCCAGACGGTGTCGACATTCGTGCCGATCATCGCCTGCCTGTTCCTGTTCCTGTCCTTCCTCGAGGACTCCGGCTACATGGCCCGCGCCACCTTCGTCATGGACCGCGCCATGCGGGCGATCGGTCTGCCGGGCAAATCCTTCGTGCCGCTGATCGTCGGCTTCGGCTGCAACGTGCCGGCCATCATGGCGACGCGTACTCTCGAAAGCCGCCGCGACCGCATCATGACGTCGCTGATGGCGCCCTTCATGTCCTGCGGCGCCCGCCTTCCGGTGTTCGCACTGTTCGCGGCCGCGTTCTTCCCGGTGAGCGGCCAGAACATCGTTTTCGGCCTCTATATCGTCGGTCTCGCCTTTGCCGTGCTCACTGGCCTCGTCCTGAAGTCGACGCTGCTTGACGGCGAGCCGACCCGCTTCGTCATGGAGCTGCCGCCCTACCACATTCCCACCATCCGCTCCGTCATCGTTCAGGCCTGGCAGCGCCTGCGTGAGTTCATCCTCCGCGCCGGTCAGGTGATCGTGCCGATCGTCATGGTCCTGTCTTTCCTGTCGGCGATCGGTACCGACGGCAGCGTTGATCGGGACAATACGCGTGGCAGCGTGCTGGCGGTCGTCAGCCAGGAGCTGGTGCCTGTGTTCGAGCCGATGGGTGTGACCCGCGACAACTGGCCGGCCGCCGTCGGTCTGTTCACCGGCATTTTCGCCAAGGAGGCGGTGATCGGAACGCTCAACGCCCTCTACGAGCAGGTTGGCACGGAAGGGGCGGCTCCCGCCGCGACCGAAGGCGCCGTAGCTACCGAGGAAGAGGTTGGTCTCGGCGGCAAGCTTCTCGACGCGCTTGCGACCATTCCCGAGAATCTCGGTGCGCTTGGCGGCAGCCTCGTCGATCCGCTCGGGATCAATGTCGGCTACGTGGATGACAGCGCCGCTGCCGCCGAGGAGCTTGAAGTCGATGGCTCGGTGTTCGGCGCCATGCAGTCGCACTTCGGCGGAACCGCCGCGGCTTTCTCCTACATGCTGCTGATCCTGCTCTACACTCCGTGCGTCGCCGCCCTCGGCGCCATGCGTCACGAGATCGGTGGCAGGTGGACAGCTTTTGCCACCGTCTGGACGACCGCCATCGGCTATCTCGCCGCCGTTTCGTTCTATCAGGCTGCGACGTTCGCTGCCCACCCGGCCAGCTCCACACGCTGGTTGTTGGCGGCCGCCATCATCTTCGCGGTGGGCATCGCCGCCATGTGGATGGCGGGTCGGACGCGGGGACGTTCGCTCGCCGCGCAGCCGGCGGAGTGAAGCCCATGATGACGCCGTCTACCGTCCGTGACTATCTGAAGGAGCGGGGCAACGCGTCCCTCTCCGACGTCGCGGTGCACTTCGATGCCGGCGAGGACGCCGTCCGAGCCGTGCTGGATCTCTGGGTTGCCAAGGGCAAGGTGCGCCCGTTGGCCGCCGGCGCGACCTGCTCGCGGGCCGGCTCCTGCGGCTGCTCCTGCAAGGCCGAAGAAATCTTCGAATGGATCGGGGATATCAAACTGGCCAGCTGAAACCCGACCAAATAAAAACCCCGGTTCCGCGAGGCGAAACCGGGGTTTTCTATGTCATGACGACGGGACTTCAGATCGCAGCCTTGATCCAGGCGGCGAGGTCGCTCTTCGGGGCTGCGCCGACCTTCATCGCGGCGGGTTCGCCATCCTTGAAGATGATCAGCGTCGGGATCGAGCGGACGCCGTATTTCATCGCCGTGTTGCCGTTCTCATCGACGTTGAGCTTGGCGATGGTGATCTTGCCGTCGAGCTCGCCGGCGATCTCTTCGAGCGCCGGAGCGATCATGCGGCAGGGGCCGCACCACTCGGCCCAGAAATCGACGAGGACGGGCGTCGACGAGGCAAGCACGTCGGTGGGAAACG
Source organism: Pleomorphomonas sp. (assembly GCA_030603685.1). GTDB lineage: Bacteria > Pseudomonadota > Alphaproteobacteria > Rhizobiales > Pleomorphomonadaceae > Pleomorphomonas. The sequence goes on from JAUVXG010000076.1 coordinate 19,500, forward strand.
ACTGGTCGGTGACTTTCTTGGTCGACATGACAGACCTCGCAAGATGGACAACGCGGCGCCGACTCATCGTCGGGCCGCGCCTGTTGACAGAAAGCTAAGGAGCAGACCCCGCAGCGTCAAGCAGGGCTATGGCAGGGTGGCGATGCACCATTGGTTTGTCTGAAGAGAGATCTCTGTCAAAACAATGCCTTGGGCCGAAGCGCCAACGAATTCTTGCTTCAGGGCCGATCATCGATTTCGTATTCGTGATCGATGGGCTCCGTACCGGCGTCCACGCTCTCGAGATAGGTTGCGAGCACCGCGTCCAGTGTGTCCGTCACTACCTCGTCGAACCGCGCGGTCGCAGTCCAGAGAATCGCTGCGCGAATGGATCGGTCGGGCCAGAGGCGCATGAGCACCGCCCGATAGAGGGCCAGCTGCAGGGCATACCCCATGGGAACGGTGCGCGGCGGACGCGCCGCCGTCTTGTAGTCGACGATCGTCACGGCGTCCGGCTCGACCAGTAGCCGATCGACGCTGCCGCTGACGGAGATCGATCGTCCGCCCGGCGTTGCGATGCTGCCGACGACCGCGGCTTCGGCGCGGGCGGCAGGGGAGAAAAGCCGCGTGAGATCCGGCCGGGCCATCAGGGTCACGGTGTTCTCGACCAATGTGTTCCGGTCGCTGTCCGGAAGATCGGGAAGGAGGCGGGCGAGGTAGCTGTCGGCCGCGCTGGCGCGTGCGACCGGCTCGATGTCCGGCAGAAGCTCGAAGAGCCGGTGCAGCAGCGTGCCCCGAGCGGCGGCAGTCGGATCAAAGGCCCCGTCCGAAGCGCCGTTCTGGCTTGCCCTGGCGGCGCGCGACGGCGCGATCTCGGTTGTTGCTGGAGCGGCATCCGTGACCTTGCGCGTCAACCAGCCGGGCAACGGCGTGGGCTCGCCGGCACCGGTTCTGGCCGGCTTCGGCGGGGCGGGCGGATCTTCGCCCGGCACGTGCCACCGCCAGGCGACAACGGCGCCTTCGGCATCCTTCATCGCCTCGGCATCGGTTCCGAGTGCTGCTTCGACGAGGCCGTGCCAGCGGCGATCAGACCCTTCCTCGGCGCCCTTGAGGCCAGCGACAATCAGTCGATCCCGGGCGCGCGTCAGCCCGACATAGAGCAGGCGCTTGTACTCCTCCT
>JAUVXG010000086.1 GCA_030603685.1 Pleomorphomonas sp.
CTGGCCGACAACGGCCCGCTGTTTCTCGATCGTGTGCGGCGGGAGACCGGCCTCAACCTGGAAATCGTCAGTCGGGAGACCGAGGCGCGACTTGCCGTGGCCGGCTGCGCCACGCTGATCGATCCGCGCTCTCAGGGCGTGCTGCTGTTCGATATCGGCGGCGGCTCGTCGGAGCTGGTCTGGCTCGACCTTCGGCGGCGGGGCGAGGCGCGCGGCTTCGCGCTCACCCGCTTCATCAAGAGCTGGACGTCTTTGCCGGTCGGCGTCGTCACGCTCAGCGAGCGGCATGGCGGCCACATGGTCACGCCCGACATCTACCGCGATATGGTCGAGGAGGTGGTCGGGCTTCTTGAGGGATTCGACGGCATGGACGGCGCCGCCGAGCTGGTGGCCTCGGGCGGTGCGCACATGCTGGGTACGTCCGGCACGGTGACGACGTTGGCCGGCATTCATCTCGGCCTCAAGCGCTATGACCGTCGCCGCGTCGACGGCGTCTGGCTCGATGGCGGCGAGGTGGACGACATGATCGATCGCCTGACCGGCATGGGCTACGATCAACGCGTCGCCAACCCCTGCATCGGCTCCGATCGCGCCGATCTGGTGCTGGCCGGATGCGCCATTCTGGAAGCCATTCGCCGCAAGTGGCCCTGCCAGCGGTTGCGCGTCGCCGATCGCGGTCTGCGCGAGGGTATCCTGGTCGAACTCATGGCCCGCGACGGCGTCTGGCGTCGCCGGCCTCAGCCCGCAAGGACGGAAGCGCATGTCTGACAAGGGAAAATCCGGTGGAGACAAGCCGGCCGGTCCGGACAAGTCCAAGGGTAAAGGGCGGGCCGAGACGGGCCTCACGGTCAAGGTGAAGACGGCGCGCGGCCGGACCGCCTCGTCGGTGCGCTGGCTGCAGCGCCAGCTCAACGACCCCTATGTGGTCAAGGCGCGCAAGGAAGGCTGGCGGTCGCGCGCCGCCTTCAAGCTGATCGAGATCGACGAGAAGTACCACCTCCTGAAACCGGGCAACCGGGTGGTCGACCTGGGCGCTGCGCCCGGCGGCTGGTGCCAGGTGGCGGCCAGGAAGACGGGCTCGACGCCGGGCAATCCGCTGGTAGTCGGCATCGACTATCTTGAAATGGACGGCGTGCCGGGCGTGGCGCTGCTTCAGAAGGACTTTCTCGATGAGGACGCGCCGAGCGCGCTGATGGCCGCCCTCGGCGGGCACACGCCCGACGTGGTGCTTTCCGACATGGCGGCGCCGACCACCGGTCACCACAAGACCGACCATCTTCGCACCACCTACCTCTGCGAGGTGGCGGCCGCCTTTGCCGTCGACGTGCTTCGGCCGGGCGGCGCCTTCGTCGCCAAGGTGTTCCGGGGCGGTACCGAGAACGAGCTTCTGGCGACGCTGAAGCAGAACTTTGCGCAGGTCTTCCACTTCAAGCCGCCGTCTTCGCGGCAGGAAAGCGTGGAGATGTACGTCGTCGCCAAGGGCTTCAAGGGGCGGCCTTCCGCCGGGACGGAGGCGGACGAGGACGCGCAGCCGTGAGCGGCGCGCCTCACGGCGATGATGGCTGGGACCGCATCCCCGATGAGCCGGATGGCTCGATCCGGGCGACACCGACGGACCCCAGAAAGCTGCGCGACAAGCTGCGTCGCTCCGGCTTTGCCTATCTGCAGCGCTACTCGGCTTCGGAGGCGCATTTTTCAGAGTTGATGTTGCAGAAGCTTCGGCGATGGGAGGCGGCGGGCTACGTCGCTTTGGGCGAGGCTCGCGCTGCCGATCTCGTCGCCGAGTTGACATCGGAGTTTCGCGAACTCGGCCTTCTCGACGACGCCGGCTTTGCCGCCTCGCGCGTTGCATCGGCGCGTCGCAAGGGGGCTTCGCGTCTCAAGATCGCCCTTGGTCTCCGGGCGAAGGGCGTCGATGGCGAACTGGCGCGGGCGGCCATCGAGGAGGAGGGCACCGACGAGATGGTGGCGGCGCTTCGCTTCTGCCGGCGGCGGCGGATCGGCCCCTGGCGGCGCGGCGAGCGTCCGGATCGGGACGGTCTAAACCGCGAGATCGCCATCCTGGCGCGGCAGGGTTTTGCCACTCAGCTCGGACGCGCCGTCGTGCTACTGTCGCTTGAGGAAGCCGAGGACAAGCTCGGCGCGATTTGAGTCTGTCGTCGATGGAATGGGTGTCGGAAGCGCTGCTGATCGGCCTTCGCCCGCATGGGGAGACCAGCGCGGTGATCGAAGTGATGACGCCCGACTACGGTCGTCATCTCGGCCTTGTGAAGGGCGCCCGCTCGCGGCGCCTGCAGCCGGTTCTGCAGACGGGAAACTCGCTGCTAGTCAACTGGCGGGCGCGGCTTGAGACGCATCTCGGCCTGTTTTCCGTCGAGTTGTCGGAAGCGCGGGCGGCGCGGCTGATGGAAAGCGCCTCCGGTGTGTTCGGCGTGCAGATCGTTGCCGGCCACCTCAGGCTCCTGGCCGAACGCGAGGCGCATGCGGGTCTCTACCGGGCGGCGATCGCGCTGCTCGACCATCTCGACGGCTTGCTGCAATCGGCGGCGCTGATCGCCCGCTTCGAGCTGATGCTGCTCGACGAACTGGGCTTCGGGCTCGATCTGTCCTGTTGCGCGGCGACAGGACGAACCGACGATCTGCGCTTCGTTAGCCCCAAGTCGGCGCGGGCGGTAAGTGGCGATGCCGGCGCGCCCTATGCCGACCGCTTGCTGAAGCTGCCCGCCTTCCTGTTGTCTGGCGCGGACGACAGTCCGGATGCCGCCGATGTCGTGGCGGCACTGAAACTCACGGGCTTCTTTCTCGACCGACATGTCGCCGGCCCCCGGGCGATCGATCTGCCGACGGCGCGAACGCAAATGCTCGGCAAGCTGGAAGCCGAACGGCGCGGCCTATCGTAGATTTCCTTGGTTACCCAGAGTGTTACCTTACCCCTCTCCCTGTTCCCTCTCCCACAAGGGGCGAGGGGACGCGGTTGGAGCCTACCCACTTCTGGAAAGCTCGTCCGGTTCAGAATCAGGGGGGCGACAAATCCGGTCGTCCCCTCGCCCCTTGTGGGAGAGGGAACAGGGAGAGGGGTAAACCTATCTGGATTTCGATATACTGGCCGAGTGACTCACGCCACAGCGGCGAGAAACAGTGCCTCCCGGCGCACCGTGCCGTCGGCATTGCGCGGAATCTCCGGCACCGACACCAACGCCGCCGGGCGGTCGAGCTTGCCGGCTTCCTCGCCCTCCAGCCAGATCAGGAGATCGGTCAGCGAGGGGCGCTCGCCGCTTTTCGGCACCACGGCGAGGCCCAGGCGATGGCCCACCGGGCCGGCTTCGATCGGGAAAACGGCGGCGTCCTCGACGCTGGGATGGCGCGAGAACAGGGCGTCCAGCCGCTTCGGCGACACCGTAATGCCGGCGATGCCGATGGTTTCGTCGAGCGTGCCGGTGATCATCAGGCGTCCCTCTCGCTCCTCGGCGGCGAGGCCGGTGCGAAGGAAGCCATCCGAGGTGACGCCAAGCAGGGCGCTGCGCCGGCCGGACTGTGGTTCGGGCCAGGGCGCGTCGGGAATGAGGGCGCCGCCGAGCAGCAACTCGCCGCCATCCGCCTTGCGGCCGCGCGCGCCGGCTTTTGCCTTGATCCGGGCCTCGAACAGGACCGGCGCCGCGCTGAGGCCGCCCATGTGCGCCGCGCCCGCCGGCAGCGCCACAGGGCCTCCTTCGGCATCGCGAGCGCGCGGTATGAGGCAGAGGCCGCCGAGCGTCAGCAGGTCGACGGTGCGAGCGGCCGGGGCCGGTGCCAGACCGAGGCCGACACCGACGGCCGAGAAGGCGAGGGGGCGGTCGATCTGAGCGGCGAGGGGGGGAACCATCACCTCCGGCAGCACGATCCGGTCGGCGCCGACGCTCTCCACCGCCTCGGCGAGACCGGCGAGCGATGTGCCGTGATGGAAGGCGACGCGGCCGCCGGACATCAGAGCCGTGGCGATCGAGCCGGCGACCGAGGCCAGGCTGGCCGGATGCATGGTGGAGACAATCGTCTCCGGCGCCACGATGCCTGCCTCGAGGAGGTGGCCGGTGGCGATCGCCATCAGTTGATTGTGGCTGTAGGGAACGATCAGCAGCTCGTCGTCTGGCGTCCGGGCCATGGAGAGCAGGGCGATGTGGTCGGCCGCTTCGCCGCGCCGCGTCACGTCGGGCGGCTCACCCAGCGCGTCGAGATCGGCCAGCACTTCGGAAAGGTCGATCAGGCCGTCCGGCTGGCCGTCGCCGACGGCGAAGACGAAGCGGATGGCGAAGGTATCGGCGGCAACGTCGCGGACCAGTTCGCCCGAAGGCTCGCTTTCGATTTCAGAAGCGGTGACCATGGCCTTGATCGACGCCGCCTCGATGGCCGCCTCGATCTCCGACTTGGTCCAGTAGATCGGAAGCGGCGCGACCACGAGGCCGGCCTTCAGCGCCGCAAACAGGATGATGGCCGCGTCGGCGCAGGACGGCAGGTGAATGCCGAGCACCATGTCCGGCCGCAAGCCCACGGCGGCGAAGAAGGCGGCGAGGCCATTGATCCGCTTCTCCGCCCCGGCGAAGCTGTAGGTGGCGGAAAGGCCGGGCACCGCACCCACGCCGACGTCCTCGAAGGCGATCGTCTCGGGCGCCGCGGCGGCGGTGCGGCGCAACAGCTCGACGAGCGTCACATTGCTCCAGACTCCGGAGGCGACGTAGGTTTCGGCTCGTTGTTCGGACGTCAGGATCATCGCGCGTTTCCCTGTGTGCGCTCGGGTTCCGTTATGTGGCGTCAGGACTTGCCGTCCGCCCACCAGGCGGGCGGCTGGATGCCGGTCAGTGCCGTCGTCTCCGGCCTGTGGACACGCGTCCAGCGGGCGACCAGATCCGTGGGCAGGTGATAGAGCGGTATGCAGTAGAGGCCGGAGATCAGCAGACGGTCGAGGGCGCGCACGGCCGCCTCGAACTCGTCGCGGCCGGTGGCGGCGAGAAGGGCGTCGATCATGGCGTCGATCGCCCGGCTCGATGCGCCGGCATAGTTGAAGGTGCCCTCGGTGACGGCGGCCTTCTGCGACCAGCGGTTCATCTGTTCGTTGCCCGGTGACAGCGACGCCGTCCAGAGCATCTGGAGCATGTCGAAGTCGAAGGCCTTCTGACGGTCGTAATACTGCGTCGAATCGACGAGCCGCACCGACATGTCGATGCCGACCAGCTTGAGCGTCGCCTGATAGGCGAGGGCAAGGCGTTCCTCGTCGGGCACCTTGGCCATGAACTCGAAGGCGAATTGCTTGCCGTCGGCATCCACCAGCCGCTTCCCGTCGAGCTTCCAGCCGGCCTCGCCGAGAAGATCGAGGGCGGCGCGCAACGCCTTGCGGTCGCGGCCCGTGCCGTCGCTGACCGGTGGCGCATAGGTACCGTCCATGACGTCGGGCCTGACCTGATCCTCGTAGGGGGCGAGCAGCGCCTTCTCGGCATCCGAGGCGGGAATGCCGAGTGCCGACAGGCTCGACCCCTCGAAATAGGAGCCGCTTCTGGCGTAGGCGCCGTAGTAGAGCGTCCGATTGACGGCTTCGAAGTCGAACAGCAGCGTCATCGCTTCGCGCACGCGGACGTCCTTGAAGATCTCACGGCGCGTGTTGAACACGAAGCCGGTCATTCCCTTGGGCGAGCCGTTGGCTATCTTTTCGAGGACGACGCGGCCGTCCTTGGCGGCCGGGAAATCGTAGGCCTTGGCCCAATGGCCGGGATCGCTGTCGATGTAGACATCGAAGGCGCCGGATTTGAAAGCCTCGAAATAGGCGGTGCCGTCCTTGAAATACTCGATGCGGATCTCGTCGAAGTTGTCGAGCCCGCGCTTGATGGGCAGTTCCCGCGCCCAATAGTCCGGGTTGCGCTTCAGCACCACCTGGCGGCCTTCGTCGACGCTCGCCACCTGATAGGGGCCCGAGCCCAGAATGGGCTTCATCGACGACTGGTCGAAGGTTTCGGGATCCACCGCATGCTGGGGCAGGATCGGCGTATAGCCGCCGATGAGCAGTGGCAATTCACGGTCGCCGCCGTCGGCGAAGGAGAAGCGCAGGGTGCGCTCGCCGACGCGGTCGATCGATACCACCTTGTCGAAGCGGCGCTTGTAGACCGGGCGCCCCTTGGTCTTCAGCAGATCGACGGTGAACAGCACGTCGTCGACCGTTACCGGCTGACCGTCGGCGAAAGTGGCCGCCGGATTGAGCGTGAACTCCACCCAACTGCGGTCGGGCGGCATTTCGACGCTCTCGGCGAGGAGACCGTAGAGTGAAAAGGCCTCGTCGGCCGACCGATGGAGCAGCGTATCCCAGACATTGTAACCGTAGAGCACGTCCGACAGGCCGCGCGGCGCGTTGCCCTTGACGATGAAGGGATTGAGACTGTCGAACGAGCCGGGGAAGCCGAGAGCGAAAGTGCCGCCCTTGGGGGCGGTGGGATCGGCATAGGGAAGATGGTCGAAGCCGGCGGGAAGGGCGGGCTCGCCGTGCATGGCAATGCCGTGGGCCGGTGCGGCGCGGGCCGGCAGCGACAGAAGGAGGGCGGCGCTGGCGGTGCCAAGACAGAAGACGCGGCGAGTAATGACGCCAGACATGAACCAGGCTCCGTTCGGAAGCGAATCTTTCCGAGACGTTAACACGTTCGTCCTGTCCGGACCGATGATTTTTGGTTCGAGCGGTGAGCGGTCCACCGCCGAACCGCACGATGGAACACGGCTTTTTCCGTCTGGAACCATCGGGTCACTGTGTTGCCCAATTTTGACGTCATCGGGTTTTGCGACTTCCGGGCGGTGGGGCGAGGTGCGCCCCGCGCGCCGCAGGGGAGAGAGAAAGTCACTTTCGGCAGGCTTCCTGGGGCTGAGATTGCGCGAAGCGCTGTTGACAAGTCGATCGAAATCAGACGATCGGTAGCGCCACAGATGTGTGCCTCCGGATCGACGCATGCAAAGGATTGGGCGAATGGCAACAGTTAACTCCTTCAGGACTCTGGGCTGCGTGGCGGCGATGCTTTTGTCGGCGACGGCCGCTCTGGCTCAGGACAAGCCGGCCGCGCCGGCCGAGGCTCCGGCCGCCAGCGATGCGGCGGCTCCCGCTGCGTCGGCCGACAACCCCTGGAACAAGCTCTGTGGCCAGGATGCGCGCACCAAGAAGCAGGTCTGCTTCACGGTCCGCGAACTGCGCACCGACAGCGGTCAGTTCCTGGCCTCCGCCGGCGTGCGCGAGGTTGACGGCGAGACGCGCAAGATCCTGCTGGTGCAGACGCCTGTTGCCATGCTGCTTCAGCCGGGCATCCGCGTTCAGGTCGACCAGAACACCCAGGTGCCGGGCAAGTACACCATCTGCATGCCCAACGCCTGCTTCGCCGAGATCCCGATCACTGACGACTTCACGGCGTCGATGAAGAAGGGCAAGGACCTGATCATCACCACGCAGAATCAGCAGGCCAAGGCGCTGAACTTCCCGATCTCGCTCACGGGCTTCACCGCGTCCTACGAGGGCCCGGCGATCGACACGGCGGCGCTGCAGCGCCAGCGCGAGCAGCTCGCCTCCGAGGTGCAGCGCAAGGCCAAGGAAGCCCAGCAGAAGCTGCTGGACGCGCAGAACGCCGCCTCCGGCGCCGCTGCCAAGCCCTGATCAGGGCGCGTATCGAAACGAACGAAAGCCCGGCGGGTCTCCCAGCCGGGCTTTTTTCTGTTCTGTGGCGCGCCGCTCAGGCGATGCGGAGCGCCTGGCGGACGCCGGCCGCGTAGGCCGGATCGGCCTTCTCGAAGTGGCCGAGCTGGCGCTCGACGATCTCCAGCGGCACGCCGGCCATGGCGGCGGCGATGTTCTGGAAAAGGCGCTGCCGCTGTCCCTCGTCGAACAGGCGGAACAGGGCGCCGGCCTGCGAATAGTCGTCGTTGCCGGTGCGGTGGTCGTAGCGGTCGGCGTCGCCGGAAATGCGGAGCGGCGGCTCTCGATACTCCGGCGCCTGACGCGGTCCGCCGAAGCTGTTGGGCTCGTAATAGGCGTCCGGGTTCGCCTTGTTGGGCATGAAGTTCATGGCGCCGTCCTTGTGGTAGTGGTGGACGGGGCACTTCGGCGCGTTGACCGGCAGCGCCTCATAGTGGGTGCCGAGCCGGTAGCGATGGGCATCGGCGTAGGAGAAGATGCGGGCCTGCAGCATCTTGTCGGGCGAGAAGCCGACGCCGGGCACGATGTTGGATGGTGAAAAGGCGGCCTGCTCGATCTCGGCGAAATAGTTGTCGGCGTTGCGATTGAGCTCGAAGGTGCCAACCTCGATCAGCGGGTAGTCGGCATGCGGCCACACCTTGGTGAGGTCGAACGGGTTGTAGGGCGTCTTCTCCGCGTCGAGTTCCGGCATGATCTGGACGAAGAACTTCCAGCGCGGATAGTCACCGGCCTCGATGGCGCCGAACAGATCCTCCTGCGTGGATTCGCGGGTGCGACCGACGACTTCAGCCGCTTCGGCGTTGGTGTAGTGGCGGTGGCCCTGCATGGTCTTGAAGTGGAACTTCACCCAGAAGCGCTCGCCGGCCTCGTTGATGAAGGAATAGGTGTGCGAGCCGAAGCCGTCGATATGACGGACGTCGGTCGGCAGGCCACGGTCGGAGAACAGGATCGTCACCTGGTGCAGGCTTTCCGGCGACAGAGACCAGAAGTCCCACATGGCGGTGGGCGAACGCAGGTTGGTGCGCGGGTGCCGCTTCTGGGTGTGAATGAAGTCGGGGAACTTCAGCGGGTCGCGCACGAAGAACACCGGCGTGTTGTTACCGACGATGTCCCAGTTGCCTTCCTCGGTGTAGAACTTCAGGGCGAAGCCGCGCACGTCGCGCTCGGCGTCGGCGGCGCCGAGTTCGCCGGCCACCGTGGAGAAGCGGAGCAGCAGCGGCGTTGTCTTGCCGACTTCGGAGAACAGCTTGGCGCGGGTGTAGCGGGTGATGTCGTGCGTCACCGTCAGCTCGCCGAAGGCGCCCCAGCCCTTGGCATGAACGACGCGCTCGGGGATGCGCTCGCGGTTCTGGTGAGCGAGCTTTTCGATGAGCTGCCAGTCCTGCATCAGCACCGGACCGCGCGAACCGGCGGTGAGCGAGTTCTGGTTGTCGGCAATGGGGGCACCGGCGGTGGTGGTCTGGATCGGTCTGTCGGTCATGGCGGCTCTTCCTGACTGAGGTTGGTTTTGTGTCGGTTGCCATCGACATGACGGCATTTTCTGGAATCATTCCAATTGCTTTGTCCTGCCGGGCTGATAGGATTTTCCTATGAGGATCACCTTGCGCCAGTTGCGCTATCTCGATGCGCTCGCCACCGAAGGTCACTTCGGCCGGGCCGCCGACAGGGCGGCGGTCAGCCAGCCGGCGCTGTCGGCCCAGATCCGCGAGCTTGAGGAGGCGCTCGGCTGCCAGTTGGTCGAGCGCGCCGTATCCGGCGCCAGGCTGACGGCGGCCGGGGCCGGGGTCGTCGAGCGCGGACGGCGCATTCTCGCCGAGGTCGGCGATCTCGAAGCCTTCGCCCGCGTCGCTGCCGATCCTGCGGCGGGTTCGGTGCGGCTCGGCATCATTCCATCGATCGGCCCCTATCTGTTGCCGAAGCTTTTGCCGGCGCTCGCCGAGGTCTTTCCGGCCCTCAAGGTCAGCGTGCGCGAGACAGTGACCGCCACGCTGGTGGGCGAACTGCAGGATGGCGGCCTCGATCTCGTCATCGCCAGCCTGCCGCTTAATGATCCGTCCTTCCGGGAAATGCCGGTGTTCACCGACGCCTTCCTGCTGGCGACGCCGGCGGCGGGACCGCTGTCGCTCGGTGCTTTCGGCAGCGCCGCCGACATTCCCACCGAAGCGCTCCTGCTGTTGGAAGACGGCCACTGCCTGCGCGACCAGACGCTCGCCTCCTGCGGCGCCCTCGACGCCCGGCGATTGACGCGGGCAGGCGTCACCTCGCTGGCCACCATTCTGCAACTGGTGGCGGCGGGGCAGGGGATCACGCTTCTGCCGGAGCTTTTCCTCGCCGCGACGCCGCTCGATGCCGCCCGTGTCCATCTCCGCCGCTTCCATGCGCCCGAGCCGCATCGCACGGTCGGTCTCGCATGGCGCAAGAGCAGTCCGCTGTCGGAGTTGTGCGGGCAGATCGCGGGCCTGATCGCCGGAATGAAGCCGGAGATCGTCGACCTGCCGAGGTGAATGGACGTCTTCGCGAACTGGAGCGCGGCGCTCCTTCGATTTCCTTGCCGGGCAAGGATTTCCGCGGTCTCACAGACCTTGCCGCGCTTGCCCCGGTGCCGTCCCGCCGCTATAAGCGCGCCTGACCAGAGCTCCGGTATCGACCGGACCCCGGCCTTGCAGCCAACCACAGAGGGGCAGACTTCCATGGCGATCGAACGTACCTTCTCGATGATCAAGCCCGACGCGACCCGTCGCAACCTCACCGGCGCCATCACCGCCAAGCTCGAGGCAGCCGGCCTGCGCGTCGTTGCATCCAAGCGCGTGTGGATGAGCCGCAAAGAGGCCGAGGGCTTCTATGCCGTTCACAAGGGCAAGCCCTTCTATGACGAGCTGGTCGACTTCATGTCGTCGGCCCCGACCGTGGTGCAGGTGCTCGAAGGCGAGAACGCCATCGCCAAGAACCGCGAAGTGATGGGCGCCACCAACCCCGAGAAGGCTGCCGAGGGCACCATCCGCAAGGAGTTCGCGCTGTCGATGGGCGAGAACTCGGTGCACGGTTCCGATGCGCCGGAGACGGCCGCCCAGGAGATCGCCTACTGGTTCTCCGAGACCGAAATCGTCGGCTGACGCGTTTCGCATTCCAACCGAAAAATAAACGGGCGCCCTCACACGGCGCCCTTTTTTGCGCCCGATCATCGTTTAGAAAACGTTGCGGTCGTAAACCAAATTTTCTTCATTCCATGGCAAGCCTCAAGCCCGGAAGAGGAGCTAATACGTCTAGCAGGTTGTTGTCGTAGGGTTTTTCGCTTCATGATCGATCCGATGGATCAAGGGACATATGTGCGTCTCGACGCCCTGCGCGTCGGTATCGTCGACGACAGCGCCTATTTTCGCAAACTTGCGGAAACGATGCTGGGGGCTTTTGGCGTACGCGTCATCCTGCAGGCCGCCACCGAGGCGGAAGCCTTGAGCATGGTCATGACGCAGTCGCCGGACGTGTTGCTGCTCGACTGGAATCTTGGCACGGCCGGCAACGGCGCCGCGCTGCTGGATCTTCTGCGCCGCCATCCCGACGAGCGGGTCTCGACCCTCGCCGTGGTCATGGTCACCGCCTATGCCGACAAGCGCCGCATGCTATCGGCGGTGGAACTGGGCGCCAACGACGTTCTGGTCAAGCCGTTGTCGGCGCGGCGTCTCTATGAACGGCTTGCCGAGCTGTCGTCGGCGCGGCAACTTTATGCACGGCGTGGCAACCGGCTGGTGCCGGCCGTGCCGCCGGCCAAGGTCATTCATGACGGGCCAAGCGAGATCATTCGGGTGCGTTCACATTTTCTGAGCAAGCCGACCCATTGATTCCGTTGCCGTGGCGAGGGCTTTCTGGCTAAATCGCCGCCATCATGACAAGCTCTCCTCGCTCCCTGAAGCTCGCGCTCGCCCAGGCCAACCCGGTGATGGGCGACATTTTCGGCAATCTCGACAAGGCGCGACAGGCTCGTGCCGAAGCGGCGCGGCTTGGCGCCGACCTCCTGATTCTGCCCGAGCTCTACATCGTCGGCTACACTCCGGAGGATCTGGTGTTGAAGCCGGCCGTGCAGCGCGATTGTCGGCGGGCCATCGAGCGTCTGGCCGCCGAGACGGCCGACGGTGGGCCGGCAGTGCTCATCGGCACGCCCTGGCTGGACGACGACGGAGCGCTGCGCAACGCGGCAGCCCTGCTCGACGGCGGCGTCATTGCCGCCCTGCGCTTCAAGGCCGACCTGCCCAACTACTCCGTGTTCGACGAGAAGCGGGTGTTCCAGCCCGGTCCGCTGCCCATGCCCGTGAGTTTCCGCGGCATCCGGCTCGGCCTGCCAGTTTGCGAGGATATCTGGAAGTCCGAGGTCGTCGAGCATCTGTCGGAGACCGGCGCCGAGCTCCTGATCGTCATCAACGGCTCGCCCTACCGCTGGACGGTGATGGGTGAGCGGGTCGAGATCGCCACGGCGCGCGTCGTGGAAAGCGGCCTGCCCATGGTCTATCTCAACACCGTGGGCGGCCAGGACGAGCTGGTGTTCGACGGGGCCAGCTTCTGCCTCAACCCCGACCGCGAAGTGGCCTGCCGCCTGCCGGCCTTCGCCGAGACGGTGGCGCTGGTCACGCTCGCCGAGGGGGCGGATGGCTGGCGGGTCGTTCCCGGCGATGTCGCCCCATATCCCGACGTTCAGGCGGCCAACTGGCTCGCCTGCGTCATCGGTCTTCGCGACTATGTCGAGAAGAACCGCTTCCCCGGCGTGGGGCTCGGTCTTTCCGGCGGCATCGATTCGGCCGTCGTCGCGGCGATGGCCGTCGACGCCTTCGGCGCCGACAAGGTCCGCTGCCTGATGCTGCCCTATCGCTACACCTCGGCCGACAGCCTTGAAGACGCGGCCAAATGCGCCGCCTTGCTCGGCGTCAATTACGACGTCGTCGCCATCGCCGATCCGGTGGAGGGTTTCCTCAAGTCGCTCGGCCCGCTGTTCGAGGGCACCAAGGCCGATACCACCGAGGAAAACCTTCAGTCGCGCGCCCGCGGCACGATCCTGATGGCCGTATCCAACAAGTTCGGGTCGATGGTGCTGACCACCGGCAACAAGAGCGAGATGTCAGTCGGCTACTGCACGCTGTACTGCGACATGAACGGCGGCTTCAATCCGATCAAGGACCTCTACAAGATGCAGGTCTACGGCTTGGCTGAGTGGCGCAACGCCCATCGCCCGGATGGGCTGAAGGGGCCGGCCGGGGAAGTGATCCCGAGCCGCATCATCACCAAGGCGCCGACGGCCGAGTTGCGCGAGAACCAGACCGACCAGGACAGCCTGCCGCCCTATCCGGTGCTGGATGGTATCCTCAACGGTCTCGTCGAGGAGGAGAAGACGGTGGCCGAGCTGATCGCCGCCGGTTTCGACGAACCGACAGTGCGCCGGGTCGAGCATCTGCTCTACATCGCCGAGTACAAGCGCCGGCAGGCGGCGCCCGGCGTGAAGATCACCCCCAAGAACTTCGGCCGCGACCGCCGCTATCCGATCACCACCCGGTTCAGGGATCGGGGGTAGGAAAGGGGGGGGCCTTCCTATTTGTACGGCGGGATGGGGATCGCCCGGTAGGCGGCGCGCAAGGCGGCGCTCCAGCGTTCGCGCAGATCGTGGAAATAGGGCTCGCCCGGCTCGATGCGGTGCAGGATGTCATGCGCGATGGCGTCGCGCTTGACCGTCACCAGATCGATCGGCATGCCGACGCCGAGGTTCGAGCGCATGGTCGAATCCATCGAGATCAGACCCAGCTTCACCGCCTCGATGAGGTCGGATGAGAAGGTGATGGCGCGGTCGAGGACCGGCTTGCCATACTTGTGCTCGCCGATCTGCAGGAAGGGCGTGTCCTCGGTCGCCTCGATGAAGTTGCCCTGCCTGTAGACCATGAACAGGCGGAGGCGCCCTTTGGCCACCTGGCCGCCGACCAGCATGGTCACCTCGAAGCCGGCATTGGACTGCTCAAGCGCCTCGCCGTCGATGCGGTAGACCTCGCGCACGGCGCGGCCGACGAGCTGGGCCGTCTTGAACATCGATGGCGTCGTCCAGATGGTCTCCATCTGGCCGGTTTCCTTGTTCTCGATGCCTTCATTCAGAAAGGACAGAACTGCCTGGGTGATGGCGAGATTGCCGGCGGTAGCCACCGCGATCATGCGGTCACCCGGCTTTTCGAAGATGTGCAGCTTCTTGTACTGGGAGACGTTGTCGAGACCGGCGTTGGTGCGCGTGTCCGCGATCATCGTCAGGCCTTCCTTGACGAGGATGCCGACGCAATAGGTCATCTCTTTCTCCCGAGAGGCTGAATTTCCGTCCTGTTTAGATCATCGGTCTGCGATTCCAAAGCGCCATTTGCGCGAGGGTGTCCATCGACGGATGCAGCATCGTCCGAACGGGGGGAGGGGAAAAGAAAAGGCCGGATATCCATGAGGATACCCGGCCTGAAGTCTGCGATCGTCCGCACGGACAAGCGGGAGCCGATCGTTTTGGCGGGAACCGCCGAAGCACCACCGTCGCAGGAGGAGTGACTGATCCGCGGCGACGAAGACGACGGGCGCCGCGCGACCAGCGACCGCCATCCTTTGAACAACCAAGCAAGGCCCGGAGACGATGCGATACCATCTGGAAGCGCCTCGGCGGCAGCAATTCGCCTCCGCGCTCCTTGTTGCAAATGATTATCATTTCTACCGTCCATCACGTGGCCGGGCAATCCGGGAAAATGCGGGGACGGACGAAAATCTTGAGGCAGAATATCCGAAAATACAAAAGAGCGGGCGCGACACCCTTGTCAGGATGCCGCGCCCGCCCGAAGTCGGCCGTTTGCCTCAGCCGTAGTAGGCTGCCGTGTAGAGCGCCTTGACGTCGGTCACCGAGGGCGTGCCGGGGTTGGTCAGCGTGCAGGGATCGGCGAAGGCGTTCTCGCTCATGCGGTTCAGCACCGTCTTGAACTTGGTCTCGTCGAACTCGACCTCGTCGCAGTCCTTGAAGGTGGCGGGGATGGCCAGCTTCTTGTTGAGGTCGCGGATCGCCTGGGCCAGATCCTTGATGCCGAGCACGCGCTCCACATAGGCGTACTTGTCGGTGAACTGCCGGTTGAAGTCGATGATGTAGGGCAGCATGATCGCGTTGGCGAGGCCGTGGGTCACGCCGAACTCGCCGCCGATCTTGTGGGCCATCGAGTGCACCAGGCCGAGCGAGGCGTTGGTGAAGGCCATGCCGGCCAGCGCCGAGGCGTTGTGCATGTTGAAGCGGGCCGTCTTGTCATCAGGCTTCGTGTAGGCCTTCTCGAGATTCTCCAGCACCAGCTTGATGGCTTCCACCGCATAGGGGTCGGTAAACGATGTGGCGGCGATGGAGGCGACGGCCTCGACGGCGTGGCACATGACGTCCATGCCGGTGTTGGCCGTGACGTTGGCCGGCATCACCATGGGCAGGGCCGGGTCGAGGATGGCGATGTCGGGCACCATGTCGGCGGCGACGATCGGGTACTTGATGTGGTTCTCCGTGTCGGTAATCACCGAGAAGGCGGTGATCTCGGAGGCCGTGCCGGACGTCGAGGGAATGGCGACGAAGCGCGCCTTGTTGCGCAGCGGCGGCATGGCGCCGACCGGGATGATGTCTTCGAAGGTGAGGTTCGGATGCTCGTAGAAGCACCACATCACCTTGGCGGCGTCGAGCGCCGAGCCGCCGCCGATGGCAACGATCCAGTCGGGTTCGAACGCCTGCATGGCCTTGGCGCCGCGCCAGACGGTCTCGACCGACGGGTTCGGTTCGACGCCGTCGATGACGATGGACTCGATGCCGCCCTTCTTCAGAATTTCGATGGCCTGATCGAGGAAGCCGAAGCGCTTCATGGAGCTGCCGCCGGTAACCAGAGCCGCCTTCTTGCCCTTGAGGTCGGCGAGCTTGGAGAGCGAGCCCTCGCCGTAAATGATGGTGCGGGGGATGGAGAAGTTCATCACGGTCATCTCAGTCTCCTTGTCGGAACGAGGGGAGGGCTCGTCCGGACATGGCGGTCCGGTCCGCCTCCTTGCGGGAGGCGGTGGAGGCGGGCTCTCGGTTGCGAATTCTGAGGCGGTGTCGGGAGGTCGACTGCCGCTGGAGGAGTTATTTCCTGATAACTAGATCAGACTTTGGTCGCAGAAACTCAAGCTAACTAAAAACGTTTAAGTCCTTGGGTTGGCGATATAAACGGTTTATATGCAAAGAATAATCAACTTTACTGTGCGGGGAAATACTTGGTTCTGTTGAAGGCGGATACGGAAGAGGTCGCTGGGCGGTGGAGATGCTGCGAGCGATTGGTGCGGACGGCGGGGAACCAGCGGTGGTTCTTCTTGTCCTTGATTTTAAAGGCATTTTCGATGCCCCTCTTGGGGGCTTTGTAGCGCTTTTTGTAGCGCCCCGCAACGTCAGCCATGCGGCTGCCCCGAAGATCGCCCGGCAGAGATGAAGCCCCGGCCGGGCGAACAGGGGCTAACGCAGCGCGGCGAGCAAAGCCGTCCAGCATCCGGCGACAAGCTTTGCGATGGCGCTTTCGGCGACCTTATGACCAAGCTGGCCAAGGATGCCGATCGGCTGCTTGTGCTCGATGGTAGGCGGCCCGTTTGCCGAACCCATCTCGATCCCATTGACGGAAACTTGGCCGTGGGGGGCGTAGATGACGATGGTGTGGGAGGTGGGGGGCGGCTTGGTAGACGTGATAGAGGACTCCAGTATGTCCCCCTGCGGTTTCCCTTGACTCACTCAAGCTGCCGCTTAAGCTTGTCTCGCTTTGGAGGCCCCGCAGGGGGCGTTTCAATTGGAGACCCGGTTGGTGGTAGGACGCCTACCGGGTCTTCTGCTTTCGCAACTCACGACGTCAACAAGCACCTAGGGTTTCTCCGTATCTGTTAACTATTCAGTAACGCGTTCGATTGGCGCTGTTGATCTCGTCAGAAAAATCTAGCCCCTTTTCTCGCGCACAGGGGGCGGCAGTGCGAGCTGACCCCGATATTCACATATGAGTGGGCTTTTCGGGGATAACCCTCTTTACAAAGTGTGGATAAGCTCGGTCACCCGATTGAGAATCAAAGCGAATCTCGCCGCCCGCCCGCTGAGCTATTCGCGCCTCCTCCTAGCAGCCATGACCTGTCAGTAGGCAACACGCTTTCCATTGCGTATGTTCTCATTCTGTTCACGTGAGGACTCGACAATGCCCGACGAAAAGCCGCTTAGGCCAGCCACTAAGGAAGAGACGGCGGACGCCCTGTCCTTCGCCCTTCGTTTCAACGGAAAGAAGCGCATTCACAACGCGGACGAGTTCATGGCCTCGCTTATGGCGAAGCACCTCACCGAACACCTTGAGCTAGCCGGGTTCGTCGTCATGAAGGGACCACCAGCCGGGCCCCATAACAATCCGGGGCACAAGTACCCCGAGAAGCCCAAATGAGGGCACTCAACAC
Organism: Pleomorphomonas sp.; assembly: GCA_030603685.1. Taxonomy (GTDB): domain Bacteria; phylum Pseudomonadota; class Alphaproteobacteria; order Rhizobiales; family Pleomorphomonadaceae; genus Pleomorphomonas. The sequence goes on from JAUVXG010000086.1 coordinate 17,156, forward strand.
CCTTGAGGAAGCCAAAGCGGCGGGTGCAACGCACCTCTGTTTCATGTGCGAGAAATGTCGCCGCTCGACCTCCATCATGATTGACGTGGTCATGCGGAAGGCCCCACATCGAACCATTGACGAAGTTCAGACGGCCTTCAAGTGCAAGCGGTGCAACCGTAGGCCCGACCGCGTTATGGTCACCGAGCCGGATAGCAAGGGACGACTCCACTACTTCAACTACGTGGTCGCGGTCTGGAACGATGTCCGGCTTGAGGTCGACCACGTCGAAGCAGCCTCGATGCACCTTGAGGACATACGGCCGGCTTTTCGGCTAACCGCCAAGAGGTTTCCCAAGCGGTGGGTGACCATCCAGAGCAGGGACGCCGTGGTGGGCGACTCTGACAGATTTGAGGTGCTGGACGAGGTCGACCTGTAGTCCAGCCCGCCTCCACACGCCTTCCCAAAAGCCTCGTCAGGAAACTGGCGGGGCTTTTTCATTTTCGACCTAATCCATTGCGGGGACACGTTTTTCTGGCGGCTCGAAGCGCACGTGTGGGGATTACCCTCCCTTATGCACGACGAAGGCTCGACCTGAGCCACAGCAAAATGAGCACTCTGAAATGACAACTGAACTGACCACCTACGCCTTCAACTCCTCCACCATCCGCGTCGTCACCATCCAAGGTGAGCCGTGGTTCGTAGCCAAGGACGTTTGCGATCTGCTCGGCTACGGCAACAGCCGTGAAGCCATCTCCCGGCACGTCGCCAAGTCTCAAACGAATAGTGTCGTGGTTCGCGACGGAAATCGGGGTAACCCGAGCCGGCTCGTCATCTCGGAAGGTGGAGTGAACGCCCTCATTCTCGGGTCTCATCTCCCCGCCGCCCAACGTTTCAAGCTGTGGGTTACCGACACGGTTCTCCCTGCCATCCGCAAGGACGGCGGTTACATCAAGGGTGAAGAGAAGGTCGCCACGAGCAAGGATGTAGCGCCCCACCTAGAGAAGCGCCACGATGTCGTCATGCGCGCTTCCCGGTTGAGCCGTTCTTCATTAAGTCGCTCCCCACAAAACACGGCATAGAGGCCGGGTAGTACCAACTCAGGTAGGGGTGTGAGCTGTCGCCGGTAAATGGCGCACCCCGACTTAGGCCCGCTTGGCGAATAGGGATTACCACCCCCTTATGCACGAGGGAGGCTGACCGATGCGGCTCTCGTTCGATTACCACCCACTTATGCAAGTAGGCCGACGGCCACTTTCTCGGAGGTTACCCCTCTCTTATGTAAGGGACCGCATTGAGTCCCATTCGGAACATCTCGTTATTCGATGAGGCGCGACGAGATGGGCCGCTTTCCATGAGCCTGCGCCATTGAGGAAGATACATGAGCCAGATTAACGCCACGATCAGCTCCAAGTTTGCGGGACTCAAGCTCAAGCCCGTGTACATGGAAGTCAGAAATCGCGACTACGACATCGAGGAACCGATCGTACTTGTGAACGCGGATGAAATCGTTGCCGCAGTGGTGTCTCCCGGACACCCGAACGGTCAGAAGCTTCTTGAGGACTACGCTCGTCACGTTCGCGAACTCATGGAAGCGAACCCGCAGATGCAGCTCTATGAGGCGAAGTTCGAGGCACTTCGGAGCCTTTTTGAAGAACTGTACGATATCCGCTATCTGGCGGATGATGATCAAGGATTGGAAAGCGAGCCGGTGTGAAAGGGCGCTCAGAACGGTGCGCAGTTATTGATCTGACCCGTTATAGATGTGCCGGAGGCCATAGAGCGGCCTGTAAGGCTTCTGGCAGTCCGCAACTAAGCGGATGAATTACCACCCCCTTATGGTGGGGGAATAAGGGAACTGACCAGCCCCTTGATTACCCCTCCCTTATGAGAGGAGTAGAAGAAATCATATAGGTGACCTTCTGGGTTCACCTCAGTGCAATCTCCAAATACAACCATCAATCACCTCTCTTTGAGAGGATGTAGAAGATATCACCCTTGGTGAATCAAAGAGGCGCCCAACGGTACCTCTATGAGAGCCCTCAGCAGGCTTGATTAATCAATCATTCGCACGGTCTGAACCGCGCCGGGTTTGCCGGAGGCTCCAACTCTTGAGAGGATGGAGCCATGACGAGCAAGACGACGAACAAGTTTGCCCCCGAAGTGCGTAGCCGCGCGGTCCGGATGGTTCTCGAGCACGA
>JAUVXG010000012.1 GCA_030603685.1 Pleomorphomonas sp.
CTTCGGGAAAATCGCGGGAGGAGTTGCGCATGTCTGCCGGACTGAAGCTCAAGCAAGTCAAGAAGGCCTACGGTTCCGTGCAGGTGCTGCACGGCATCGATCTGGACATCAAGTCCGGCGAGTTCGTCGTCTTCGTCGGCCCCTCGGGCTGCGGCAAGTCGACGCTTCTTCGGCTCATCGCGGGCCTGGAGGACATCACCGAGGGAACGCTCGAAATCGGGGACACCGTCGTCAACACCCTGCCGCCCTCCAAGCGTGGTATAGCCATGGTGTTCCAGAGCTACGCGCTCTATCCGCACATGACGGTCTACGAGAACATGGCCTTCGGCCTGAAGCTCGCGAAGGCGTCGCAAGGCGAGCAGGACCGGCGCGTGCGGGAAGCGGCCGAGATGCTGCAGATCACGCCCTATCTCGACCGCCTTCCCAAGCAGCTTTCCGGCGGTCAGCGTCAGCGCGTCGCCATCGGCCGGGCCATCGTCCGCGACCCCAAGGTATTCCTGTTCGACGAACCCCTCTCCAACCTCGACGCGGCGCTGCGCGTTGCGACGCGCCTGGAGATCGCCAAGCTTCACGAGCGAATGGCCGACACCACCATGATCTACGTGACGCACGATCAGGTCGAGGCGATGACGCTCGCCGATCGCATCGTCGTGCTCAACTACGGCGTGGTCGAACAGATCGGTACGCCCATGGAGCTCTACCACACGCCCGACAACCTGTTCGTGGCGCGCTTCATCGGCTCTCCGGCCATGAACATCGTCTCCGCCACCATCACCAGCACCGGCGCGCCGGCAACGGTGCAGCCGGACACAGGCAACCCGGTTGTCGTCAACGCGGAAGTCGCCGCCACCTACCTCGACGCCAAGGCAACTTTCGGTGTCCGGCCGGAAGACCTGACGCCCACCGATGGGCCCGGCCTCTTTACCGGAACCGTTTCGATCGTCGAGAAACTGGGCGAGGTGACGTTGGTCTACCTCGACACGGGTCTTCCGGAACCGATTACCGTCAAGATCGACGGCGACGTGGAGATCGCCAAGGGCGCTACGCTCACAGTGACCGCGCCCGCCGACCGGCTGCATCTCTTCGACGAGAATGGCGCCGCCTTCCCGCGCATGCGGCTCTCGAACGCCGCAGCTTGATCGAGGTTCGGCCGTCCTTCCGGGCGGCCGTCGCCTTTCAGAGAATGCCGACCCGTTTCAGGAACCACCACGCGCCCCAGACGGAACAGCCACCGAGCGCAAAGGCGAGCAGGGTGCCGAAGTGCTCGCCGGCGAAAGGCAGGCCTCCGGTGTTCATGCCGAAGAATCCCGTTACCAGCGTCGGCGGCAACAGGAAGGCGGTCATGATCGAAAGGATGTAGAGGTGGCGGTTGGTTTCCGAAGAAATCTTGGAGTCGATCTCTTCATGCAGAAGGCGTGCCCGGTCTTGCAGGCCCTGCATTTCCTGTGACGCCGAGCCAAGCAGATCGGCGAGCGTTTCGGCCATTTCTATCGTGCCGGTCGGCAAGGGATCGGGGTCGTCCCAGCGCTGGTAACGACGGAACAACGCCACGGACGCCCTGAGCTGACGGTTCAGCCGGACCACCGTGCGCCGAACGGGGCCAAGACGACGGCGCTCGTCGCGCGGCGCCGTCTCGAAAACATAGTCCTCGATCCGGTCGAGCTCGTCTCCCATCTCGACGATGAGGGTGTCCACCACCTTCTCGAACTCGGTCACGACGGTTGCAAAGACACCGACCGTCTCGTGGATGGCGAGGCCGCGATCGACAGCGAGCCGCGCCGCCTCGACACACCGCAATGGATGCAGGCGAGCCGTGACGATCAGTCGCTCCGACGCGGCAAAGCGGAACCACCCGATGTCGTTGGTCTCATAATCGAAGGCGCGTTCGATGTCGGTGAACACGCCGTGCAACACGCCGTCATCGGATGCCAGCACGACGTGATTGTCCCGATCGGTCAACGTGGCCCTGGCCGCCTCCGGAAGATCAGGGAAACCCTCCAGGAACTTCTGCACCCGAGCATCACTGAGCGCCAGATGCAGCCAGACGAACCCATCATCGACGATCAGCTGGTCGCGCGGCGTGGTCGGCGGCAGCGGGTGGCCGGCGCCGGTCGCAGCGTCGAAACGATAGGCCCAGACAAATCCGGGAATCTCGGGGGCAAGCAAGGACCGGGCACTCCTGACAGGCACGGCGAACCGCGTTTTTTCCTGATAACACGCGAGGGTGACGGTCTTCCACTCCGGCTGTCCTGCAAGCGGTCAGGCGGTGTTCGAGCCATCGGGACTGCGAGCGTTCGGCACCGGATCGGGCATCCGCCCGTCCGACCGGTCGGCCGAGGGCGGATGCTGGCGTGAAAGGAGTGCGGTAGCCGGATCAGTCCGGCAGAGCGGCCGTGATGATGAACTCGACCTTGTACTCCGGAGCGGCCAGCTTGGCCTCGCCGGTGGCGCGGGCAGGTGCGTTGCCCGGCGCAACCCAGGACTCCCACACTTCGTTCATGGCGGCAAAGTCGGCCATATCGGCCAGCCAGACGATGGCCTGCAACACACGCGTCTTGTCGGTGCCGGCAGCGGCGAGCAAGCGATCGACCTCGGCTAGCGCCTCGGCGGCCTGCGACTTGACGTCGCCCTTCGGCGAACCGATCTGGCCGGCAAGATAGACGGTCTTGTTGTGGACGACGGCGTTGCTCATGCGCTTGCCGGGCTCGATGCGGGTGATCGCCATGACGGGACTCTCCGATTCCTGAGGCGGGCGGCCCATCCGCCCGCAGGGTGACTGTTGCCTATCTTCTCGGCAGATTGCCCGCAACAGGAAAACCAATGGCAACCCGAACCGGAAAACGGTCCCCCAGGGCAGGCGGAGATCCGTTCGTCGTCACACTCGTGTCCTGGATCGATTAGGGCCTTCCAACTTCCCCTGATGAGCGCTGCAACGGATGGTGAGCCCCTCCCCTGCCGCTTACAACCCGTGTCGGGCCGGTCATCCTCCCGGCGGACCGCCAGACGCGGAGCCTCTCATGTCCTTTTTCGGTCCTTATGGCCCGCTCACGGCCGACGACATAGTCGCGATCAACACCATCGCCCGCTTTCTGGCGCTCGACGATCTCGGCGCGGCGGACAAGGGCGACGCCCCGACTTTCGATCTGGTGGTGCTGGCCGGCAACGCGCTGTTGTGGACGCTGGAAGGCGCCGTGAAGACGGCGCGCGCGACTGGCGTTCCGTTGTTGATTTCCGGCGGAATCGGTCATTCGACGGGACTGCTGGCAACCGCCGTCGACGCCCATCCCGTCTATCGGAAGGCACTGGCCGGCCAGACTTCCGAAGCGCGCCTGCTTGGCGACATTGCCGCCATGTTCCTAGGGCTCGACCAGTCTCGGCTGCTTCTCGAGGATGCGTCGACCAACTGCGGTGAGAATGCCCGCTTCACCAGAGGGGTCCTTGAGGGACTGGGACTTGCACCCGGCGCCATTCTGCTCGTGCAGGACCCGCTGATGCAACGACGCACCGATGCCTCCTTCCGGCAAGCCTGGGCGGACGCCCAATGCCCGAAAATCGTCAACTGGCCGGTGCAGATTCCGCAGCTCGGTTACCGTGCAGGTCGCATCGACTATCTCAACAGCCCGAACAGCAAGAAGTGGACGCCGGAAAGGTTCATGTCCTTGCTGACGGGGGAAATTCCACGCCTCGTCGACGACGAGAACGGCTACGGCCCGCGCGGCAAGGGTTTCCTGCCGCACGTCGACATTCCCCAGGAGGTACTGGAAGCCTGGCGACACATCATGGGGTCCGGCAAGTTCGGCGCTTTGGCTCTGGGGCGACCGGTCGGAGGCTAGATCATGACGGCAATCGGGACGCCACTCGCCTGATGAATGCCCGGGAGGCGTTTGGAAAGGCGAACACTGCCGATCAGACCGTCTCGACCCGTTTGACCGAGTTCCCAATGCACCGGGCAGCCGTCGCTGCGCACGGTCCGATCATTTCGTTGGTAGACTAAAGATTCCGCATAGGTATCTTCACGCACAACTCCCGCATACGTAGTATTACGCCTCGCTCCCGAGTCTGGGTGGAGCTGGCCGTCGTTTCCGATCGCCGGACAGACCGGGGTGAAGCATCACGATTGGGGAGGATTACCGATGACAGCAACCAGTGTCGACCCGACGAAGTCGCCCGGCTCGACCACGATGACGAAAGAGGAGCGGCGCGTCATCTTCGCCTCGTCGCTCGGAACCGTCTTCGAATGGTACGATTTCTACCTCTACGGATCCCTGTCAGCAGTCATCGCCGTCCAGTTCTTCTCTGGCGTCAATCCGACGGCGGCGTTCATCTTCGCACTGCTTGCCTTCGCGGCCGGCTTCGCGGTCCGCCCGTTCGGTGCGCTGGTGTTCGGCCGGCTCGGTGACATGATCGGCCGCAAGTACACGTTCCTGGTCACCATCCTGATCATGGGTGCCTCGACGTTCATCGTCGGCATCCTGCCCAACTATGCGACGATCGGAATCGTCGCGCCTGTCATCCTGATATTGCTTCGCCTTCTGCAGGGCCTGGCGCTCGGCGGAGAGTATGGCGGCGCAGCGACCTATGTGGCCGAGCACGCCCCCGACCATCGCCGCGGCGCCTATACGTCGTGGATCCAGACCACGGCCACACTCGGGCTGTTCATGTCGCTCTTGGTCATTCTCGGATGCCGCGCGGCGATGTCGGCCGAAGACTTCAACACCTGGGGTTGGCGCATTCCCTTCCTGGTGTCGATCCTGCTGCTGGCCATCTCCGTCTGGATCCGCCTGAAGCTCAACGAGAGCCCGGCCTTCCGACGCATGCAGGAAGAGGGGAAGACTTCCAAGGCGCCGCTCACCGAAGCGTTCGGCCGCTGGAAGAACCTCAAGGTCGTCCTGCTGGCCCTGTTGGGCCTCGTCGCCGGTCAGGCGGTGGTCTGGTACACGGGCCAGTTCTACGCCCTGTTCTTCCTGACGCAGACGCTGAAAGTCGAAGCACAGACAGCCAATCTCCTGATCGCGGCGTCGCTCCTGCTCGCCACGCCCTTCTTCGTGATCTTCGGTTCGCTGTCCGACAAGATCGGCCGCAAACCGATCATCATGGTCGGCCTGCTGCTTGCCTGTCTCACCTACTTCCCGATCTTCAAGGGCATCACCCACTTCGCCAACCCGGCTCTGGAACAGGCCATCGCCAGCGCCCCGGTAACCGTCGTTGCCGATCCAAACGAGTGCTCGTTCCAGTTCAATCCGGTGGGTACGTCGAAGTTCACCACTTCCTGCGACGTTGCGAAATCCGCCCTTGTGAAGGCGGGCGTGCCTTATGAGAACGAGGCGGCGCCCGCGGGCACACCGGCCACGGTGAAGATCGGGGCGACCTCGGTCGCCTTCGGCACCGAGGCCGGCGCCGACGGTTCCACGCCGGCTCAGGTGTTCAGCCAGTCGCTGGCCGACGCCATCACGACCGCCGGCTATCCGGCCAAGGCCGACCCTGCCCAGATCAACATCGTCATGGTGACGCTGCTGCTGTTCGTGCTGGTGCTCTACGTCACCATGGTCTACGGCCCGATCGCCGCCATCCTGGTCGAGATGTTCCCGACCCGCATCCGCTACACCTCGATGTCGCTGCCCTACCACATCGGTAACGGCTGGTTCGGCGGCTTCCTGCCGACGACGGCCTTCGCCATGGTGGCGGCCACCGGCGACATCTACTATGGCCTCTGGTACCCGATCGTGGTGGCGGCGGCCACGCTGGTGATCGGCGTGCTGTTCGTCCGTGAAACCAAGGACAACGACCTGCACGCCGACTACTGACCGGCGAGAAGCCTGACAGCGGGGCCCGGCCACAATGGTCGGGCCCATTCTGTTTCTGGATCAACTACGCCCGGCGAACTGATCCAGCGTCTTTGCCGGCGTGACCGCCTGCGGGTCGAGGAAACAGTGGACGATCGCAGGCTTGCCGGAAGCCATCGCCCGTTCAAAGGCAGGCGCGAACTCGGCCGTTGTCCGAACGGTCTCGCCGTAGCCACCGTAGGCGCGCGCCAGGGCCGCAAAATCCGGATTTTTCAGCGAGGTGGCCGACACCCGACCGGGATACTCCCGCTCCTGGTGCATGCGGATGGTGCCATACATGGCGTTGTCGATGACCACGACAACGACCGGAATGTCGTACTGCACGGCGGTTGCGAACTCCTGGCCGTTCATCAGGAAACAGCCATCGCCGGCAAACACGACCACGGGCCGGTCCGGAAACTGCCGCTTGGCCATGACGCCGGCCGGTACCGAATAACCGACCGATCCCGACGTCGGCGCCAACTGGCCGGTGAAGCTGCGATAGCGCCAGTAGCGATGCACCCAGATGGCATAGTTGCCGGCGCCATTGGCGATGATCGTCTCGGGCGGCAGGTGTTCGCGCAGCCAGACCATGACCTCGCCATACTGAAAGTCGCCCGGCAACATGGTGGGCTTGTCGGTCCAGGCCAGGAAATCGGCTCGAGCCGTCTTCGTCTCGGGCGACCAGGGGATTTCGACCGGCGGGTGGACAGTGGAGAGCGCCGAAGCAAAAGCGTGCGGACTGGCGACGATGCCGAGCGCCGGCTGGTAGACCCGGCCGATCTCTTCCGGGTCGGGGTAGACATGGATCAGCGTCTGCCGGGGCTGGGGTATGTCAATGAGCGTGTAGGACGAAGACGGCGACTCCGACAGACGACCGCCGATGACGAGAAGCACATCGGCTTCGCGAACGCGGGCGGCCAGTTTCGGGTTGGGGCCGAGACCGAGGTCGCCGGCATAGTTCGGATGATCGGCCGGGAACAGCGAGGCGCGACGGAAGCTCGTGGCAACCGGCAGGTCGAAGCGCTCGGCAAACCGGATCACCTCGCGGCGCGCCCGCTCGCTCCATCGCGAGCCTCCCAGAATGACCAGCGGGCGCTTGGCGTCCCAGATCAGCTTCTGCAACCGCGCGAGATCGGCAAGCCCCGGCCAGATCTCCACCGGCTCGACGATCGGTGCATCGGCCACTTCGGCCGTTTCGGTGAGCATGTCCTCCGGCAGCGACACCACCACCGGCCCCGGCCGCCCCTGCATGGCGACGCGGAAGGCGCGGGCGACCAGTTCGGGTATGCGGACGGGATCATCAATCTCGACGACCCACTTGGCGACGGAGCCGAACACCGCCTTGTAGTCCATCTCCTGGAAACAGCCCCGCTCCAGCATGCCGCGCTCGGCTTGCCCGACGAACATGATCAGCGGCGTCGAGTCATGTTCGGCGATATGGAGCCCGGGCGCGGCATTGGCGGCGCCAGGGGCTCGCGTCACGAAACAGATACCAGGCTTGCCGGTGAGCTTGCCGTAGGCATCGGCCATCATGGTGGCCCCGGCCTCATTGCGGCAGACCAATACGTCGATCGAGCTGTCGTGCAGCGCATCGAGGGCGGCGAGATAGGACTCGCCCGGCACACAGGTCAACCGTTCGACGCCTTGCCGAACGAGTTGATCGACGAGGATCTGACCGCCGGTGCGGGTGGGGATGGACGGAGACAAGATGGTGAACTCCCAAAACGACCGGTGCGCCACCGGAATGTCGAGACTATCGAGACGGTCAGTCGAGCAGCAGGTCAAGGCCTCGCCGTAGGCCGGCCTGCCCGCGCACCCGCCGCACGGCCAGCAGCGTTCCGGCCACATAGGGCGCGGCATCGGAGCCGGCATCGTGACGAATGAGGAGGCGCTCACCCGGCGCACCAAACTGAGCCTCGCAGGACAGCACATAGCCCGGCATGCGCAGCGAATGAACCTGCACTGCGCCAACGCTGCCGCCGCGCGTTTCGCGGATGCCACCAAGTTCGTTCACCGGCTTCGACGTTGCAGTTCCGCGAACGGCGGACAGCCGCTCGGCCAGTTCGCGCGCCGTACCGGAAGGCGTATCGGGCTTGCCCGCCGAGGCGTAGTCGATCACCTCGACGTCGGCGACGTACTTCGCGGCCATCAGAGCGAACTTGGTCATCAGCGTGGCGGTGATCGAATAGTTTCCGGCGGCGAACGCGCCGACGGACTTCGCCCGCGCGGCCGCGTCGATTTCCGCGTAATCGTCGGCCGATAGCCCGGAGGTGCCGATGACCACGGCGACACCGGCCGAAATCGCCGCGAGGGCGTTGGCTTTCACGACCTGTGGTGCGGTGTAGTCGACAAGAACGTCGGCTCCCGTGCCCAGCGCTTCCTCGACGGTGGCGACCACGGTCACGCCGACGGACGATCCGCCCAACGCCTCGCCAAGATCGCGCCCGGCGGCCGAGCGGGCTACGGCACCGGCCAGCACCAGATCCTCGGAGGCGAGAACCGCTCTGGCCACCGCGCTGCCGGTCCAGCCGGTCGCGCCGGCCACGATGACACGTATCGTCATGGGCTTACTCGACGTCGAAGCTGACGCCCTGCGCCAGCGGCAGGTCGCGGCCGTAGTTGATGGTGTTGGTGGCCCTGCGCATGTAGGCCTTCCAGGCGTCGGAGCCGGCCTCGCGGCCGCCGCCGGTTTCCTTCTCGCCGCCGAAAGCGCCGCCGATCTCGGCGCCGGACGGACCGATGTTGACGTTGACGATGCCGCAATCCGACCCTCGGGCCGACAGGAACGTTTCCGCCTCCCGCAGGTCGTTGGTGAAGATCGACGACGAGAGCCCCTGCGGCACCGCGTTGTGCGCATCAAGCACGGTGTCGAAGTCGGTGTACCGCATCACGTAGAGAATGGGCGCGAAGGTCTCCGTCATGACCACATCCGTCTGGGCCGGCATTTCGACCAGAGCCGGACGCGCATAGAAGGCATTACCCCCCAGTTCTTCTTGGGTGCGCTCGCCACCATGAACGGTTGCGCCGTCCGCCCGCGCCTTCCCGAGGGCCTCTTGCATGCGGTCGTAGGAGGCCTTGTCGATCAATGGTCCGACCAGGGTGCCGGCCTGGCGCGGATCGCCGATCGTCACCGACGCGTAGGCCTTTCGGAGACGTGGCAGCAGACTGTCATAGACGCTGTCATGGACGAACAGCCGCCTCAGCGTCGTGCAGCGCTGGCCGGCCGTGCCGATCGCGGCGAAGGCGACGCCACGCACCACCAGATCGAGATCGGCGCTGGGAGCGACGATGGCTCCGTTGTTGCCGCCGAGCTCCAGAATGGCACGGGCGAAGCGTGCTGCAAGGCGCGGCGCCACGGCGCGCCCCATGGCCGTCGACCCGGTCGCCGACACGGCGGCGACCCTGGTATCATCGACCAGCGCCTCGCCGATCTCGCGTCCGCCGATGATAACCGCGGAAAGACCAGCCGGCGCTCCCGCCTTGGCCGCCGCCTTCTCGAACAGCGCCTGCGTGGCAAGCGCGGTGAGCGGCGTCTTCTCCGACGGCTTCCAGACGACGGTGTCACCGCAGACCAGGGCGATGGCAGCATTCCACGACCATACCGCAACCGGGAAGTTGAAGGCCGAGATGACGCCGACGACGCCAAGCGGGTGCCAGGTCTCCATCATGCGATGGCTTGGCCGCTCGGTGGCGATGGTGAGCCCATAAAGCTGGCGAGACAGACCGACCGCGAAGTCGCAGATGTCGACCATCTCCTGCACTTCGCCGAGGCCTTCGGAAACGATCTTGCCGGCCTCGATGGTGACGAGCCGGCCAAGGTCAGCCTTGGCCGCCCGCAGCTCGAGCCCGAACAGGCGGATCAGTTCGCCGCGCTTGGGCGCCGGCACGAGACGCCAGGATCGGAAAGCCTCTTGCGCGGCCGCAATCGTGCCATCGCAACCGGCCGCGTCGGTCTCACGAACTTCGGCGATCCGCTCGCCGGTGATCGGCGACGTGACGGCGAGGCTGCCACCCATGTAGGCGGCTTCCTGAACACCAAGGCGGGCGAGCAGGTCGGCGGTTTCCTGAACAAGGCTGGAAGCGGACATCGGGCACTCTCGTCGGCGCCGCCGGCCAACGGCACGGCGGGGGATGGGCTGAATGACCGTAAGTTATTGTCCCGAGCCCCCTACCCTGCAAACGATCATTTCTGGTAGGGTCATGAGGAAAACTCATGACTGGACGCACAAATGGCCCGCGATCTTCTGCCGTCGATCGGCGCACTGGTTGCCTTCGAGAGCGCCGCGCGTCATCTCAGTTTCTCGCGTGCCGCCGCCGAGTTGCATTTGACGCAAGGCGCCATCAGCCGGCAGGTACGCGAACTGGAAACGCGGCTCGGGCTGCCGCTGTTCGAGCGCATCAGCCAGCGCGTTTTCCTGACCGACGCCGGTGAGGCCTACCGACAGGAAGTGACGCGTATTCTTTCCAACCTCTCCGCCGCCACCGAACGCACCATGGCCAGCGCCGGCGGCGCCGAGGTGCTCAATCTCGCCGTGCTGCCCACCTTCGCCGCCCGCTGGCTGGTGCCCCGGCTGCCGAGGTTCCTCGCGGATCATCCGCAGGCAACCGTCAACTTCGCGGTGCGCAACGAGCCCTTTTCCTTTGCCGACGCGCCACTCGATGCCGCGATCCATTTCGGCGAACCCACGTGGCCCGGAGCAGTGTGCGAGTTTCTGTGCACGGAAGAAGTCTATCCGGTCGCCTCCCCGGCGATCCGCGATCGTTTCGGCCTCGGCGATGCCGCCGCCATTGCTCAAGCGCCGCTTCTTCACCAGTCGAGCCGGCCGACCGCCTGGTCCGACTGGTTCGCCGCGGGCGGCTTGCCGACTGCCGGTTCGTATCGGGGATCTCGCTTCGACCAGTTCTCGATGATCGCCGAGGCCGCCGTCGCCGACATGGGCGTGGCATTGATGCCCCGGTTCATGATCGAGGCGGAGCTTGCATCCGGCCGGCTTGTGTTGCTCACGGAACGGCCGCTGGGAGCCGGCAAGGCCTACTGGTTCGTCTATCCGGAAGCCAGGGTCCGCTCGCGGCTCGTCAGGGCGTTCGGCGAATGGCTGAAAGCCGAGACGGCCACGCCGGCGGCGCCGTTCGCAGCCGCCTGAGTCCGCCCGCCAGCGCCTTCCGACAGCATCGCAGCCGGCCATCCGCAACCGCCAAGCTGCCGCCGGACGGAACCTTTCTCGCTCCGGTACACTTATTAGGCCAGGGTCCTCTCCGTCCGCAGCCGACGGCCCGGGACCTGTCATTGAGACGGACACTCCGCCACTCATGCGACAGGAGAACATCATGGCCTCAACCCTTCTTGCTTCCGACAGCGCGCCAGCCGTCGAGTCGTCTTCTTCATCGACCAGTTGGGGAGCAATCATCGCCGGCGCCGTCTCAGCCGCCGCCCTCACCTTCGTGCTGATGTTGCTTGGTTCGGGGCTCGGTCTGGCGATGGTCTCGCCATGGACGAACCAGGGCGCAGGCATCACGACGTTTGCCGTCTCAGCCGCCATCTGGATGATCGTGGTGCAGTGGCTTTCGGCCGCTCTCGGAGGGTACATGACCGGACGGCTGCGGGTGAAATGGGTTGGCCTCCATACCGACGAGACATTCTTTCGCGACACGGCGCACGGGCTGCTGGCCTGGGCTCTGGCGACGCTGCTCGTCGTCTTCCTGGCGGGTTCGAGCTTGACGTCGGCCGTCGGAACGGGTGTGCGTACGGCCTCGAACATCGCCTCCGGAGCCGCCATGGGTGCGTCGGCCGGGACCATGACGAGCGCCGATGACGACATCGGCGGCACGGCGACTTCCTACTTCGTCGACAGCCTGTTCCGACCCAACGATCCCTCTCGCCTTGCCGCTCCCGGAGCGGAAGGCGACGCAGCGGCGGCAGCCCAGGCCTCGCGTATCCTGATCGCAAGCGCGGCCGCAGGCGAGATGTCGCCCGCCGACCGGACCTATCTTGGCCAACTCGTGGCCGCCCGTACCGGCCTTTCCGAGACGGACGCGAATGCTCGCGTCGACACGGTGATCGCTCAGGTCGACCAAGCCACGGCCAGGGCCCAGGAGGCAGCCGACACGGCCCGCAAGGCAGGGATTGCCTTCGCCTTGATGGCCGCACTTTCGTTGGTGATCGGCGCGTTCATCGCCAGCGTGAGTGCTGCGTTGGGCGGGCGGCTTCGCGACGAGTGAGCCAAAGCGGGCCTTTCCGGCCCAGAAGACGTACTCTCGACGGCGATCGCTCGATCGCCGTCGAGTCGTGTTCTGACCCAGACCGGCCGACAGCCATGTTTCGAGGGGAGAACCTGCGATGTCCGATTACGAACTCTACTATTGGTCCGTTCCCTTCAGAGGCCAGTTCGTGCGAGCCGTTCTCGCCCACGCTGGAAAGAGCTGGAGCGAAGCCGGCGACGTGGCGATCTCGGATCTGATGGGCGCCCCGGTGAAGCAGATGCCGGTTCCGTTCATGGGGCCGCCTTTGCTCGTCGACAAGAGGGCCGGCTTTGCCATCGCCGAAATGCCGGCCATCATCCTTTATCTGGGCGAGACGCTGGACTTGCTGCCTAACACGCCCGCGCTGCGTGCCATGACCATGAAGATCGTCAACGACGCCAATGACGTAATCGACGAAATCACACTGGATGGCGGTCGCGAGATGTGGACGGAAAAGCGATGGCAGGACTTCGTCCCCCGCCTCAAGAAATGGATGACGCTTTGGGAAGAAACCGGCGAGCGTCATGGCCTGAAGGCCGAATCCGGCTATCTGCTCGGCGGCGAGCAACCGGGTATCGCCGACGTCGTCACCGCGACCTTGTGGTCGACGATGGCCGACCGATTCCCGGTCATCGGGGCGATCCTCGGCGAGAGCGCGCCCAAGACCGCCGCCTTGACGCGACGGGTGGCCGCACTGCCGCCATTGGCGAAGCTGGCCGCCAACGCCCGGGAAGACTATGGCGACGCTTATTGCGGCGGCCGGATCGAAGCTTCGCTCCGCAAGGTTCTGAACGCACAGACCTGAACTTGCCTGTTCGCTCGGATCGACTGGGCGCAGTGCAGATGCCCGCCCGTGTCGATCGTCCGAACACCAAGCCATGTCTACGTGTCTTCAGAGCCTCCGGCTTCAGGGCGACCGGCGGCCCATGTGAGCAACGCGTCGAGTGCCGGGCACAAGGCTTGCCCCCAGTCCGTCAGCGCATACTCGACCTTGGGTGGAACCTGATGGTGGACGATGCGGCGGACGATGCCGTCGCCCTCCATCTGGCGGAGCTGCTGGATCAGCATTTTCTGAGAGATTCCCGGAATGGCGCGTTCAAGATCGGAGAAGCGCATGACCCGGCCACCGAACAGGTGAAACAGGATCACCAGCTTCCACCTGCCCTCCAGCAGTTTCAGAGCCTGTTCGACGCCCTCGGCGGCCGTCTCCCGCGTATAAGCCTGGGGCTTACTTTCCGGTGAGTACCTAACTTTTTCGTGCGTTCTTGTCATTTCGTAAGGCTAAAGCCATTTTCCGCCTTACGCAATCCGCTGGCCAGCTGGAAGCGCCAACCCGAGGGACAAACATCATGATTAACCTTCCAGCACCTATCTCAGACTACTTCGAGGCCGACAGGACAGATGGCGAGGCCATGGCGAACTGCTTCACCAATACAGCGGTCGTCAAGGACGAAGGGCAAACCCATGAGGGGCGCGAGGCAATTCGAGCCTGGCGACGTGAGGCGTCAACGAAATATAACTACGTCAGCGAACCTCAAACCGTCACCCAGGATGGGGACAGAACCGTCATTACCAGCCGCCTGACCGGCAACTTCCCGGGCAGCCCGGTGGACCTTCGCTTCTTTTTCCGCCTTGATGGCAACAAGATCGCCGAACTGGAGATCAAGCCATGAGCTTCGATCTTCAACTTGCCGGCCGTCGTGCACTCGTGACGGCCGGGACGAAAGGCGTCGGCGCGGCCGTTGTCTCCACTCTCGTGGCGGCCGGAGTCAAGGTCGTCAGCACGGCGCGATCCATACCGGATGCCTCCTCCGACGGCGTTCACTACGTCGCAGCCGATATGTCCACCGCCGAAGGCTGTACCGCCGTTGCCGAAGGTGTTCTCGATCACCTCGGCGGCGTCGACATCATCGTCAACGTGTTGGGCGGCTCTTCGGCGCCTCCCGGTGGCTTCGCCAAGCTGACCGACGACGTTTGGGCAAGAGAGCTCGCCCTCAACCTCATGCCGGCCGTGCGCCTCGACCGTGCGCTCCTGCCGTCGATGATCGAACAAGCATCCGGCGTCATCGTCCACGTCACGTCGATCCAGCACGAACTTCCGCTTCCGGACTCCACGACGGCTTATGCCGCAGCAAAGGCTGCCCTCTCGACCTATAGCAAAAGCCTGTCCAAGGAGGTGGCACCCAAGGGCATTCGGGTCGTTCGCGTCTCACCGGGATGGGTCGAAACGGAAGCCGCCGTGGCGCTGGCCGACCGTCTGGCAGCCGATGCCGGCACCGATCGCGAGGGCGGCAAGCAGCTCATCATGAATGCGCTCGGCGGCATTCCGATCGGACGACCGACCAGGCCACGAGAAGTTGCCGACCTCATCGCCTTTCTCATATCGCCGCGTGCCGGCGCCATCACGGGGACCGAGTTCACCATCGACGGCGGCACGGTCCCCACTGCCTGACGCAAACAATGATGGGACGCTAACAACCGCCAAGCCGCGCTAACCGCCCTGGCTTGGCTCCACCAGTAGGGAATGCGGCCGCTTCTCAGGCGCAATGCTTTGGTTTGCGCTATCCGCCGACCCGCCGGTGCGGAGATGCAGCCTGAATCCCGGCGCACCTCGAGCGGCGAGTTCGGGACGCAACTTGAGGCTTGGAATGTCGTAGTCTCCGCCGTTCTGGCGCCGGTAGGCAATCGGTTCCGTGGTGCCGAGTGTCCGCATCCTTTCCTTCAGATCGTTGCCCAGAGCGGCAAATCCTCGCGCGTCGAGCCGATCCACGCGGTAGGCAACGAACGGCGGCAGCACGTCGAAGCCGGGATAGTAGAGAATGCCATGGTTGATCGGAAACAGCAGGTCATCGATTGGCCCGTTGATCCCTCGTGGCGAATAATGCTCTTCCCAGCCTCCCGTCGTCACGATGAGCATCGCTCTCTTGCCGACGAACCGGCCCTCGCCAAAGCGATCGCCCCAATGGCGATCGCTTTGTTCGCCGACGCCATAGGCAAAACCATAGGCGTAGACGCGATCGATCCATCCCTTGAGGATAGCCGGCATCGAGTACCACCAGAGCGGAAACTGGAGAATGACGGCGTCGGCCCAGTCGAGCTTGTCCTGCTCGGCTTTCACGTCCTCGGTCAACGCGCCGGCTGCGAAGCCTTGGCCGGACGCGGCGGCGACTTTCAGGCGCTGCTCGGAGGCAAGCAGAGGAAAATCGGCTCGATCGACCGCGGACTTCCAGTGCATCGCGTAGAGGTCCGACACCCGCACCTCGTGGCCTTCGGCCTGGAGTTGGCCGATCGCCACATCGCGCAAGGGTGCGGCGAGCGACTGCGGTTCAGGATGGGTAAAGACAATAAGAACGTTCACGGAAGGACCCTCCGGTCGATGATTTCGACCGGCAAGGTAGGCCCGCCCCGAATATTCCGATACGTCAATGGAATGGATATGATATTGCCGAAATATGGATAGATCGGACATCACATTGGAGCGGATGCGCACGTTCGTGCGCGTCGCCGAACGCGGAAACCTGTCGGCCGTCGCCCGTGAACTGGGAACCGGTCAATCGACGGTGACCCGGCATTTGCGCGAACTCGAGGAAGCCGTCGGCGCATCTCTGCTCAGCAGGACGACCCGTCGTGTCGCGCTGACCGAGGAAGGCGGTCGCTATTACGAGCAGTGCATCCATATTCTCCGCCTGGTCGAACAGGCCGCCGATGGTGTTCGCGACACGCACGACGCACTCTCGGGCACCGTTCGTCTGTCTTGTACGGCGGCGCTTGGCGTCATGCACATCTCGCGGCTCATTTTCGCCTTCCAGAAGAGCCATCCCGGCATCAACGTCGATCTCAGTCTGACCGACGAGCGCATAGATCTCGTAAAGGAGGGCGTCGACATTGCCCTCCGTCTGGGGCCACTCGCGGACAGCTCAATGAAGCAGCACCATCTGGCGGAGAGCACGCGACTCCTGGTCGCCGCACCCGGCTACCTCGACCTGCATGGCAGGCCCGTCAAACCGGCGGATCTCGCGGCGCATAACGTCATCCGCATGTCGAACGTAGCCGGCAGCGAGGCTATGACACTCGTCGGGCCTGACGGCGCTCGTCACACGGTCTCGGTCAAAGGCGACCTGAAAGTGGATCACGGCCTCGCCGCGCGCGAGGCCTTCAGGAGCGGGCGCGGTATCGGGTCGGCACATCGTTGGCTGGTGGACGACCTACTTGCGAACGGCGAACTGGAAGCATTGCTGCCGGATCATTCTCTCCCCACCACCCCGCTCAACATGCTGATGGTGCCGCAACGCTCCACGGTGGGACGCGTACGCCTGATGATCGACTACCTTGTCGGAGAGATCAGGCGCTTGCCGGGCATGAGCTAAGCGCCTGTGCTGACCCGACATTCCGAGACAGGCCGACCTTGGAGCTAATCGGCGTCACGGACGATCTGTCCCATTTCAATGGAACCTCCGAGCGAAAGGGCGGTTTTCCAGAAAGCAGCCTGACGACAGGTCGTGCGCATCATCAAGAGTGAGAACAAGAAAGATGGAACGGAGATCCCATGGTTCCCGCTTGGCTTCACACAACCGCGCTGTTGTCGCTTGCGGCGGGTTTCGTGATCGCATTTTGGATCGGCGTTGATGAATGGCGCCGTCCGCAGCGAATGTGGATCATGAATCTGGTCTGGCCCATAACAGCGTTGTTCGGCACCTTCATCACACTCGTCGGCTACCTTCTCTATGGTCGGCAACCGGCAAAAAGCGACACCAAGGAGAGCGACGACAGGCCGAAGGAAGAGATACCTTTTCCCGTAATGGTCGCAAAAGGTGCTACCCATTGCGGAAGCGGCTGCACGATTGGCGATCTTCTTGCCGAGTGGCTGGCGTTCTCGGTTCCAACGGTCGCAGTCTGGTTGGGATGGAACACTCTTTTCGAAGAGAAGATGTTTGCCGTCTGGATCCTGGACTTCCTGTTCGCTTTCGCCATCGGCGTCGCATTCCAATACTTCACGATCAAGCCCATGCGGCAGTTGAGTGTTCGGCAAGGTCTCATACAGGCGGTCAAGGCAGACGCGCTGTCGCTCTCAGCCTGGCAGATCGGCATGTACGCTTTCATGGCCTTCGCACAGTTTCAGATCTTCCGCGGCCTTCTCGGCGTTCCGCTTGAGGTAGCTACGCCCGAGTTCTGGTTCATGATGCAAATCGCGATGATCTTCGGTTTCATCACCAGTTATCCAGTAAACTGGTGGCTTATCAGCAAGGGGATCAAGGAACGCATGTGAGCCGAGGCCGACTGCACGGCGCCATGCACCGTACGTCACTAGTCGGCTGAGCCTGCGGCGATGTCGCTCCCGGCAGGTTCCTTGTTCTTCGCCGGCTGGACCGGGCGGACGAAAACCCTCGTGACCGACGGCTGGCTAGTTCGAAGCTTCTCGCCGAGGTCATGAATGGCGGCCTCGATCTCCTCGCTCGTCATGTCGTCGTCGAAGTCGAGCGAAATGCCCAGGAGGATGTCGGAGGGCCCAAGGTGCATGCTGAGGATCTCTTCGATCCGCTGGATCCTGCCGTCGCTTTCCAACGTGGTTCGTACCGACGCAAGCACTTCCGCCGAGGCGCTTTCTCCGGTCATGAGGCTCAATGTTTCCCGAGCGAGGAACATGGCGGTCAGGATCAAGATGCCGCCGATCGCCAACGAGGCGGCGGCGTCAAAGCGTGGCTCTTGCAGCAGATGAGCCGACGCGAGCCCGACCCCGGCAACCGAAAGGCCGATAAGCGCCGCGGAGTCCTCGCAGAATATGGAGAAAACGCTGGGATCCTTGCTTCCGCGGAGTGCCGCGAGCATCGTTCGACCTGGTTGGCTGCGACGCAGCTCTCGCCAAGCCACCCGCAACGATATGGCCTCGATCAGGAAGCTGACGCCCAGCACGAGGTAGTTGATCCAGGGGTCCCGGATCGGTTCCGGATCGATGAAGCGCCGAACCCCTTCATAAATGGAAGCCGCGCCGCCGAGCGCGAAGATCATCAGCGCGACGATGAAGGCCCAGAAGTAGATCTCCATGCCGTGCCCGAAAGGGTGTCGCTTGCTTGCGGGACGGGCCGAGCGTCGAAGGCCGAGAAGCAGGAACCCCTGGTTGCTCGTGTCGACGAGCGAATGGAGCGCCTCGCTGAGCATCGCCCCGGACCCCGTCCACCACGAAGCTGCAAACTTTGTGAGAGCGATAGCGAAATTACCGGCGAGAGCGGCGTAGATCACGATCTTGGAACTACCAGTAGCCAAGGCTCATGTCCTCATCGTCAAGGGCAGCTTTCCGGAAGCAACGTCCCGTCCGCGCTTCGGCTCGAAGTCGATCGTGGTCTCCCCGGTTCCCTCGGATCCGGATCGAAGCCGTCATTGCGTCATCCGCCGATCAAGGCCTCGAAGACGTGAAACTCGACACCTTTGAAACCACGGCTATCCAATAAGGTTCCAGGCTTCTCCCGCTCGTCTCGGAACAGGTCGATCCGGTTCCGGCCGACCGGTGTCCCGAAGGCGTATCGGCTCCCGTTCACGCCGATCCTCCGAGCCATGCAGCCTGATCGCGCAGGCGACGCTTGTAGTCCGGTTCGGCCAAGATGCGACGGAACTCGCCGCAGCGTTCGGCGATCGGTTCGAAGTTCGAGTCGTCCAACGCCTGTCGAGACAGTGCCTCCAGTTTCGCGGCGTAGACGCCCAATGCGGCAACCCGGTCCGGATCGTCACAATCGATCGAGATCTGAGCAAGCACACGTATGAACCGCAGAGCCGTGGTCACGTCTCTCGCGCAGTATTGCATCAACGAGCCCAGCGACTGACCGAGGAACCCCTCGAATGTCTCGGGATGGGCGATGACGCGCAACCTGCCATCTTCATCCAGTCGCAGATGCGATGGCAGTGCTCGCCGCGCGAGTTCGGACAGCGCAGCGCCCAGCCAATCCAGGCAAGTGATGGCTGTGAATGGGTCGTTGACGCCCGGCGACAGTGCGCGGGCGGCGATTTCAACCAGTTCATCGATCAGAAATCTGAGATCCTGGAGCGCGGATCTCTTGGCCCCGATGCCGAACAAATCCTGGACAGCCTGGAACATGTCCTGGTCGCACCGCTCCGGCGGCCAGGCCTCCACCAGCGTTCGGCCGGCATGCACAAAATCACCGGGTTGGTACTGCAAGCGAAACACGAGGTCATGCTTGCGTGCGAGCTCCATGAGCGTATCGTCATCGATCATCTGGATATAGCCGGTCTTGGGAGCCGCGAACTGAACTCGGTCAGCAGCTTCGTCGCCCCTCGCATCCGCGCGGAAAGCGGCTGGCACCTCGGCCTCCGCATCCTGATCGCCAGTATCGGCCCCCTCACCTATGAAGCTCGGGAAACGCCGGTCGATTTCATGCAGCAGACGGTCGCCGACGTCCTCGATCACGTTGTTGATGTGCAGTTTGCTCGGTACGTGGTGGATGAAGAAGATCAGAACCGCCAGCGAGCAAAGCGCCAGCAGCACGCCAACCAGCAACGCCATGTTTGGCACGAAGCCGGCAGCTTCGGATTCTTCCGGAGACCGTATCGTGCGCAACACCAGCAGACAGTAGAGGAAGGTTGCGATGAACGTGCCCAAGGTGACCTGGTTGCCACGGTCGGACATGAAGTTGCTGAGAAGGCGTGGCCCGTATTGGCCGGATGCATAGACGACCGCCGCGATGGTGACGGAGAAGACGGTACCCGCGACGGTAATCATCGACCCACCGATCGAGGACAATACCTGTCTCGCGCCATCGGGCCGCGAAGCCTGAAGCCAGGCAAAGCGATCCATCCAGCCCGCCCCCTCATAGCTGTCGAGCGCGATCATGCCGCCAGCCAGCACAATCGCCGCAAACGCCATGAGCGTAGGCACGAACCAGTAGCTCTCGCGAAGATGATCGGCCAGTCGAAGAAGCTGCGCTCGCATGGATAGCCCTTGGCTGAGGAGGGATGACGGTCCGTCTGATGGCTATTCTGAAAATGACCGAGGGCTGCGGTCAGTTCCCGAGTTCTCATATTATGAGCGACGAGCCGGGAAGCATCTTTCTCAACTGCGGGAGCTCACCGCCTCCATGCCCCCATCAGCCTTGTTCCGGGATTGGGCAGGGAATGCCGCGAACGCCCTTCGAGTAACCCGGGAATGCGAGCTTGACGCTGGGCCGAGCGGCTTGGCGATGAACCTGCTATGGAACGCGGTCCTTGCAGTATCTCTCCGAGTCGCCGTGACCGCCGATCCCTTGCACACACTGAAAGCCGTCTATGGCTATGACGCCTTTCGCGGCCCCCAGGCCGCCATCATCGATCACGTCGTGGCCGGCAACAACGCTTTCGTACTCATGCCAACGGGCGGCGGAAAGTCGCTCTGCTATCAGATACCGGCGCTCGTCCGACCCGGTATGGGTCTGATCGTCTCGCCGTTGATCGCACTGATGGCCGACCAGGTCGCCGCGTTGCGCCAGGCCGGTGTCAAGGCGGCCGCGCTCAACTCCGACCTGCAGGGGGACGAACGCCACGCCCTGTGGAGAGACATATCGAGCGGTGGGCTCGATCTCCTTTATGTCGCCCCCGAAACGCTGCTGAGATCCGACATTCTGGAACTCCTGCATCGCACCCCGCTTTCGCTGATTGCCATCGACGAGGCGCATTGCCTGTCGCAGTGGGGACACGACTTCCGTCCATCGTATCGTCAGCTCGACTCGCTCATAGCGGAGTTTCCGAATACGCCGCGCATGGCGCTGACGGCGACGGCCGATGCACCGACGCGCACGGAAATCCTGTCGCATCTCCAGATCGCCGAAAGCGATGCTTTCATCGCCGGGTTCGACCGTCCCAACATTCGCTACGCGATTGCCGAGAAGGACAACCCCAGGGCGCAGCTGAAGCGTTTCCTGAAGGAGCACGCGGGCGAGAGCGGCATCGTCTACTGTCTTTCGAAGCGAAAGACGGAGGAGACGGCCGCGTGGCTCTGCGGGCAAGGCTATGCCGCACTGCCCTACCATGGCGGCATGGACAAGGCGGAGCGACAGGCAAATCAGACGCGCTTTCAGCGCGAAGAGGCCATCATTATGGTGGCCACCATCGCCTTCGGCATGGGCATCGACAAGCCCGACGTGCGCTTCGTGGCCCATCTCGATCTGCCCGGCAGCATCGAGGCCTACTATCAGGAGACCGGACGCGCGGGACGCGACGGTCTGCCCTCTGAAACGCTGATGCTCTACGGCTCCGAGGACATCGTCCTACGCCGCCGGTTCATCGAGGACTCCGACGCGCCGGAACAGCGCAAACGAATAGAACGACAGAAGCTCGATGCGCTGCTGGGCCTCGCCGAAACGGCCGGCTGCCGGCGCCAGGCCCTTCTTTCCTATTTCGGTGATCACTCCGAGCCTTGTGGAAACTGCGACACCTGCGCGGAACCGCCTGACCTGTTCGACGGGACCACCGCAGCGCTGAAAGCGCTGTCATGCATCTACAAGACCGGCGAGCGCTTCGGGCAGGCCTACATCGCCGAGGTCCTGTTGGGGGAAACGAACGAACGCATCGCCCAGTTCGGGCACGATCGCATCTCGACCTACGGCATAGGCAAGGAGCACGACGACCGGACCTGGCGCGCGATCTTGCGCCAACTCATCGCGCTTCGTCTCGTCGATGTCGACCTGGATGGTCATGGCGGTCTGTCGATCTCGGAGGCAGGTCGCCGGTTCCTGCGCGAGCGTCCCACGCTGATGCTGCGCGTGCCGACCAAGCCAAGGGCTGCGAGGACGAAAGGAGCCCACAAGGCGCCGGCCATGCTGTCCGAGGCCGACCAGAGCCTGTTCCAGGCCCTCAGGGAGAAGCGCACCGAGATCGCCCGCGCCCAGAACGTTCCGCCCTATGTGATCTTCCACGACAAGACGTTGGTCGAACTGGCCGCCGCTCGTCCCGGCTCGCGATCGCAGATGGCGAAGATCCCCGGCGTCGGAGAGGCCAAGCTGGATCGCTATGGAGACGTCTTTCTCGCGGTGGTCGCGGAACACGAGTGACAATCGCAGTCGCCGCTATAGCTGCATCACCATGGCGCAACGCAGTTCCACAGGAATGCCGGCCTTCCCCTCGTTCTCGATAACCTTGAGCAGTCGCGGGGTTATTGCATCGTTCGCCAAGGTGCGGAAGCCAAGGCGTTGATAATAAGGCTCATTCCACGGCACGTCGCGAAACGTCGTCAAGGTCAGGGCCGTTGCGCCTTTTTCCACAGCGAGTTGACACACAGCTGCGATCAGCCTCCGCCCGATGCCCTGCCCTTGCCAGTCGCCATGCACCGCGATCTGCCAGATATGCAGGCCCTCCGGCGTCAGCTCCCCGTTCAAAAAGCCAACCGTTCCGGCCCTTTGGTCCTCGGCGAGCAAGGCGACGCCTTGAGCGATCAAGGCCCGGTGCTCATCCGCCGACTGCACGGTGTCATCGGCAATCCACTCCAGCCCGGGCCACCCGCGAAAGATCGTGCCGGAACTCCGCTCGATGTCCGGGAGGTCGTCTGCGTCCTGATCCGACGCCGCTCGGATGGAAATCATAGGTCGAAATCCAAGAGTGTCCGTGTTTACCGATATGTAGCACGGGTTCCCCGTGGCTTGCCTCACCTCGCTGCCGGAGGAGTACCCATCCCTTTTCAGCCTGGGTGGAGGCCCGGCGCTTCCTGGCCCGTGCGGGCCACATAGTCGACATAGCCGCCGCCGAACTGATGGACCCCCTCCGGCGTCAACTCGAGCACGCGGTTGGAGAGGGCCGAAAGGAAGTGGCGATCATGCGACACGAACAGCATGGTGCCCTCGAACGTCGAAAGGGCTGCAACCAGCATTTCCTTCGTCGCCATGTCCAGATGGTTGGTCGGTTCGTCGAGCACCAGGAAGTTCGGCGGGTCGTACAGCATCTTGGCCATGACCAGACGGGCTTTCTCGCCGCCGGAGAGGACACGGCAGGGCTTCTCGACGTCATCGCCGGAGAAGCCGAAGCAACCGGCAAGGGTTCGCAGGGCGCCCTGCCCAGCCTGCGGGAAGGCTCCGTCCAGCGACTCGAACACCGTTTCGTCGCCGTCGAGAAGATCCATGGAATGCTGCGCGAAGTAGCCCATCTTGACGCTGCTGCCGATGGTTACGCTGCCCTGGTCCGGCTCGGTCGCGCCCGCCACCAGCTTCAGCAGCGTGGACTTCCCGGCACCGTTGGCGCCCAGCACGCACCAGCGCTCCTTGCGCCGCAACTGGAAGTCGAACCCAGCATAGATCGGCTTGCCCCCATAGCCCTTGTAGACATTCTTGAAGCTCGCAACGTCCTCGCCCGAACGCGGTGGGCTGCGGAAATCGAACTGGATGGACTGGCGTCGCCGGGGCGGCTCCACCCGCTCGATCTTGTCCAGCTTCTTCACGCGGCTTTGAACCTGGGCCGCATGCGAGGCACGCGCCTTGAAGCGCTCGATGAACTTGATCTCCTTGGCGAGCATCGCCTGCTGGCGTTCAAACTGCGCCTCGCGCTGCTTCTCGCCGAGCGCCCGCTGTTGCTCGTAGAAATCGAAGTTGCCCGAATAGGTCGTCAGTGACCCGCCGTCGATCTCTACCACCTTGCCGACGATCCGGTTCATGAACGCGCGGTCATGGGACGTCATCAGCAGGGCGCCGTCATAGCTCTTGAGGAAATTTTCCAGCCAGATCAGGCTTTCAAGATCGAGATGGTTGCTGGGCTCGTCCAGCAGCATGCCGTCGGGCCGCATCAGGAGGATGCGGGCGAGCGCCACGCGCATCTTCCAGCCGCCGGACAGCAGGCCGACGTCGCCGTCCATGCGCTCTTCCGTAAAACTCAGGCCGGCCAGCACCGCGCGCGCCCGCGCGTCCAGCGAGTAGCCGTCCAGCTCTTCGAAACGCCCCTGCACCTCGCCATAGCGCTCGATGATGGCGTCCATGTCGTCGGCCTGTTCCGGATCGACCATGGCAGCTTCGAGCTTGGCCATCTCGGCGGCGAGAGCGCTGACCGGCCCGACGCCATCCATTACCGCCGCGACGGCGCTCTGGCCCGACATCTCGCCGACATCCTGGTTGAAGTAGCCGATCGTCATCCCGGTATCGATCGATACCTGACCGTCATCGGGCCTGTCATCACCGATGATCATCCGAAACAGCGTGGTCTTGCCGGCGCCGTTCGGTCCGACCAGACCGACCTTCTCACCTTTCTGGATGCTCATCGACGCATCGATGAACAGGATCTGATGGCCGTGCTGCTTGCTGATGCTATCGAGTCGAATCATGAAGCCCGTGATGACCTGAAGAGGAAGCGGAAGGGAGCTGTGGAAGCTGCGCAATAAGGCAATCCGTCGAGCGCGTCGATAGCTGCCCTCGCCGAATGCCGGCAAAAGCGGAAGCCTGAAGCCCGGCGAGAGGATGTCTACCGTGCGCCCGAAGACCACCCCGAGCTGGTCACCGTTTCAAACGCCATAGTATAAATAGATGGCGGAGCATGTCGCCAGACCGACAATGATGTTCATCGGCAACCCGATCTTGAGGAAGTCACTGAAGCGATAGTTGCCGGCGCCATAGACGAGCGTGTTGGTCTGATAGCCGATCGGCGTTGCGAAGCTGGCACTTGCACCGAACATTACCGTCACGACCAGCGCTCGCGGGTCGATACCCAGTTGCTGGGCAAGGCCGATGGCGACGGGCGTGAAAATCACCGCAACGGCGTTGTTGGTCACGCACTCGGTGAGGATCGAGGAGAGCGCATAGACGAAGAGCAAGGCGACGAAGGGCGAGACCTTCGACATGATCGGCAAGACAGCGTCGACGACGAGCGTCACAGCGCCCGTCTCCTGCAGCCCCTGGCCGATGGCAAGCATCGCGAAAATCAGGATCAGGATCCCGCCGTCGATCGATCCCCATGCTTCATCCGCGTCGATGCAGCGCAAAACGAGGAGGGCCGGCACCGCGATCATCGCCAGAATGCCGATATCCATCACATTCAACGCTGCAAGGACGACAACGAGACCCAGCGCCAGAAGCGCCAGCGGCGCCTTGGTGGGGCGAAAGGCCCGTGCCGTGGAGCGCGTGACCGACACCAGTTCGCTCTGGTCCGAGAGTTCGTCGAGCGCCTCGGCCGTGCCTTCGAGCAGGAGTTTGTCCGCCGGCCGCAACCTCACGTTCCCGAGATCCGGCCCCGGTACGTGCCGGTGGCGATGGGCGGCGAGGACGCGCACACCGAAACGGCGGCCAAGGGCAAGGTTGGAGAGGAGCGTCCCGTGGCTCAATCGGCCAGGCGCGACGACAGCTTCGACAATGATTCTCTCGCCGTTGCCCGTGACACCTCGGCGTTGGCCCACGCGCAATCCTTCGCGAGCATTCAGCGTCAGAAGCTCGGCCGATTTGGCAAGGACGATCAGTCCATCTCCCTTCCTCAGCGTGACGTCCTGATAGTTCTTGCGCACGATCTTGCCGTCTGAGCGAACTCCGACGATCCGCAGCCCCGCCTGCTTGAAATCGGCGATCTCGCCGACGGGCTTTTCGGTGTAGGGCCCATCCGCGAGCACGGTCAGCTCTGACAGAAACTCCACCTCGTCCTGACTGTCCAGATCGCTAGCCTCTTCTCCCCGATCCGGCAGAAGGAACTTTCCGAGCACGAGCATCGTCAGGATTCCGGTAAAGGCTGCGGCCAGACCAACCGGCGTGATTTCGAAGAGCGAGAAGGGTTGAAGGCCATGCGTGCGCGCGACGCCGTCGACGAGCAGGTTGGTGGACGTGCCGATCAGCGTCAGGGTGCCACCAAGAACGGCGGCGTAGGAGACCGGAATGAGAAGCCTCGTCGCAGCCAGATCGAGCGCGGCTGCCAACCGAATGACGATCGGAATCAGCACGAGTACCACGGGCGTGTTGTTCATGAAGGCTGAAGCGACGAGCGCTGTCAGCAGAAACACGGCGAGCGCGAGCTTCGGGTTTTTCCTGGAACGGTCAAGCACAACACTGGCGACGCTCTCAAGAACGCCGGTACGCACCAAAGCACCGGTGAGAACAACCATCGCCCCGATCGTCAGCGGGGCCGAGTTGGAGAACACCCCCATTGCTTTCTGGGGCGGCACGAAGCCCAGCACGATGAAGATGGCAGCTCCTCCGGCCGCCGTGACGTCAGCCGGATATTTCTCCCAGACGAACATCGCAAAGAGCGCGATCACCAGGCCCAGCGCAATCTCAGCCTGATAGCCGGCAAAAAACTCTGTCATCACTTCGCCATGCCCCTAAATGTTCGCGCTAAACGTCGAACGGAAGGTTTTGGTTCACTGTCCTGAAACGCTGGCGTCCCATAGGCGCACGGTTTTTGAATTGATAAAGCGGAGTTGGGCTGATCCGTTCTGGCGGCATCGTGCCAGGACGTTTGTTTGATTGCACGCCTCTCCAGTCGGTTGACACTGAGTTCGTTGGCCCAAGGGCATGCACCACGGCGTGCCGGTTTAACGATAACGTCAGGCTACCAGACATACAACGCGATGCTAGCGACAGGAAACGCCCGGACCGAACTGACCGCACCTGTCCTCGGCAAGCGGAGCGGCGTGAGTGGTGCGGCGGGGCCAGGCTCTCGAACGTCGGTCTCTGGCACGGGGCCACCTGCCCTTGCAAACTGCCCGCCCACCACCACGGCATTGATGGGCGTTCCCCGGAACACCCGGCGATGTGTCGAACTTCAGCCGCCAAGGCGAAGTTCGTCGAGTTCAGAGGGGAAATGACCGCAACGTCGCGGCAAAACTGGCGGAGCGTCACGCATTTACCGATTGTCACAGTCCGGCGGTGTTTGGCCCGGCATTCCAATGCACTGCAAAGGAGCGATTGGGTCCTGAGCGCAACGCCGGACGACGTCAATATGCAGAACGAAGCCGTTATCAGTGCAAGAGACTAACGCAGCTTGATCGAATCTGAAGCAAGGCGGAGGCGCTGGTCGAGCGTGCGAAGGGCAAAGGTCACTTTCTGATCGGCCGTGAACGCCGGCGGCGTATCGATTGTGACATCGATCCGTCCGTTGTCGTCTGCGGTTAGCGTCTGCAGGGTATGGAAGTGGTCGTCTTCCAACCAACCCAAACTGACGTCCTGCTCCGCCGGCACCCCGTAAGCCGTCACACGCAACCGTCCCACGCCGTCCCTTGTTACGGTAAGCTCTGCGCCGGCGCTCGGCGTTTTCTCGAAGCCTGGCACTCCAAGTCTCTTGCCAAAATCCAGTATCTGCTCGTTGAGGTCGGGATTATCGGACAGATAGTCCGCTGCAGAACGCCCTGCGGCTGTCGCGGCGTCACCGATGCTACGCTCGGCATCCTGTACTGCCTTTTTGGCGCGATCCAGTAGCGCTGGCTCGCTGGCAGAAGCACCCGTATCATCCTTTGCCGTGGGCGAGTTCCGCAGCTCTTCGGCCTGAGAAACGAGCAGTCCGCCCGAAGCGTCCCGAGCGAAAGCCGGTGCGCTCGCGACCACAGCGGAAACGAGTAAGGCTGGCACCATCGTATTCATAGCCGGTTCCTCTCCAAGGGAATACCATAGGTAACAGCTGCGGCATCTGATAGTTCCCCATTTCGCCGGATAGCTCTCTTCAAACACACCTGAGAGCCAGTGCAGCACTTCAAATCCGATATTTTTTCAGTCGTTTGTTGAACTGGTGCGGCTGTGGGGGGTTAACCCTTCAGACTAGGCAATGTGGCTTGGTACACAAGAAGGATCCCCTCATGAAAACCATGATCATCTCGGCTCTCGCGGCCGCCATCGCCACCTCGTCAGCATTTGCGCAAACCGAGCCGCAGGCGAGTGCACCGGCCGAGTCTACGGCAGCTTCAGCAACGACCTCCGGTGGCATGATGATGGGTGATACGGCGACGGTCGCCCTCAAATTCGCGGCAATGTCTCCGGCAGACGTCATGGCCTCGAAACTTTAAGGCATGGAGGTCTATAATAAGCAGAATGAGAATATCGGTGAGGTTGAAGACCTTGTCATCAAGGACGGCAAGACGATCAGCGGCGTCGTCGTGAGTGTCGGTGGCTTCTTGGGCATCGGCGAGCGTTACGTTCTCCTTGACCCTTCCAGTATCGTCTTGAACATGAGAGACGATACCATGCGCGCCTATGTGAACACCTCCAAGGATGAGCTTTCCGAAGCGCCGGCGTTTACCTACGAGAAACGCGACTGATCCTGCAATTTCCACATGGCGAGGCCCAGAAATGGGCCCGCCCAGACTACAGAAATGAGGCGCACGCAGTAGCCCGGCCAGGACGCCCCACGAAGACCGTTGGAGTCTGTTTGCCGTGCCCCCGCCGCCAGATGGCTTGTGCGCTGTCTCATGAAGCGAGGGCGATCCTTGTCAAGAGCGACTGTGTGGCCCTCCGTTCTGAGCTACGGCTGCAACTCTCCGTCGGTCGCCATTATCCGCATTGATCGCTTGGCACTTCCGACCGGACTCGAAGCTGCCGGTCGACTGCCTGTCGTGTCTTTGCCCTCACTCCCACTCGATGGTCCCCGGGGGCTTGCTGGTCACGTCATAGACCACGCGATTGACGCCCTTCACCTCGTTGATGATCCGGGTGGCGGCGCGGCCGAGGAAGGCCATGTCGAAGGGGTAGAAGTCGGCCGTCATGCCGTCGACCGATGTGACGGCGCGCAGGGCCAGCACGCGATCGTAGGTCCGACCGTCGCCCATGACGCCCACCGTCTGGACCGGCAACAGCACCGAGAAGGCCTGCCAGATCTTGTCGTAGAGGCCGGCCTTGCGGATCTCATCGAGATAGATGGCGTCGGCCTTCCTGAGGATATCCAGCTTTTCGCGCGTCACACCGCCCGGCAGACGGATGGCAAGGCCGGGGCCGGGGAACGGATGACGGCCGATGAAACTGTCGGGCAGGCCGAGTTCGCGACCAAGCGCGCGCACCTCGTCCTTGAACAGCTCGCGCAGCGGCTCCACCAGCTTCATGTTCATGCGCGCCGGCAGACCACCGACGTTGTGATGACTCTTGATGGTGACGGAGGGGCCGCCGGAAAAGCTGACGCTCTCGATCACGTCTGGATAAAGCGTGCCCTGAGCCAGGAAGGTCGGGGCGCCGCGACCATCGGCGGCAATCTTCTTCGCTTCGGCCTCGAACACCTCGATGAACAGGCGACCGATGGTCTTGCGCTTCTTCTCCGGGTCGGCCTCACCTTCGAGCTGGCCGATGAAAAGATCAGACGCATCAACGTGCACGAGCGGGATATTGTAGTGATCCCTGAACATGCCGACGACCTGCTCGGACTCTCCCTGACGCATCAGGCCATGGTCGACGTAGACGCAGGTGAGCTGATCGCCGATCGCCTCGTGGATCAGCACGGCCGCCACCGAGCTGTCGACGCCGCCGGACAGCGCGCACAGCACGCGCTCCTTGCCGACCTGCTCTCGGATCTTGGCGATCATCTCGGCGCGATAGGCCGACATCGTCCAGTCCGATTTCATGCCGACAATTCGATGCACGAAGTTGGCCAGAAGCTTGGCGCCGTCCGGCGTATGCACCACCTCGGGATGGAACATGGTGGTGTAGTAGCGCCGCCGCTCGTCGACCGCGATGGCGAAGGGGGCGTTTTCGGAAATGCCGATCACCTCGAAGCCGTCCGGTGCGTGCGTGACGCGATCGCCGTGGCTCATCCACACCGGATAGCGCTTGCCGACTTCCCACAACCCCTCGAACAACGGCGACAACTTGAGAATCTCCACATCGGCCCGGCCGAACTCGGCGGCATGTCCGCCCTCGACGCTGCCGCCGAGTTGAACGGCCATGGTCTGCTGGCCGTAGCAGATGGCAAGGATCGGAACGCCGCTGTCGAAGACTGCCTGCGGCGCGCGCGGGCTGCCGTCGCGGGTCACTGAATCGGGGCCGCCAGAAAAGATCACGCCCTTCGGCCGCAGTTTCTCGAAGGCCGCCGCCGCCGACTGGTAGGGATGGATTTCGCAGTAGACGCCGGCTTCTCGCACCCGGCGGGCGATGAGCTGCGTTACCTGGCTGCCGAAATCGATGATCAGCAGGCTGTCATGGGCGGGCTTTTCCATGGAAGGAACTCTTTCCGGTAAGGGGCCAGAAGGATCAAGCGGTTCCGCTAAGCCGAATCCGCTCGCCGGGCAAGCGGAAAGTCGCGGATATCGGCGGCTTCTGCCCGATGTCCAAGGTCGCGCCGCGATCTTGGACAACTCGGCGGCGGTCACAAGCGCTCGCCGGGAACGAATGAAGGCACTTTGTCCACAGCCTACCCACAGGACACGGA
Source organism: Pleomorphomonas sp. (assembly GCA_030603685.1). Classification (GTDB taxonomy): domain Bacteria; phylum Pseudomonadota; class Alphaproteobacteria; order Rhizobiales; family Pleomorphomonadaceae; genus Pleomorphomonas. Next base: position 30,342 of record JAUVXG010000012.1, read on the forward strand.
CAACAGGCGCACAGGTTTTGAAGGAATAACCGCACAGCGTTTTCGGCTGGAGATCCACAAATGGTCCCCAGCTTCGCCACAGCTTGTCCCCGCTCAGGCCACTCGGTTTTCCCCAACCGTCAGGCCGGGCCAGGCAGCGGCGCCGACCCGCGTCAGGTCGTCGGTGACGAACTCGGCAAAGCGCATGCCGCGCACCGCACCGCCGGGAACATCGACCAGGAGGTTGCCGCTGACGATCGTCGTCGGCTCGGTGGCCAACACCGACACGCCGATGCCGGTACCGGCCCGTCGAACGACATTGCCGGATGCGACGACGTTGCCGAGGGTCTCGCCCCAGCCAAGAGACAGACCAAGATGCGGCGCGGCCTCGACGATGTTGCCCGTCACCGAGCCGTGCGTCTCGACGTGGATTGCGACGCCCCCTAGCCGCTTGCCGGCGGCTCCCACGGCCGGCACGTCGATGATGGTGCGGACGATGTTACCCGCAACGAGCGACAGTCGCTCGCCGCCACCTCCAAGCAGCGCGATGCCGAGCGCCGCTCCGTCAATCGTGTTGTTGCTGACGGAGGCCCCGGCCGACGCCGCGTCGGCCACGATTGCAGCCCCATCGGTGGCCAGGAGATCGTTGCCGGACACCCGAACGGCACCGGCCGAGGAGAGGCGGATTCCCGCTTCACCGACTCCGCGGATGCGGTTGTCACGCACCGTCGAGCCGTCATCGCCCACCATCCACCGGCGGAGATGAATGCCGCCGCCGGAACAGTCGCTCACCGTGTTGCCGGCGATCGTCATCGCGTTGCCTTCCGTCGACATGATGCCGACACCGCCGGCGCCGGACACGCGACACTCGCGGAGGCTGCCGCCCGTACGGGTCAGCGAGACGCCATGACCGACGCTGCCCTGCACCACGAGACCAGCAAGGTCGGCATCCTCGACGAAAGCCAACGACAGGAGACCGTCATCCTCATCGGACAACATGCGATTGGCCCCATCGAGGACCAGCCCTTCAAGCGAAAGCGTGCGCGCCTCTTCCGCATAGAGAAATCGCCCGCCGCCAGAGTAGACGAGACGCGTTTCTCCGGGGACGCCGACGAGGCGGGCGCGATCCGGCAGGCGGATGTTGGCGACCTCATAGCGGCCGGCAGGAATGCGGAGCGGACGACCGGCGGCGGCGGCGCGATTGATCGCGGCCTGCAGCTCGACGCTTCGATCCCCCGCTCGCCGGGCGACCGGACGGGTTTCTGGCACCGAGAGACTGCCGCGCAGCTCTGGCAGGTCGATGCCGAGCGTGCCGGAACGAGCCACCGCCGGCAGGGCAAGACTCGTGATCGTCCCGAACAGGAACGTGCGGCGGTTCATGAGCGCCTCCGGCGGACAGACATGCCATCGATCGAGCAAGCTCCGTTCCAGCCGCCCTGGACACCGGGGTGATCATCGCGATTCCTTGATGTTCGATCGCCTTGCTTTTGCCGTCCGGAAGACACACCCTCTAGTGACTAGAGAAGCAGGTGCGCAGCATGACGGATATGCCAATCGGTGAAGTTTCCCGGCGCAGCCAGGTGAAGGTGCCCACCATTCGCTATTATGAGCAGATCGGCCTCCTGCCGGCGCCACCGCGGAGCGAGGGGAACCGCCGCCTTTATGGTGCGCGCGACCTGCGGCGCCTCTCGTTCATCCGCCATGCCCGCGACCTCGGTTTCGAGATCGATGCGATCCGGACTCTACTGACCTTACAGGACAACCCAAGCCTGCCCTGCGCGGAAGCCGACAGCATAGCTCGCGACAAGCTTGCCGAGGTCAACGCCCGTATCGAAAGCCTGATGGCCCTGAAAGAGGAGCTGGAGGCAATGGTGGGCGGTTGCGGGCATCGCTGCGTTGGCGAATGTCGGGTGATCGAGGTGCTGGCCGATCATCACAAGTGCCTGCACGCGGAGCACTGAACGAGCGGCGCCATTTCCAGGCAGAGGGGCTTGCCGAAACGTCACCATCCTGCGAAACCGCTATATAGTGCATTCTCAAGATGTTTCCGTTCTGGAGCCGACAATGACCTCGCCCATCATCACCGTTACGCTCAATCCGGCGATCGACCTCACCGTCACGCTCGATGATCTAACGCCCGGCAAGGTCCACCGCGCCCGCGCGGCGCAGTCGAATGTCGGCGGAAAGGGCATCAACGTTGCCGGCTGCATCGCCGACTGGGGCATTCCCGTCGTGGCGACCGGGGTGCTCGGTCGCGGCAACGATGCCACCTTTACCGACTTCTTCAAGGACAAGGGCATCCAGGATCGCTTCGTCCGCACGGCCGGCGACACCCGCACCAACATCAAGATCGCCGACGTCGTCACCGGAACCACGACGGACATCAACCTGCCAGGTCTGACCTTTGACGACGAGACCTACGACATGGTGCTCGACGTGCTGCGACGCGAGGTGATCGAAGCGGCGTTGGTGGTCCTCGCCGGCTCGTTGCCGCTCGGCCAACCGGCGAGCGTCTGGGCGAGGCTCACCGCCGACCTCTGTCTCCTTCGGTGCCGCGTCGTTCTGGATACCTCCGGCGCGCCGCTCGCCGCCTCTCTCGCCGCGCCCCGCGAAAGCTTGCCGTTCGCCGTCAAACCCAACCGGCTGGAGCTGGAGGCGTGGGCAGGTCGTCCGCTGACCGAGGTCGCCGATATCGTTGCCGCCGCCCGCGAGGTACAGGCGCTCGGCATCGAGCTTGTCGTCGTTTCGCGCGGCGAGCAAGGCGCCATCTTCCTGCGCGGCAACACCGCATTGTCGGCCCGGCTGCCCGTTGTCAACGCGCTGTCGACGGTCGGCGCCGGCGATGCCATGGTGGCTGGCATCGCGTCCGCCCTCGCCGACAATCTCGGTCTTGAAGCGCTGGCCCGCCGCGCCGTGGCCTTCGCAACGGCCAAGCTCGGTCGAATCGGACCGCACCTCCCGTCGCCCGACGATGTGCGCCAGCTGGCCCGCCGGGTCGACGTCGCCGTGCTTGCCAGCTGACCTCCGGGGCAGTATTTTGCCCGTGGAGGAAAACACGAATATTCAGCCGAACTATCAATTGCGTTCACGATTTTTTGGCGCAACCGGCGGTCTGAACCGAACTCACCTCTGGTAAATCGTGCTAAAGTCGTAGATATGAGCCAGTCTGTTTCGCCAGTCGCACGCGATAGGCGGGAAGGGCTCGGGACCACAGAAGAATTCGCGAAGGAGTTCCCTTATGGCGCTGGTTTCACTGCGGCAGTTGCTCGATCATGCCGCCGAACATGGCTATGGCATGCCGGCCTTCAACATCAACAATATGGAGCAGATGCTGTCCGTCATGGCCGCGGCCAAGGAGACCGACAGCCCGGTGATCATGCAGGCCAGCCGCGGCGCCCGCGCGTTCGCCAACGACATCGTGCTCAGCCACCTGATCAAGGCTGCCATCGAGCTTTATCCCGACGTTCCGGTCTGCATGCATCAGGACCACGGCAACTCGGAAGCCACCTGCCTCTCGGCCATCACCAACGGCTTCTCGTCGGTCATGATGGACGGCTCGCTCAAGGCCGACGGCAAGACCCCCGCCGACTTCGACTACAACGCCAACGTTACCGGCCGCGTCGCCGAGCTCAGCCACATGGTTGGCGCCTCGACGGAAGGTGAGCTGGGCGTGCTCGGCTCGCTCGAGACGGGCATGGGCGACACGGAAGACGGCCACGGCGCCGAGGGCGTGCTCAGCAAGGAGCAGCTCCTCACCGATCCGGACGAAGCGGTGAAGTTCGTCAAGCGCACCAAGGTCGACGCCCTGGCCATTGCCATGGGCACCAGCCACGGCGCCTACAAGTTCTCCCGCAAGCCGACGGGCGACGTGCTCGCCATCTACCGCATCAAGGAGATCCACGAACGCATGCCGAACGTGCACCTTGTCATGCACGGCTCGTCGTCGGTTCCGCAGGATCTGCTCGACATCATCAACGCCTACGGCGGTCAGATGCCCCAGACCTTCGGTGTTCCGGTCGAGGAAATCGTCAACGGCATCAAGCACGGCGTGCGCAAGGTGAACATCGACACCGACTGCCGCATGGCCATCACCGGCGCCATCCGCAAGTTCTTTGCCGAGAAGCCGGCCGAGTTCGATCCGCGCTCCTTCATGAAGCCGGCCATGGCCGCCATGCAGAAGGTCTGCAAGCAGCGCTACGAGGAGTTCGGCGCCGCCGGTCACGGCTCCAAGATCAAGCCGATTCCGCTTGCCGACATGGCCAAGCGCTACGCCTCGGGCGAGCTCGATCCCAAGATCGCCTGATCGGACAGCTTTCAAGTTTGAGGACGGGGCGCTTCGGCGCCCCGTTTGCTTTTGAAGGCGGCTTCATCCAGAGGACGGAGCTATGCGACCGCGTCGAGCATCGGATCGCGTATCAGGAAGCGAACGATGCCCTGCTCGGCGTCGGCCGCCGCAATCCGCACGCCGACCTTGGGACGCCCGTCGCCGACGTTGATGCGCCCGCAAACCCCGATCAGACAAGTGAAGTCCTCATCGACATCGGCCTCTCCTTCCACGGACAGGCTTCCGTCTCTTCGGAATCCGGCACTGACCCGGCATACGACAGGAACGGGCGGCCGGCCTTCAAACTCCAGAAGGGTGGTAAACCCTCGAAGAACTGACGCAACCACGGTTCACTCCTCCCTCGAAAGAATGGAGGACACAGGGCCTGAAGCCCGGACAAAACGGCTCAAAATTGAGACTTGTTCTACAAACAACGGTATATTTGCTTATATCCTTTCGTTTGAAAAGTACAATTTTTGGTGGGAATATCCTGCCGACGTTTGCGCTTTTTCACGAACGGCTTGCGGACCGGAAGGCAAGCCACGCGCTCTTCGCAATTGGTCTCCCACCCGAGCACGACGGTAGTCGCGGGCCGTTTTCCATCGCGCCGGTTGCGGGCCGACCCTTGCTCAGACGCTTCGGGCGGACGATAAAAGACAGACGTAAAACCGGAGACCAGCCATGACCGTTGCCGTGGGATCCCCTGCCCCAGACTTCACCCTGCCTACGGACCAGGGCGAGATCTCCCTTGCCGCACTCAAAGGACGCCCCGTCGTCGTCTATTTCTATCCCAAGGACGACACGTCGGGTTGCACGCGCGAGGCAATCGGCTTTTCGTGTCTCGCCGACGAGTTTGCGAAAGCCGACACCACGGTGATCGGGATATCGCCGGACACGGTGGAGAAGCACGGCAAGTTCCGCGTCAAGCACAAGCTGACGGTGGCGCTCGGCTCCGATCCCGATCACAAGGTCGCTGAAAGCTACGGTGCCTGGGGCGAGAAGTCGCTCTATGGCAAGAAGTACTTCGGAATCATTCGCTCGACATTTCTGATTGCCCCCGATGGAACCGTGGCAAGAACCTGGCCGAAGGTTAAGGTCGAGGGGCATGCCGAGGAGGTCCTGACGGCGGTCAAGGCATTGTAAATCAAACCATTTCTGCAAGGTATCGCCGCTTCAAGCCTTCATTAACCCTAACGGTCTCTAATCGCTCCCAAGGAGTTCCGCCCGCCGCATGCGGCGGTGCGGTCGGTTCCCGCCCGGAGCGTTGCGTTGATGAGACCACAAGCCGCAGATCGATACCGTAGCCAAAGCTCGGCGAGACGCATCGTCATCATCAGCCGAGACAACACGCGCACCTATACGTTCAGTCCGCTGGCCCTGTTCGGCGGCCTGACGCTCTTCCTGGCGGTTTCACTCGGCTTTCTGGCTGCCACTACCTATCTGGTCTTCCGCGACGATCTGTTCGATCTGGTGCGCGAGCGCAACGCCAACATGCAACAGGCCTATGAGGACCGTATCGCCCGGCTACGCTCGGAGATCGACCGCATCTCCAGCCGGCAGATTCTCGACAGCGTGGCGATGGACGAGAAGGTCGAGAAGATCTTGTCCGTTCAGCAGGGAATCGCGGACCGTCAGCGCGCCGTCGGTGAACTGATCGACAAGGCACGAAGCATCGGCCTCATAGACGATGGCAACGCCGCGGGTCCTGCCGACAGAAGTGCCGCGCTCGCGCCGACCGACGTGACCGGATCGATCAACGCCTACGCCGACGCCGGTCGTGCCAGCCTGATCGACCGCCAGTTCGACGCGTTGACATCGGCCACAGGGAACACCGCGATTCCCAAGGCGGACCTCCGTACGGTCGATGGCAAGCCGGACTTCAAGGCGATATCCAAGCATCTGGCCGCCGTCGACGCCGAGCAGGCGAAAGCCGTCGAGGCGATCGCCGAGGCCGCCAACTCCCGCGTTGACGAAGCGGTGGAAGTCATTGCCAACGCGGGCCTTCACGTAAACGTGCCGGAAGCGCCGGACGGCACCGAGGACGCGGTCGGCGGTCCCTATGTTCCCCTCGCGGGAGCACAAGCACTCACGGCTGCAATGCAGGACGCCGATCAGGCCTTCGACCGACTGGCGCGCGTCAAGGCTGCGGCGGCCAAGCTACCTCTCATTCGTCCGCTACCGGGCGGTGACATGACTTCGAACTTCGGCTCGCGCCGCGATCCCTTCCTCGGATCGCTGGCCTTCCACGCCGGTATCGACTTCCGTTCGCCGACCGGCACCGATATCAAGCCGACTGCGCCCGGAGTCGTCACGGTGGCCGGCTGGTCGGGTGGTTACGGCAATCTCGTCGAGATCGATCACGGCAACGGCGTCACCACGCGTTACGGTCACATGTCGCGCATTACCGCCCGTGTCGGCGACCGGGTGACGCGGGACACCGTGATCGGAGAGGTGGGCTCCACCGGTCGCTCGACCGGACCGCATCTCCACTACGAGACCCGCGTCGACGGCGCGCCGATCAATCCCGTCAACTACATCAATGCGGGCAACAAGCTGGCAAATCTTCTGCCCTGAGGGCTGCCGAAGCCGCCCGGACATGGAAAAGGCGGGGCGTTTCGGCGCCCCGCCTTTGTCATTCCAAGCTCGACACTGTCAGCCGGAGACCTCATGCGAGTTCCGTCAGGTTCCGCCCGAAAGGTCGAAACCCGACGGAAACGGTATCAGTCGATGTCCGAGATCTCGGCCGGCTGCTTACCGAAGGCGCGCTGGGCCAGCGCCGCCTCCATGAAGCCGTCGAGATCGCCGTTGAGCACGTCGGACGGAGACGTGCTCTCGACCCCGGTACGGAGATCCTTGACCAACTGGTACGGCTGAAGGACGTAGGAACGGATCTGGTGGCCCCAGCCGATGTCGGTCTTGCCGGCCTGCTCGGCGTTGGCCTTCTCTTCGCGCTTCTTCAACTCTGCTTCGTAGAGACGGGCGCGTAGCATGTTCCAGGCCGTGGCCCGGTTCTTGTGCTGCGACCGCTCGGCCTGACAGGCCACCACGATGCCCGAGGGATAGTGCGTGATGCGCACGGCCGAATCGGTCGTGTTGATGTGCTGGCCGCCCGCACCCTGGGCGCGGTAGGTGTCGATGCGGCAGTCGCTTTCGTTGATCTCGATCTCGATCTTGTCGTCGATGACCGGGTAGACCCAGACCGAGGAGAACGACGTGTGACGCCGCGCCTGGCTGTCGAAGGGCGAAATGCGAACGAGGCGATGCACGCCCGACTCGGTCTTCAGCCAGCCGTAGGCGTTGTGGCCCTTGATGAGCACCGTGGCGCTCTTGATGCCGGCTTCTTCACCGTCGTGAACTTCCAGGATCTCGACCTTGTAGCCGCGCTTCTCCGCCCAGCGCGTGTACATGCGCAGGAGCATGTTGGTCCAGTCCTGGCTTTCGGTACCGCCAGCGCCGGAGTTGACTTCGATGTAGGTGTCGTTGGCATCGGCCTCGCCGGACAGCATGGATTCCACCTGCTGGCGGGCGATCTCGTCCTTGAGGCCGCGCAACGTGTTCTCGGCGTCGGTGACGACGGTGGCGTCGTCCTCCATCTCGCCGAGCTCGATCAGCTCGATGCTGTCCTTGAGATCGCGGTCAAGCTTGAGATAGCCGTTGATTCGGCTCTCGAGATCGGTCCGCTCGCGCATGATCTTCTGCGCGCGCTCGGGATCGTTCCAGAGTGTCGGATCTTCGACGAAACCGTTCAGTTCGGCCAAACGCTGCTGGGAGGCATCCCAGTCAAAGATGCCTCCTCAGCAGGGCCATACCCTGCTTGATCTCGTCGACGATGGCCTCGATTTCGGCTCGCATGTATGTGAGCTCCGGTCAGGAGGTTGAGTTGGCGCCGAGGCGAAAGGCATCGGCGGACGCCCGTCGTCGATCACGGGCGCGGCGGACCATAGGAACGGATATCGCCGATGTAAACCCATCGACCGCCATTCCGTCTTTTGTCTGGCCTGTCGGACGATGTCTCAGCCAGCTGTTGTCAATAGAGACCGCCCGTACCGGTCACCGCCGCCTTGTCGGCCTCGGAGTTGACCTCGGTCGGCACGCCCCAGGCCATGCCGTCGCCACCGATGACCGAATAGACGTCGGACGGACCGGTTCCGGGCTTGAAGGCCTCGATGATCGCGCTTTCGCCCTCATAGGCACGCATGCCGGTCTTGCGATCGATCGGGATCAGCACCATGCCCTCGGGCACCTTGAACTCCTGAGGCGGCTGACCGGCCAGAGCCTGCGCCATGAAATCGCGGAAGACGGGCGCTGCCATCGTGCCGCCGGTCGCGCCATGCCCCATGGGCTTCGGCGTGTCGAAGCCGAGAAAGATGCCGACGGTCAGCTCGGGCGTGAACCCGACGAACCAGGCGTCCTTCTCGTCATTGGTGGTACCGGTCTTGCCGGCGATCGGACGATTGAGGCTCTTGACCGCCGTGGCCGTGCCGCGCTGGACGACGCCTTCCATCATGGAGGTGATCTGGTAGGCGGTCATCGGATCGAGCACCTGCTCGCGCTCATCGATCAGTTGCGGCTCGTCCTGGCCCTTCCAGTCGCCGGAGTTGCACCCCTCGCAGACGCGCTGATCATGCCGATAGATGGTACGTCCGAAACGATCCTGCACACGGTCGATCAGGGTCGGCTGCACGCGGCGCCCGCCGTTGGCAATGATGGCGTAGGCATTGACCAGCCGCATCACCGTCGTCTCGCCGGCGCCGAGCGACATGGCCAAGACCGGCTGCATGTTGTCGTAGATGCCGAAGCGCTTGGCGTATTCGGCGACAAGCGGCATGCCCATGTCCTGGGCAAGGCGCACGGTCATCAGGTTGCGCGATTTCTCGATGCCGGTGCGGAGCGTGGACGGCCCAGCGTAACCGCCGCCATAGTTCTGCGGCCGCCACATGCCGAGGCCCGGCCCCTGATCGATCTCGATCGGACCGTCCAGAATGACCGACGCGGGGGTGTAGCCGTTGTCGAGGGCGGCCGAGTAGACGAAGGGCTTGAAGGACGAGCCGGGCTGGCGCTTGGCCTGGGTTGCCCGGTTGAACTCGCTTTCGGCGAAGGAGAACCCGCCAACCAGCGCGCGCACGCGGCCGGTGGTGGAGTCCATGGCTACCAGGGCGCCGGAAATGCCCGGGAACTGGCGGAGCCGATAGGCTTCCAGCGTCCCGACGGCGGTCCCAGTCTTCTCGACGTAGATGACATCACCGACCGACAGGACGTCCGAGGCAGCCTTCACGGCCGCCCCCCGCTTGGGGCCGGTCTCCCACTTCGCCCATTTCAGCTGGTCGAGCGGGATGATGCCCTCGATGCGCTCGTCATTCACCTTGCCGGTCGGCCCCTTGGAAGGTTGCAGGCCGATTCGAGCGGCGTCACCGTCGAAGCCCAGCACGACGGCGACGTTCCATTCGGGCACGTCGGACAGGCCGGCCTCCGCGGCAAGCGGAATGCCCCAGTCGCCGGAGACGTCGATCTGCTTCTTGGCGCCGCGCCAGCCGTGCGCCTCGTCATAGCGCAAGAGCGCCCGCTGAAGTGCGCTGCGGGCAATTACCTGCATCTTCGGATCAAGGGTCGTGCGGACGGAGAGACCGCCCTCGTAAAGCCCCTTCTCGCCGTACATGGCCAGTAGCGAACGCCGCACCTCTTCGACAAAATACTCGGATGCGAACACCTTGGCCGACTGGTTGCGCTCGGCAATGACGAGCGGCGCCTTCATGGCCGCATCGCCCTCCTCGCGCGTCGCATAACCGTTCTCCACCATCTGCTGGATGACGTAGTTGCGACGCTCGATAGCGGCCTGACGGCTGCGGTAGGGATTGTAGTTCTCCGGCGCCTTCGGCAGCGCAGCCAGGTAGGCCACTTCTTCCAGCTTGAGGTCGGCCAGGGGCTTGTCAAAGTAGGCCAGCGAAGCGGCTGCGACACCATAGGAGCGGAAGCCCAGATAGATCTCGTTCAGGTAGAGTTCGAGGATCTGATCCTTGGTGTAGGCCTGTTCGATCTTCAGGGTCAGCATCGCTTCGCGAATCTTGCGATCGATGGTGCGCTCGTTGGTCAGGAGGAAAACCTTGGCGACCTGCTGCGTGATCGTCGAAGCGCCAACCATGCGCTTGTTCGAACCCGAGACGATGGTGTCGATGTTCTTGACCGCCGCTCCGGCCAGGCTGACCAGATCGATGCCAGGGTGAGTGTAGAAATCCTTGTCCTCGGCCGAAATGAACGCCTGCTTCACCCGATCGGGAATCATCTGGATCGGCATGAACAGACGGCGCTCATGAGCATACTCGGAGGCCAGCTCGCCGTCGGCGGCATGGACGCGCGTCACCACCGGCGGCTGGTAGTTGCGCAGCTGGTTTGTGTCGGGCAGATCTGAGCTGAGGGAATGGATGTAGACGGCAACGCCGCCGGCCGCCACCAGGAACAGCAACGCCGCGATCGAGAAGACCCAGCCGAAGAATCTTACGAAGATCATAGTCCGTCCATCATTCCCGTCGACACCAGCCGCGCCGGCGTGCCTGTCCGTCTCGGCGGCATGGCAAAACCCGGTTCGTCCGGCTGCCATGCGTCGGCTTTTGGGTCAGCCGATATCTCAAAACGCCGCAGAATGCGAATGTTTCCGTGAGCGCGGACGTTCGCCGCTCTTTGTGGCGAAGGCGGGGCCGTGGCGTTGCCTGACGGCAACAATCCGCTTCCGCTATTTGCCGAGATAGGCGTATTTCTGGCCGAAGAAACGCAGAACCGCCTGCGTGACGGCTTCGGCAACGCGAGACCGCCATTCGTCCGAGGTGAGCAGCTTCTCGTCCTGATCGTTGGAGAGATAGCCGATTTCCACCAGAACCGACGGCACGTCATGGGCCCGCAGAACCTGAAAACCTGCGGATCGGTGCGGATTCTTGATCATCCGGGTCGCCGTGGCGAGGTCGCTGACGAGTCCGTTGGCAAAGGCGGCCGAAAAGTTTCGCGTTTCCCGGCGGGTGAGATCGACCAGGATGTCGGTCACCTCGTCGGCCTCCTGTTGCAGATCGAGGCCGGCGATGAGGTCGGATGCGTTTTCCTTGGCCGCGAGCGCTGCCGCCTCACGGTCGGAGGCCCTGTCGGACAGCGTGTAGACGGTTGCGCCGCGCACCGACCCTTCATGCTCGGAATCGGCGTGGATGGACAGGAACAGGTCGGCTGCGTGGTCACGACCGAACTGCACACGGGCCGCGAGAGGCAGGAAGGTGTCATCTGTCCGCGTCAGGAGGACGGCGACCTTTCCGGTCCGTTCGAGATTCTCCTGCAACTTCTTGGCAAAGGCCAGGACGATGTCCTTCTCGAGGACGCCCGACGCGGAAACGGTTCCCGCATCGACACCCCCGTGCCCGGCATCGATGACGACCAAGGGCTTTTCCCGCTTGCTGCGATCGGGGGGCGGCAGTTGATCGGCCTTCTGCACCGGCTGGTTGGCACTGTCGCGGGCAAGCTGGCTTTTCCGCAAATCCTCATCGAAGGCGGCAGCGGTCGTCTTGAGAAGATCGAGGACCATGCGAGCCGGCTGGTCCTCGACGGCCGGCAACAGAAAGGCCTTGTCGATCTTTACCGGACCGGTGACGTCCAGCACGATGCGTGATCGGCCTGCCGCGAACTGACCGTAGCGCCAGTCGCTTACGAGGCCTCGTCCGGCGGAGCCGGTGCCTGGCGGCAGGCGGAAGTCGACTTCGGGCAGATCGATGACGACACGGTAGGGATCGGCAAGCGTGAAGGCGCTGAGGTCGATCTCACCGGAAAGATCGAGCACGAAGCGGGTGCGACTCTCGTCACCGACGACGCGACCGTCCGTCGCCACCGGCGGATCGCCGGCGAGAGCACCGTGCATCAGGCAGACCAGCGTCGCCACCGTCAGGACGACGACGCCGAGAAAGACTGCGAAGCGGTTTACAACGGTCGTCAAATGATCGCTCCAACGATCCCATGAGCGGCCCAAACTGCCACAGACCGACGAGATGGCAACTCCCCTCACCCTCGCGGACGCATCTTCCTCGGATCTGCAGCATTCCTTGAACAGCACCTAGGCCAATTTGGTTAACCATTTCCAGTCCCCTGCCGATCGGGACGGCGAACACTTCACATTGCGAGGAATTGATTGGCGGCCTATTTGATCGCCTTGCATATGGGACTTCACGCAAGTAATAAGGGATCGGAGCCCGAATCCTTGCTCTCGGTACTTGAGAGCGTCCAGCCGGTTCACCTTCTGCTTGAAATACAGGAGGAATGTGACCGGCAGTCGAGGGCCGAGAGGTCAGCGCGGCCACCGGTTGGTTTTCCGGTCAATGCGCGGAACCCGGCCCTTCGCTCGTTGTGTTTCGCCCGGCCGCGCGCCGCGTTGCGGGAACGCATATGAGGACGCCCGTAGATCAACCGGAAAGATCGGCGCTTCGGTGCACGGCCACTCAGGCCGCCCAACAAGGCATTCGTCGTCGTTCCCCCGTATTGGCTTTGCCGAGCGGGTTTTTCAGGAACGATGGTGTTGAAAAGAAAGAACGTGCCGGACGTGAAAGTCGTGAGGCCAAAGCAAATCGTCGAAAAGGCAGGATGGCGTAATGCATCTGCCGTTTCCCGATTTGCGGCCTCGGTTGGTCCGGCGCTTTTCCCTATTCCCTTCCCCCTTATCGACGGCCGGTGCGGCTCCTTCCAGCGCGCGGCGATTCCAGGAACGGCTCTCAGGAGTCTTCCATCGGTGTCGCGGCGGTGCCGAGGGCGCACACGGCCGGGAGTCAGACTTAATGGCAAACAAGATGCTGATCGATGCCACCCACCCGGAGGAGACCCGGGTGGTTGTGGTGCGTGGACACCGCGTTGAGGAATTCGATTTCGAGTCGGCGACCAGGAAGCAGCTCAGAGGAAACATCTATCTCGCCAAGGTGACGCGCGTCGAGCCGTCCTTGCAGGCGGCTTTTGTCGAGTATGGCGGCAATCGCCACGGTTTTCTGGCCTTCTCCGAGATTCACCCCGACTACTACCAGATCCCGCAGGCGGATCGTCAGGCCCTGATCGAGGCCGAAGAGGCCGAAGAGCGCGAGGAAGCCGAGCGTCGCGCCCGGATGCATCGCGACCGGCAGGCCCGCGCGCAGGCAGCGAAAGCCGCCGCTCGCCCCGTCGAGATTGTGAGCGAAGCCCCGGCAGACGACGGTGAGGCGCAGCCGGCCGAAGAGACCAGCGCCCTCGAGGCAACTCCCGTCATCGAGCCGGTCGACGACGAAGTGCCAACGCCCGAGACGGGCGGCGTCATCGACATTCATGACGACCAGTCGGTCGAGACCATCAATGACGATGGCGAGGAGCGCACGAGCGACGACGAGGAAGAGCACGTCGAAAGCGTCGGCGCCGAGGACGCACTCGAAGAGGTGCCGGAGCGCCGCGTCCGTCGGGCACGCCAGTATCGCATTCAGGAAGTGATCAAGCGGCGTCAGGTGCTGCTGGTCCAGGTCGTCAAGGAAGAGCGCGGGACCAAGGGTGCCGCGCTGACCACCTATCTTTCTCTGGCTGGCCGCTATTCGGTGCTGATGCCCAACTCCGGCCGGGGTGGTGGCATTTCGCGCAAGATCACCAACGTGCAGGACCGCAAGCGTCTCAAGGAGATCGCCCACGAGCTCGACGTGCCGGAAGGCATGGGCGTCATTCTCAGGACGGCCGGCGCCGCCCGCACCAAGACCGAGATCAAGCGCGACTTCGAGTATCTCCTGCGCCTTTGGGAAAACGTCCGTGAGCTGACGCTTCGTTCATCCGCGCCGAGCCTCGTCTACGAGGAAGGCTCGCTGGTCAAGCGCTCGATCCGCGACCTCTACAACAAGGACATCGACGAAGTTCTGGTGGCCGGCGAAGATTCCTATCGCGAGGCCAAGGACTTCATGCGCATGCTCATGCCGAGCCATGCCAAGAACGTCCAGCCTTACCGCGACCCGATCCCGGTGTTCGGCCGCTTCGGCGTCGAACCGCAGCTCGATGCGATGTTCTCGCCGCAGGTGACGCTTAAGTCAGGCGGCTATCTCGTCATCAACCAGACAGAAGCGCTGGTCGCCATCGACGTCAACTCCGGCCGGTCGACGCGCGAGCACAACATCGAGGATACGGCGCTCGCCACCAACCTCGAAGCGGCCGAGGAAGTGGCCCGCCAGCTCCGCCTGCGCGACCTTGCCGGCCTCATCGTGATCGATTTCATCGACATGGAGGAGGCCAAGAACAACAAGGCGGTGGAGCGCAAGCTCAAGGACTGCCTGAAAAACGACCGCGCCCGCATCCAGGTGGGGCGCATCTCGCACTTCGGCCTGATGGAGATGAGCCGCCAGCGCATTCGCACCGGCGTACTGGAAGGCTCCACCGAGCTCTGCCCGCACTGCCTCGGAGCCGGCATCGTCCGCTCCACCGAAAGCGTGGCGCTGCATGTGCTTCGTTCGCTCGAAGACCTGCTGATCAAGGGCGTGACGCATCACCTGACCGTCCGCACCCGGTCGGCGGTGGCGCTCTACATTCTCAACCAGAAGCGCAAGCACCTTTCCGACCTTGAGGCGCGCTTCGGTCTAACGATCACCATCTCGGCCGACGAACACCTCGGTTCGCAGCATTTCGCCGTCGAACGCGGCGAGATCATCCTCAACCCCGCCCCGCCGCCGGCCGCGCCGACGCTGACGCCCGAAAGCGTGCAGCCGTATGACGAGGACATCGACGAGGACATCGAGGAAGAGGACGACGAGGAGGCCGAGGCCGAGAAGACCCAGTCGCGTGAAGAGCGTGGCGACGGCGATGCCCGCCGCAAGCGTCGTCGGCGTCGCCGCCGGCGGACGGAGGGCGGCGAAGCTGCCAACGGCGACAGCCAGGATGCGACCGGAGACGGCGCCGAACAGTCCTCTCCCGAGGGCGACGATGACGGTTCCGAAGAGGACGACCGCGAAGCGCGTGCCGAGGGCGACAGTGAGAGCGACCAGCGCCGCAGGTCGCGTCGGCGTGGCCGTCGCGGTGGCCGCCGCCGGCATCAGCTTGAGGAAGACGTCGGGTCCGAATCCACGACCGCCGTCCAGGACGGCGAGCCTGCTGCCATCGAAACGGCGGCAAACGAGGCCGAGAGCGGAACCGAAGCTGAAGCCTCTCCCGTTGCGGATGCCGCCGACGCGGGAGCGACGGCTGCCCCGAGTGTGGTGAACGACGAGCCTGTGGAGACGCTGGCGAGCGAGAGCGAAGAGGCTCCGGAAGAGGCATCTGAGGCGGCTGCGCCTGCCCACACGCCGCTTGAGACCGTCGCGGAGCTGGTCGAGAAGTCGATCGAGGCCAACGAACCGGTGCGGCAACCCGAGCCGGAACCCGAGCCCGAGCCGGAACCCGAGAGCAATCAGCCGAAGAAGACGGGCTGGTGGCAGCGCCGCTCCTTCTTCTGACGGCAGCGCACGGAACATCGATCGAGACCGCCCCGGTCCATCCTGGGCGGTCTGTTCGTATCTGTCGCATCGACATTGCATGTCGATCAATCGATCGGGGTCGCCCCATACCGACAACGCCGAGACGGACGAACGGAGCCCCGGTCTGGTGACGCAGGGTGCCATGGCCGAGATGGAGGCGAGCGTGCGCGGCTATTTCAGCCAGGCACCAATTCGTTCGCAGGCTTCCGCGACCTCATCGGTCCGTCCCGCAAAGGAAAAGCGGACATAGGACGAGCCTCGCCCGGTATCGAAGTCGAGACCTGGCGTTGCCGCGACGCCCGCCTCGTGCAGCATGCGGCGGCAGAAGTCGAGGCTGTCGTTGGTGTGGCGGCTGACGTCGGCGTAGAAATAGAAGGCACCGTCGACCGGCAGGAATCGGTCGAGGCCGATCTCGGGCATTCGCCGGAGAAGCAGTCGGCGGCTGGCCCCGTAGCCGGCCTTGACCGCCTCCAGTTCCTCCCTGGCCTCGAAGGCGCCAAGGGCGGCGCGTTGCGACAACTCCGACGGCGAGATGAAGAGATTCTGGGCGATGCGTTCGACCGGCCGTACCAGCCGTTCCGGCAGAACCATCCAGCCGACGCGCCAGCCGGTCATGCAGAAGTACTTGGAGAAAGAATTCACGACCACGACGTCGTCGGAGAATTCGAGCGCCGTGACCTCGTCGCCGGCATAGACGAGACCGTGGTAGATCTCGTCCATGACAAGGGCGATCTTCATGTCGCGGCAAGCGGCAACCAGCGACTTGAGGCCGTCGCGCGTCATCATGGTGCCTGAGGGATTGTTGGGGCTTGCCACGACGACGCCGGCCAGCGGCCGTTCCGCATGCACCTTCTCGATGGCGTCAGCGCTCGCCTGCCAGCGCGCCTCGGCAGTCGTCGGAAGTTCGACGACTTCGAGGCCGAGAGCCGTCAGGATGTTGCGATAGGCAGGATAGCCCGGGGTCGGCAATCCCACGCGATCGCCCACATCGAACATGGCAAGGAAAGCGAGATTGAAGGCGCCCGACGAGCCCGCCGTGACCGCGACCCGTCCGGCCGGCACCCCGACGCCATAACGATCGGCATAAAGGCGGGCGATACGGGCGCGCAGATCGGGAATGCCAAGCGCCTCGGTATAGCCGATGCGGCCGCGATTCAGGGCCTCTTCGGCGGCGGCACGAACGGCGGCCGGCACCGGTGCACCGGGCTCGCCGAGTTCCATGTGAAGGATGCTTCGGCCGTCTCGGGCTAGACGATTGGCGTCGGACAGCACGTCCATGGCGAGGAAGGGGGCCACATCACTCCGTCGCGAAACCCGCATTCTCCCCTCGCCTCCAAGATTTTGCCAGAGATGGATCGCAATGTATCGTGGACTGGCCGCGTCTGTTTTTTCCGTTGCGCCCGGCATACGTTCTGCCCTTTATCAGGCTACGGACACCCTGACGAGACTTCCGATAGTGAATCGCGCGATGATGATCAGCTTCCGCCGCACCTCCGTCGCCGTCGTCACGGCGGCGGCGATCGCCCTCTCGTCCACTCTACCGGCGCTTTCCGTCGAGCGGAGCCGCAGCATATCGCTGCTGCGCGACGCCGAAGCGGAAGCCCTGATCGCCGACTACACGCGTCCCCTGCTGAAGGCGGCCGGTCTCGGCGCAGCCACGGTCCAGGTCAAGCTGGTCAACGACGATACCTTCAATGCCTTCGTAGCCGACAGCCGGCATATCTTCGTCAACGCCGGAGCCATCATCGACTCCACGACGCCCAACGAACTGATCGGCGTCCTGGCGCACGAGATCGGTCATCTCGCAGCGAACCATCTCGCCCAACTGCGAGCGGAGATCCGCCGAATGCAGATTCTGTCGGCGCTCGCCATGCTGGGTGGC
>JAUVXG010000262.1 GCA_030603685.1 Pleomorphomonas sp.
CGCGCCCTCGGTCGCGCGCGCCCGGCCGCCGCCGTCGAGCGGGCCCGCAGCAGCCCGACCCCGTCTCCACGAAGACCCGCGGCCGCCCGACCACCCCGAGCAGGCGTACGACGAGACAGATCGACGACATCGGCTTGACAGCGATCTCATCGATGCCGGCCATGACCGCCTTCTGGACGTTCTGCCGGCTGGCGTGCCCTGTCATCAGCAGAATCGGCACCATGCGATTGACGACGGCTCCGCCGTGGCGGATGCGGTCGGCGAAGGCGAAGCCATCCATCGGCTCCATGCCGAGGTCCGACATGACGAGGTCGACATGCCGGCCGGTCAGAAACTCGAAGGCCGTGTCGGTGTCGGAGAACTCGTGAATATCGTGAAAGCCGAACTCGTTGAGCATGCCCGCCACGAAGCGCCTGAAGCGGGGACTGTCGTCGACGATGACGATCGTTCGAGCGATGTAATCCGTCAGCTTTGGCATAGGGCCCCGTCAACCGTTGCATGAGTGGAAACAATAACCGGTGTGCGAACCACTCCGGTACCCACAACGACAGTGATAGTGGCTAGCGCGGCGTCGGACAACAGATATCGCTGAAAAAGACAAAGGGCCCCGACCAAGCCGGAGCCCCAAGTAAATCCGTATCGTTTTCAGGCCTCAAGCAGGCGCCAACTGGTTCAACCGGCCTTGGCGTAGAGCTCGGCGACGAACTCCCAGTTCACCAGATTGTCGAAGAAGGCTTCGAGATACTTCTGCCGCAGGTTGCGATAGTCGATGTAGTAGGAGTGCTCCCACACGTCCACGCCCAGCAGCGGCGTGGCGCCGGCGACCAACGGGTTTTCGCCGTTCGGCGTCTTCGAGATGGCGAGCTTGCCATCCTTGAGCGACAGCCAGGCCCAGCCGGAGCCGAACTGCGTCATGCCGGCCTGGATGAAGTCGGCGCGGAACTTGTCGAGACCGCCGAGATCCTCGTTGATCTTCTTGAGAAGCTCGCCGGGAATGGAACCGCCACCGTTCGGTTTCATCCACTGCCAGAAATAGAAGTGGTTGTAGTGCTGGGCGACATTGTTGAAGAGGGCGGGGTTCTTTCCGAACGAACCCTTCACCACCTCCTCGACGCTCTTGCCTTCCCACTCGGTGCCCTTGATGAGATTGTTGCCGTTGTTCACGTAGGCAAGGTGATGCTTGTCGTGGTGATACTCGAGCGTCTCGCGGGACATGTACGGGCCAAGGGCGTCATAGGCGTAGGGAAGGTCATTCAGCTCGAAAGCCATGGTCGTCTCCTCTCAGGAAAAAAGAGCGTTCTAAAACTGAGCATCGCCGCCCGGCGGTGGTGCATGCGAGATAGATAGGAACTTTTCCTGATGGCGGCAATGAGCCACGAGTCGATTCATGGCTCCCATGCGCGTTTCGGTTAGCAAAACGAGTTAGTTAGCCTTGCCCATCACTTTCAGGGCGAAGGCGTACTCGAGCGCCGTCTCCTTCAGCTCGTCGAAGCGGCCGGACGCGCCGCCATGACCGGCGTCCATGTTGATGTGCATGACCTGCGGGTTGTCGTCGGTCTTCAGCGCCCGGAGACGGGCGATCCACTTCGCCGGCTCCCAGTAGGTGACGCGCGGGTCGGTGAGGCCGGCCAGCACGAACATCGGCGGGTAGGCCTGCGTCATCAGGTTCTCGTAGGGGCTGTAGGAAGCGATCAACTGGAAGTCGGCGACGCTTTCGAGCGGGTTGCCCCATTCGGGCCACTCCGGCGGGGTGAGCGGCAGCGTGGCGTCGAGCATGGTGTTGAGCACGTCGACAAAGGGAACCGCGGCCAGCACGCCGCCCCAGAGCGACGGCGCCATGTTGGCGACCGCGCCCATCAACATGCCGCCGGCCGAACCGCCATGGGCGACGATGCGTCCCTCGGATGTAAAGCCTTCGGCGGCAAGGTAACGGGCGGCGGCGATGAAGTCCTTGAAAGTGTTCGGCTTGTTCTCGCGCTTGCCGGCCAGATACCAGCGGTGTCCCTTCTCGTTGCCGCCGCGGATGTGGGCGATGGCATAAACGAAGCCGCGATCCACCAGCGACAGGATGCGGGTCGAGAACGAGGCGGGAATGGCGATGCCGTAGGCGCCATAGCCGTAGAGCAGGCAGGGCGCCGAGCCGTCGAGTGGCGTGTCGGCACGATAGAGCAGGGTGACCGGCACGCTCTCGTCATCGGCGGCCGGCGCCATGACGCGGCGCGTCACATAGTCGGAAGGCTCGTGGCCGGAGGGAACTTCCTGCGTCTTCCTCTGGAATCGTTCGCCGGTTGCCATGTCGTAGTCGTAGACCTGCGCCGGTGTCGTCGGCGAGGAGTAGGTGAAGCGGACGATGTTGGTGTCGAACTCGTAAGAGCCCGACAGACCGAGCGAGTAGGCTTCCTCCGGAAAGGCGATGGCGTGCTCATGCCCGCTCGCCAGCTCGCGAATCACGATGCGCGGCAGGCCACCCACCCGTTCGAGGCGCACCATGCGCCCCTGAAAGATCGACATCGACAGGATGAGGCGTCCCGGCTCGTGGGCGACGACATCGACCCAGTTGTCCCGTCCCGGGCTCTTGAGCGGCGCGTTGACGATCTTGAAGTCCTCGGCGCCGTCGGCATTCGTCAGGATGTAGACGCGGTCGTCGCCATCGTCTTCGATCGAATACTCGACCTCGATTTCGCGCGCCGTCACGAGGCGGGGCGGGCTGTCCGGCGCCGTGGCGTCGATCAGGCGCACCTCGGACGTCTGATGGTCGTGCGAATCGATGACGATGAAGCGACCGGACTGCGTCTTGTCGACGCCGCAAAAGAAGCCGGAGTCCTCTTCGAGATAGACGACGGTGTCTTCCGAGGCCGGCGTTCCGATCACATGTCGCAGCACCTTCTCGGTGCGGTGATGGTCGTTGATGTAGGTGTAGAAGAAGGATCGGGAGTCCGCCGCCCAGGCGACGCCGCCGGCCGTGTTGGGAATCTCGTCGGGGAGATCGACATCGGCGTCGAGATCGCGGATGCGGATGACATGAAACTCCGAGCCGGTATCGTCGACGCTGTAGGCGAGCAGCTTGTGGTCCGGACTGTGGCTGGCGCCGCCCAGGCTGAAATAGGCCTTGCCCCGCGCCAGTTCGTCGGCGTCGAGCAACAGTTCCTCGGGGCCGCCGTCGCGCAGCGTGCGCACGAGGCGCGGGTGCTGGGCGCCGGTCAGATAGCGACTGGCATAGGCATAGGGGCCGTCGGGAAGCGGCACCGAGGAATCGTCTTCGAGGATGCGGGCGCGCATCTCGGCGACCAGCTTTTCCTGCAGCGAGACGGTGTCGGCCATGTAGGCGTCGCAGAACGCATTCTCTGCGTCGAGATGAGCGCGGATGCCGGGATCGAGAAGCTCGGGATCGCGCAGGACGTCCTGCCAGTTGTCGGCGCGAAGCCAGGCGTAATCATCGACGAGATCGACGCCATGAACGGTCGTGACGACGGGCCGCTTCTCGGCGCAAGGGGGCTTCATCTCGGTCATGGATGCTCCGAAAACTGCAAAACGGCTGGAGGGATATCCCCAAAGATGCCGGCGGGGCAACAGGCAAACACGCGGCCGGACGGTCAGGTTCCGATGATATCGAGATCCGACGTGCCCTGCCGGTCCTCGGTTTCGACGATCCAGCAGTCGCTGTCGAAGCGCCGCTCGGATCGCAGGCGGGCGTCGACGTCCGCCTCGGGTGCGTCGACGAGCAACTGCTCGAACACGCGCCCTCCGGCCATCGCCGGGTCGACGTCGTCCAGATAGACCTGGGGCGCCGGACCATAGAGATCGGCAGTGCCATCGAGGCGCGATACCTTGACGAAAATGGCTCCGGCCTCGGCGGCTCCCCTGCCGACCACCGCCGTGAAGAAGCCGCCGTCGTTGCGACGGCGAACATAGGCCGAGACGAAGAAGTCGGAAGTGATGCGGGCCATGGCCATGCTCGACAGCGTATCCTGTCGTTCAAACACGGGTTCGCGCCGAGGGCAAGACCTGCCAGGTCCCGCCCCGCCAAAGAAGGGTGACAAGCGCGTGACTAGAGCCTTCGCCGACCAAATTGAAACATTTGGTCGCCAAGCGAAGACTCCAGGTTTGTTTGCTGGAGCAGCCGCTTTTCGATCAGGTTGAGAAGACCTGATCGGCGGTGCTCCAGCGCTTTCGGAGACATGCGATGCGACCCAACGGATTGACCCGCCCCATTC
>JAUVXG010000280.1 GCA_030603685.1 Pleomorphomonas sp.
GCCTCCCGGGATCTGCGAATACCAGAGCCCAAAACAACAAATCCCGGCGCTCCGTTCGGGAGCGCCGGGATGGGGTGACAATAATGAAGAGGTTCGGGGTCAGGCGGCTGCCGGGGCCGCCGATCGTCTCGGGCGCATGATCACCACCAACACCAAGGCCCAGTACCCAACGAAGGCCAGGAGCTCCATCAGATTGGGGGTGGCTCGGTAGCCGGTCAGCGCGGAGATGAAGCCACCGGTGGCGTTGCCGTCGGACAGCAGCCAGCCGCTATCCCAAAGACGGCGCGACAGACGCGGCAGTATCTCCAGGTCGATCAGTCCGTCGATGCCGGTCATCAGCAACGCACAGGCAAGGAACAGCAACATCACCTCGGTGATGCGGAAGAACACCCGCCACGAGAGAACCTTGCTGCCGGCCTGCAGCAAGCCGTAGCTGAGAAGCGCCAGAACGAAACCGGACAGACCCGCGCCAACACCGGACAGGAGATCGCCTGCGGCGCCGGACGACAGGATGCCGTAAAGGAAGATCACCGTTTCGCTGCCCTCGCGGGCGACGGCGACCAGCGCCAGAACGAAAACGCCCCACCACGAACGGCGGATAACCGCGATGGAGAGCTGCTCCGCCAGATCTCGCTTCATCGACCGGCCGTGCTTGCGCATCCAGAACACCATCTGGAGGATAAGCGCGGCGGCGACCAGTACGACGACCGTCGTGTAGGTGAGCT
Organism: Pleomorphomonas sp.; assembly: GCA_030603685.1. GTDB lineage: Bacteria > Pseudomonadota > Alphaproteobacteria > Rhizobiales > Pleomorphomonadaceae > Pleomorphomonas. The sequence continues at coordinate 726 of JAUVXG010000280.1, forward strand.
GCGCTTCTTCGGAAATGGCTTCGCCGAGCCGCACCAGCAGCACGGCCAGCAGGCCGGCAAAGGCAAGGCCGGCGACGACCCCACCCCACAGGAACATGCGGGCGCGACCGGTGTCGCGCGTCTCGGCGCGCAGCCATGCGTCCAGGATGCCGATGACCAGCAACGCCTCGACGCTCTCGCGCCAGACCACGAAGGCTATGGAGCCGAACATTGAGCTAGACCTCGTCTTGGCCCGTCACGCCACCGCTCACTTGGCGACAAGGATGGCGGGCGGTGCTTCCGGATGGAAGTCGTCGAAGAAGGAGTATTCGCCCGGATCGAGATACTTGATCACCATGGACGTGGTGACGCCCGGCCCGATCACCTTCTCCTTGCGGAGCGGCACGCTCTCGAACTCGGCCGGCGTCTTGCCGAGATTGACGAGCTGCAGCTCAAAGCGGGTATCCGCCGGCACTTCTATGCGGCTGGGGGTCATGGTGCCGTCGTTGAACTCGATACGGAACACCGGATCGTCCTCGGCGGCGGCCGGAGCGGTCGCCGCGAGAACCACGAGCAAACATCCGGCGGCCTGGCAAAGCCGCCGGCGCTGCGTCGCGTTGGAAGGGAGCTCAGTAGCCACCCTTCTTCCCCGTTCCGGCATAGGTGAACTCGTACTTCGCCTCGAAGGGCTCGAACCACGGTGCAACACCGGTTTCCTTGTCGACGTGGCGACCGAACATCGCCATGTGACCGCTGCTCGCGGGAGGCGCGATGCTGAAGGTAAGCTGGTAGACGCCGGGGCCGTCCAGCTTGACGTTGTCGCCGTAATGCGGACCGTCCGAGGCGACCATGCCCATGAAGGGGCCCTTGGAAACGGTCTTGCCGTCCTTGATCAGCTCATAGGTGATCTCGAGGTAGGGAACCCAGTCGCCATTGGCGAAGCCGTTGACGTTATCCTTGGTCGCGTGGATGTCGGCCTCGAGATGAATGTCCGCCTTGTCGGCGGCCAGCATCATCCCGGCCGGCTCCATCTCGATCGGCTGCAGATAGACGGCGGCGACTTCCATGCCACCACCGAACTGCGGCTCGCCGATCGGATACTCGAGCGCATAGGCCGTCGTCGCAAAGCCAGCGGCCGCCGAAGCCAGGACCAGTCCCTTCAGGATACGCATTTCGTTGCCCCTTTTTTGCAAATGATTGTCAGGAGTATTTTCAGCCTTGGGGGTGCGTCAACCGTAGGGAAACCCCTGATATCGCATGATCATAAACTCAAGCGCCTGATTTTACTGAATTTCTCCAACACGTCCCGCCGGTCGGACATTATGCGTGATACCCCCAGCTTGATCGTCAGTTGCAATTGAAAGCAGTTAGCATCTTGGCGTCCTTCGCGGACGGGTGAAGCGGCGCCGACAGGAACCGGTGTCGGAGGGACGCACCAATGAACAGGCTTGCCCGTGGCGACGACTTTGTCGGCCCGGCCGTGAAAACCATGATCGAAGCCGGAGGCACCGACTCTCGCAGCCCTTTCACCCGTACTGTTGAGGCGCTGTTCGTCCGCTGGAGACGACACTTCGGCTGGATACAGGTGCTGATGTTCGGCGTTTTTCTCGTCGTCATCGGCCTGCCCGTGCTGCTACCCGATCCGCCGGCCGAAAGCGGCATTCTGTCGAACCCGACGTTGTTCCTGCGCTATCTTCTCTGGGGTATCTGGTTTCCGCTGGTCTTCCTGTCCGTCATCGTCCTCGGCCGCCTGTGGTGCGGTACCCTGTGCCCGATGGGCGCCGCTTCGGAGCTTGCCAACAAGTACGGTTTGCAGCGGCGCATTCCCGCCTGGATCAAGTGGGAAGGAACGCCGGCTCTCAGTTTCATCATCATGACACTGTACGGTCAGACCATCGGCGTGCGCGACCATCCTGAAGCGGCGGCGGGGCTATTCGGCGGCACCATGCTGCTCGCCATCGCCATCGGCGGACTCTACGGTCGCAACAAGCGCGTCTGGTGCCGACATCTCTGCCCGATCGGCCGCGTGCTGGGCCTCTACTCCCGGCTCGGCGCCGTACAGTTCACGCCCAAGATCCGCCTGAGCGGCGGCGACGCCTATACCGAGCGCGGCGCCTGCCCGACCATGATCGACCTGCCGCGCAAGGTCGAGAGCCGCCACTGCATCGAGTGCTTCCGCTGCGTCAATCCGAAAGCGGCCGGCAGCATAAGGCTGGACCTGCGTCGCCCCGGCGTCGAAGTGGAAGAGATCCGCGACCATCGTGCCAACCCCGCCGAAGCGTGGTTCCTGTTCCTCGATACCGGCGTGGCGCTCGGCGGTTTCCTGTGGCTGGTGCTGCCGCAGTATCAGGCGATGCGGCAAGGCCTCGGCGTCTGGGCCATCCAGAACCATATCGACTGGATCACCCGCGTCGGTCCGTCGTGGCTGATGAGCGTGCACCCGGCGCGGGCCGAAACCTTCCTGTGGCTCGACTTTATCATGATCGTCGGTTTCATGCTCGGCACCATGGCCGTGCTCACCGCCGTTCTTGCTAGCCTCACGGCCGTAGGCGCCATGATCGCCAGGCGGCTTGGTGCCGACGGCGGGTTCGGCCGAGTGTTTACGGAGCTCGGCTATCAGTATGCGCCGGTCGCGCTGATGAGTCTGATCATCGGTCTAGGCGCGGAACTCCTGATGCCCCTGCGCGAAACGTTCATCGGCATGGAAGGCGTGCACATCATCCGCGGCGGCCTGTTCCTGATCGGCGTCGTCTGGAGCATCTGGCTCGGCGACCGCA
>JAUVXG010000271.1 GCA_030603685.1 Pleomorphomonas sp.
GCTGTTCGCCAGCCTCAGCCCGGTACGGGCGGCCGAGACCGTACCGGCCATCGCGACGCTGGATACGGAGACCGGCGCCATCCGTCCGGTTGGCGATCCCGTTCCCTTCGTCAAGGCGCTGCCGCGCGACATGAGCTATTCCATCACGCCGACGCCGGCCCCCGACCGGTCGAACAGCCTTGCCATGATCGTCGTCATGGCTGTCATCGCCGGCTGGCTGGCGGTTTCGGCCGACCTCTGGCGCGCCCTGTTCAATCGGGTTAAAAGCTGGGATCGCTCGCACTCGTGACCCCGGTATCCAATGTCCCCTTTGCGTTTCCTCGGTTTGGTGCTCGCGGCCCTGTTCGGAGCATTCCTGCTCCTGGTGCTGGCCTTCTATACCTACGGCCGGGAAGCGAGCTGGGACGCGGTGTTCGGCGCGGCCGATCTCGGCCCCTATGATTTCGCGGTGCCCTCGCGCACCGGCAAGCTCAACGACACGCTCGCCTGCCCGGCCGACGACTGCAAGAAGGGCATCCCCGACATCGAGACGCGCCGCTACAACCTGCCGCCGGCCGTGCTGTTCGCAGTGGCCGAAAAAGCGGTCAAGCGCCTGCCGGGCAAGGTTCGGACGGTAGGCGCCAACCCGATCAACACCCGCTTCCGGGCAATCGTCTACTCCCCCCTGCTGCGCATGCCCTCGACGCTGTCGGTGATGGTGACGCCGGCTCGCGGCGGCGGCTCGTTCCTCTATGTCTATTCGCGCAGCCAGATCGGCTATTACGACCTGGGGCGCAACATGACCAACATCGTGTCGCTGCTGTCCGGCATCGACGCCGAGCTCGCCGCAGCCCAGCCAACGGCCCCTGCCGCCGCCCAGCCCTCTCCCGCGCAGTGACGGGGACCGCCCCCGACCAACGCCGAAAGCGGTCCCCGATCGATCGACGGCCGGCCTCTATTCCTCTTCCGGCACCAGGTCCATAATCTTCATGTCGGGCTGGCCGGCGCACTCGTCGGCGATCTTCTTCACGTTGTCGATCAGCTGATCCAGGTCGATCACCGTGTTGCCGCTCTGGTGGCTGAGATAGCCGTCGATCCAGACCACGGTCGGCAGGATGCCTTCCTCGTCGGCCAGGAACTGCTGACAGGTGAGGTCGGCCATGTCGACCTTCTCGCCGGCAACCGCCAGCGGCGGCAGCGCGGTGACCAGCGCGCCAGCAACGAATGCAAACTTCATGATATGTCCCTTCCGGATGGACCGGCCGCCGCGGATTCTCATGCCCCCGGCCACCGGCAAATCGTTCATAACATGAAATAATCGGCTTCGTGAATTCCCCTACTGCGGGCTGCGTCACGCTGCGTTCACGCGCCCGCACACGCTTTTGCGATCCATTGTCAACTTCGTGGCCCGCAACTGTCATCCGGCGCCCATTTGCCCGTGATCGAAAGCGACCTAAATCACGGTCATCGGCAGCGAGCACAGACCTCCAGTGACCTCCCCCGCTGCCACACCATGAAACAAATCAGTACGTTACGTCTTTAGGAGTTTTGAAAATGAAGACCTCCCTCCTCGCCTCCCTCGCCCTGGCCGCCGCCCTCCTCCCCTCGGTCGCCAGCGCCGCCTCCCTCGTCCAGTTCGACCCGGCCGCCCGTGACAACGACCCGCAGTTCGTCGCCGTCATCCATACCGATGGCGTCAACGCTGCCGCCGCCAAGGCCGACGCCGCTCGCTACGCCGCCGCCGAGCAGGCGCTGAAGTCCGGCGCCGTCGTCGGCACCCACGGTTCGCAGGGCTACAGCGTCGTGACGACCTTCGATCCGGCCGCCCGCGACAACGAGCCGCAGTTCAAGAACACGATCGTTCTGACCAGGTAAGGTCGAGCGTTCCAGGATCAAACGAAGACGGCCTCCCGAAAGGGGGCCGTTTTTTTTGCGTTACCGGAAGCCGGGTACGACAAAGCGCCCGAACCGGTCAGGTATCGAGCGCTCGACGTCGTATTGAAGTGTCGGCGTGTTGCCGTCCTGTCCTCAGAGACCAAGGCCCCGGTTCGGCGCGCGGCGGCTGAGATTGCGCTCGCGGGCTTCGAGGTCGTAGCGGTCGCCGGCTTCGTTCAGGTAGGCGAGGTCGAGCTCGGCCTGGGAGGGAACGCGGAGGGCCTTGGCAGCACGCTTGAGGGTGGCGAACATTTCGGTTTTCCTTCTTTCCTGACCGGAGGTTTCCGGCCTCTTTCTCTTCTCTCTTTGACGCCCTCAATATAGACCCGACAGCCGCCCTGACCTAATCGCAACTTCTGAAAGCCGCTTTCAGATTTCCTATAGGTAAAAATCCGTTCTCAGCCGAGAAGGGCTTGGGTGAGCCGCTCTCCGAGTTGCTCCACGTGGGCGATGTCGGCAAGGTAGAGCGCGGCTTCGCCGGCTTCCACGTCCTCGACGAAGGTCTCGTCGCCCGCCTCGGCCCGTCCCTGCATGAAGGCAACCAGCGTCCGCAGGCGCTCGGCGATCATACCCGGCAGCTGCCGCCTCTCTTCCGCCGTCGCGCCATAGGCGTCGCAGAAGATGCGCGCCCGCGACAGCTGCGTCTCCCGATCGAACACCCCGCCCTGATGGCCGGGCGAGAACAGCGGCGCCCAGCGATAGACCGCATAGGCGAGATCCCACAGGGCCGGCGCCGGATGGATGGTGTCGAAGTCGATGAGGCCGACGGCGATACCGTTGTCGCCGGCGACATTGTAGGGCGCGAAGTCGCCGTGGCAGACGATGTCGCGCGGCGCTCTCGGCTCCAGCATCCAGACCTGCGGCTGGCGGTCGCTTTCCAGAAAGCCGCGCGATGCCGCATGAAACTTCGCGAGAAGCTCGCCCGCCGAACGAAGCATCTGCTCGGAGCCGACGAGCGGATCGCGGAGGTCTTCGGAGACGCGCCCCTCGACGAAGCTCACGACCTCCTGCCCCGCCTCGGTGATGGCGACGGGAACGGGCGCGCCGAGAAAGCCGGCCGCCCGGATGTGGGTGAGGAAGCGATGCACCGTCGGCGTCCACGGGCCGGCCGGCCGCGTGACTGTGTCGCCGTCGCGCCAGATCTTCCCCTCGCGTCCGCCTTCGAGCGCCTCCACTCAAGCCTCCCTGAGCTCCTTTGAAGAGGCCGGCGAACGCCGGCCGCTGCACCCTCTTTGGTTCAAGCTCTTCAGCGGGGCAAGACCCTTTTCAGAACCGATAGTTCAGCCCGATCTTCGCCGTGTGCAGATCCGGCTCGAAGGATGTCGAGGCGGTGACGCCGGTATTGACCCCGCCCGAGTAGATGGCGCCGTGGCCGTCCGCCTGAAGGTGGACATACTGGTACTCCGCCCGGATCGACAGCTTCTCAGTCAGAGCGTGCTCGATGCCGGCGCCTACCGCATAGCCGAGTCCGGCGCTGTCGGATTCGACCCGGGTCGTTGCGCCGCCGGCATCATCGGCATCGATGGTGCCGGAGACGCCGCCGAAGGCGAAGCCGCCCGTGGCATAAACCAGCGTGCGGTCGAGGGCATAGCCAACACGCGGACGCACGGTTCCATACCAGTCGATGCCGAAATCGTTGTCCGTGGTCAGGGAGCTGACGGCGCCGGAGCCCTGCCCCTCGATGTCGGTCATCTGGAAGTCGGCCTCGATGCCGGCAACGAAGGCGCCGAACTGCCTGTTGTAGCCGACCTGGACGCCGCCGGTCATGCCGTCGAGGTCATACTCGCCGAAGCTGACGGCCGGCACGCCGGAAAAGGCCTGAAGGTCGGCGGTCTCCTGGCCGAAGCCATAGCCGACGCTGGCGCCGACATAGACGCCCGTCCAGTCGAAGGCAGACGCTTGAGCCTGAGGAACCGTGACGGAGCCGGGTCCCGAGAGGTCGGCC
>JAUVXG010000155.1 GCA_030603685.1 Pleomorphomonas sp.
GGCCTCGAACTCGTCGAGCTCCTCTTCCGTCAGATCGCCTATGGCGGCGTCGGCGAAGCGACCAAGCAGGAGGTCCAGTTCACGCGTGCCACGATGCCACGCATGATAAAGGGTTTTCCGGCGCCGGGGCGAAAGGTCTTCGGACGTTCGGCTGAGCCCGGACATCGGCGTTTCTCCAGGAATCGATGAGGAGTTCGGCTCACGAAGCGCATCCTCGCCTGCCGACTGTTAGCCGATTTTTCCTGTGAAAGTAAACGATCGTCGGTTGTCCGCCATACCCGAGACTGCCGAAGGCTGCTATAGGAGGCGGCCTTTTTCGCTATTGCCTTGGCCTTTCTCGTCATGAACTCCCCTTCTTCCGGCCGTTGGTCCGAACTTTTCGCGCCGGCTTACCTTGCTGCCTCGCTGACATTGATGCTCGCGGCGGCCATTTTCGCATTCAACGCGTTCCTGGTGTCGACGGCGATGCCGACCGCGGTGGGCGAGTTGCACGGCGAGGCCTACCTGTCGTGGACGCTTACCGTCTACATCGTCGCCTCGATTACGGCGGGCGCTTCCGCTCCGCTCCTCAAGGCGCGCTTCGGCGCACGGCGGTGCCTGTTCGTGGCAAGCGGCGTGTTCGCCCTCGGCACGCTCGCCGCCGCCCTTTCTCCAAGCATGGAGCTGGTACTGATTGGCCGCGCCGTGCAGGGCGCCGGCGAAGGTCTCGTCGCCGCCGTTGCCTTTGCGCTGATTCCGCAACTCTTTCCGTCGCAACTGGTCGGAAAGCTGTTCGGCGCCGAAGCGATCGTCTGGGCCGCCGCGGCTTTCGGCGGCCCGGTTCTGGCCGGCATCATCACCGAGTTCGTCAGCTGGCGAGCGGCCTTTCTGATCAACCTGCCGATCGTCGCCATGTTTCTGGTACTGGTCCACATGGCGGTACCCCAGGACGTGCGCGATCACGACGCGGGCCTGTTCCCGGGCCTCAGGCTTGGACTTGTTGCGCTCGGCATGATGGCAATCTCGGTCGCCGCCGTTGCGCTGGAAGAGCCATGGCAGGCCGCCCTCGTGGTGGTCGGCGCCGCAGTGTGCCTGACCATCGCCGTGCGCATCGACCTGTCCGCTCAGGTGTCAATCCTGCCACGCGGCGCCTTCGGCCTTGCAAGCGTACCGGGGCTCGGCCTCTGGACGATCTTTCTCCTGCCGCTCGCCCAATCGGTCACCGGCGTGTTCCTGGTTTACGCCGTACAGCATCTCTGGGGATATGGACCAGCCATAGCCGGCGGCATCGGCGCCATTCTGGCCGTCGCCTGGAGCACCGGAGCGGTGATCGTCGCCAATTACGACGGCATGGGAAAGCGCCTCGCATTTGTCGCCATCGGCGCATCGGTCGTGACGGCCGGACTGATCATCGGCCTCGCCTCCATGACGCAACAACTTCTGTCGCTGGTCATGCTCGGCCAACTGGTCACCGGTCTTGGAATGGGGGTGGCCTGGGGCAGCCTCTGCCAGGTGGTCATGGAAACCCACCCCGAAAGCGAACGCGACAAGGCATCGGCCTTGTTGCCCACCTTGCAATCGGCCGGCTACGCCGCGGGCTCGGCAGTGTTCGGCCTTGTCGGCAATCTCGCAGGCTTTGCGACCGACCGTTCCCCGGAAGGACTCCGCTTCGCGATGATCGTTGCGTTTGCCGCGGCGGTTCTTCTGGCATTGCCGCCACTTGCCCTGACGCTCCGCATGGGCCGGCTTCACAAAGCCGGCCCCGCGTCCTGATCGTCAGATCGTTACCTCGACGCCCGGGATGATTCCGCTGTCCTGCAGGTAGGTCACCACGCGCTCGGCGAGCAGATCGGCGGCGGCAGTCGTGGTGCCGAGGCGAACTTCTGCGCGCTCCGGCGCTTCGTAAGGCGAGGAAACACCGGTGAAGTGCGCGATCTCGCCGGCCCTCGCCTTGGCGTAGAGACCCTTGGGGTCGCGCGCTTCGGCAACATCGAGCGGCGTGTCCACGAAGACTTCGATGAACTCGCCTTCTTCCACCAGTTCGCGCGCCAGTTGGCGTTCGGCACGGAAGGGAGAGATGAAAGACACCAGCACGATCAGGCCGGCGTCAACGAACAGTCTGGCCGTCTCGGCAACGCGTCGGATGTTCTCGACACGGTCGGCATCCGAGAAGCCGAGATCGCGATTGAGTCCGTGGCGGACGTTGTCGCCGTCAAGGATATAGGCATGGCGACCAAGCGCCGTCAGCTTCTTCTCGACGAGGTTGGCGATGGTCGACTTGCCGGCGCCGGAGAGGCCGGTGAACCAGACGACGGCCGGCTTCTGTCCTTTTGCAAGCGCCCTCGTGCGCTTGTCGACATCAAGCGCCTGCCAATGGATGTTGCCGGCCCGACGAAGTCCATTATCGATCATGCCGGCGCCGACCGTGAGGTTCGACAGTCGGTCTATGATGATGAAAGCGCCCGTCTCGCGATTGACGGCATAGGCATCGAAGGCGACCGCTTCGGACAAGGACAGATTGGCGACGCCGACTTCGTTGAGGGCAAGGCTCTTGGCCGGCAACTCGCCGCCGGTGTTGACGTCGATCTTGTGGCGGATCGCCGTCACCTGCGCCGTGACCTGACGGGCACCGATCTTCAGAAGATAAGGGCGTCCGGGCAGGAGCGGATCGTCGGCCATCCAGATCAGGTGGGCCGCGAACTGGTCGGCGATCTCGGGCCGATCGATAGCGCCCGACAGCACATCGCCGCGCGAAATGTCGATCTCGTCGTCGAGCGTCAGGGTCACCGCTTCACCGGCGGAGGCAGCTTCGAGGTCGCCGTCGAAGGTGACGATGGACTTTACCACCGACGTCCGGCCGGATTTCGCCACCACCACGGGGTCGCCGCGTCGCACGGTGCCGGATACAATGGTGCCCGAGAAACCGCGGAAATCCAGATTCGGCCGATTGACCCATTGCACCGGCAGACGGAAAGGCCGCTCCGCTGCGTCGTCGTCGACGACCACGGTTTCCAGATGCTCGACCAGCGTCGGGCCTTCATACCATGGCATTTGCGAGCTGCGATCGAGGACATTGTCGCCGTAGCGGGCGCTGAGCGGGATGGCCGTCAGCGTTTTGAAACCGAGGCTGGCGGCGAAAGCGCGATAGTCGGCGACGATGTCCTCGAAGATCGCCTGAGAGAAGCCGACGAGGTCGATCTTGTTGACCGCCAGCACGACATGACGGATGCCGACCAGTGACGCGATGAAGGAGTGTCGACGGGTCTGGGTGAGCACCCCGCGCCTGGCATCGACCAGGATCACCGCGAGATCGGACGTCGAGGCGCCCGTCGCCATGTTGCGCGTGTACTGCTCGTGGCCCGGCGTGTCGGCAACGATGAACTTGCGACGGTCGGTCGAGAAGAAGCGGTAGGCGACGTCGATGGTGATGCCCTGCTCGCGCTCGGCCTCTAAACCGTCGACAAGCAAGGCGAGGTCGATATCGTCGCCGACCGTGCCGTGCTTGCGGGAGTCCTTCTCAAGGCTCAGCAGTTGGTCCTCGAACAACAGCTTGGAGTCATAGAGCAGTCGGCCGATCAGCGTCGACTTGCCATCGTCGACCGAACCGCAGGTGAGGAAGCGCAAGAGGCTCTTCTTCTCGTGCCGGCCAAGATAGTCGGTAAAAGCGGAAGCGTCCGCGGCGACGTTCGGATCGATGGCGTTCATCAGAAATAGCCTTCCCGCTTCTTCTTCTCCATGGAAGCGTTGTCGTCGTGATCAATCAGGCGACCGGATCGCTCGGATGTGCGGGCGATCAACATCTCCCGGACGATTTCCGGCAGGGTCGCCGCATCGCTCTCGACGGCGGCGGTCAGCGGGTAGCAGCCCAGGGTGCGGAAGCGAACGCGGCGCAGTTCGGGACTTTCGCCTGAAAGAAGCGGCAGGCGGTCGTCGTCGACCATGATCCACTGGCCACCGCGGTTCACCACCGGCCGCTCGGCGGAGAAATAGAGCGGCACGATCGGGATCTTCTCGAGCAGGATGTATTGCCAGATGTCGAGCTCGGTCCAGTTGGACAGCGGAAAGACGCGGATGCTCTCGCCCGGCCGGACGCGGGAGTTGTAGAGACGCCACAGCTCAGGACGCTGGTTCTTGGGATCCCAGGCGTGGGTATCGGTGCGGAAGGAGAACACCCTCTCCTTCGCCCTGCTCTTCTCCTCGTCGCGGCGGGCGCCGCCAAAGGCAGCGTCGAAGCCATGCGCCGTCAGCGCCTGCTTGAGGGCCTCGGTCTTCATGACATTGGTGTAAGCGGAGGAGCCATGGGTGAACGGGGTGATACCGGCAGCCACGCCATCCGCGTTGGTGTGAACCAGCAGATCCAGTCCTTCGGCCTTCACCGTCGCATCGCGGAAGGCGATCATCTCCCGGAACTTCCAGGTCGTGTCGACGTGCAGCAAGGGGAACGGCAGCTTGCCCGGGTAAAACGCCTTGAGCGCAAGGCGCAGCATCACCGAGCTGTCCTTGCCGATGGAATAGAGCATCACCGGATTGCGAAACTCAGCGGCAACCTCACGGATAATGTGAATGGATTCCGCTTCGAGACGCTTCAAATGGGTCAGACGATCCTTGGACACCTGAGCTCACCTCGGCGCGACATGTGTCGCAGCTGCCTTCCCCGGTCCCATTGACCTGAGATCTTAGCGAAGCGGTATCAAGCCCCCCGGATGCTCTCAAGAAAGCGCACACTCCGGCAAAAGCGGAAAAGAGAAAATCTTTCCGTTGGCCATCATTTGCTTTGGCGGAACGCCTGCACCGGCCAACGACATCAATCAGCTACTGCTCCTGGGCTCCATTTTACGGACGGAAACCAGCAGCCTCCCCCGGTCAACCTCGCTCGGGCGCGGCTGCCGTAGAGCCGCGCACGATGAGCTGCACCGGCCAAACCTCGGCGACCGTGCCCGGCTTCTGCCCGGCGACGCGAGCCAACGCCATCTCCGCCACGCGGGTGCCGGCTGCTCGGATCGACGAGCGCGTGGTGGTAAGCTGGGGATGAAACTGATCGGCGGGGAACGCAGGCATCTCGTCGTCATGGGCGATGATCGACAGATCGCGCGGCACTTCCAGGCCGAGCTCCGCGGCAGCGCGCAACACGCCAAGCGCGACCAGAATGGAACCGCACAGAATGGCGGTCGGCCGCTCCTCTCTTTCCAGTGCCTGCCGCGCGCTGCGATACGCATTTTCCGCGGTCATCGGCATGAAATGCTCATCGAGCATATCGTTCGGCAGCCCCGCGGCGGCAAAAGCAATGGCAGCGCCACGCGAACGATCCTGAGCGAACGTGAAGTGTTCCTCGCCGTTGATCAGCATAATCCGTCGATGACCGAGCTGAATGAGAAAGCTGGTCGCCTGCTGGAAAGCGCCGAAGTTGTCGATGTCTATGTAGGAAATACCGGCAGGTTCGGGCGGGCGTCCATGCACGACGAAAGGAAACTTCAGCTCGCTGAGAAGGGAAATGCGTGCGTCGACGGTCTGGGGGGCAGACAGGATGACGACATCGACCGTGCCGTCGCGGGCCAGACGACCGAACGTCACAATCTCGTCGCTTGGCGTCGACGGACTGATGAGAATGTCGAATCCCTGCTTGGCGCTGGTCTCGGCCACGCCGGCAAGATATTCGACGAAAAGCGGATCCATGAGCACGTTTCGCTCGGCATTGAAAACAACGCCTAATGCGTGGGCACGCCCGGTCGCAAGTCGCCGGGCCGCGGGACTGGGCCGATATCCGAAACGTTGCGCTGCGGCGAGCACGATTTCCCGCGTTTTTTCACTGACCTCGGGATATCCATTGAGAGCGCGACTGACAGTCGTCTGCGACAGATGCAGTTCCGCGGCCAATTCCTTAAGATTCATTGTCAATTTCCGTCGCCATCGGAAGCCGCCCCATTCTTCCCCCGTGGACCGGGAGCCGACACCGATGCGCCTGCCTTAGCATTTGTAGCGTTATTGTTACAGCCATTGTCCAGCCTGCTTAAAGGATCGGCACGGCCGAAAGCGCAACCCGGTCGCCCGAACTCCTTCCTGCAAACGGTTACATTGGCCAGTTGACAGGGACGCGGCTTTCAAGGATGATCTCAACGTTCAAAGCGCTTTGGAGGCTTCGAGCGCTTCGTACCCAGTTGCGGCATTCGGGAGAAGTGCCGCATTCAAGGGAGGACTTGATGTATCATTCAGCCCTGCGCGCCGGTCTTTTCGCCGGCGCGGTTTTCAGCGCATCCTTCGCGATGGCCGCCGAACTTGCGATCGTGTCCGGAGACTCCGGCAACGGGCTGGCTTTCCTGCAAAGCCAGTTGAAGGAGTTCGAGGCCAAGACCGGCAACACGGTCAAGATCGTGCCGATGCCGCCGTCGACCAGCGATCAGTTCGGCCAATACCGTCTGTGGCTCGCCGCCGGCAATGCCGACATCGACGTCTACATGACCGACGTCATCTGGGCGCCGCAGCTCTCCGACCAGTTCCTCGACCTGACGGATGCCGCCAAGGATGTCGTCAAGGATCACTTCCCGTCGATCATCGAGTCGCAGACGGCCAACGGCAAGCTGGTTGCCATTCCCGCCTTTACCGACGCGCCGGCGCTGTTCTACCGCAAGGACCTGCTCGACAAGTACGGCAAGTCGGTTCCCAAGACCTGGGATGAAATGGCCGCCACGGCCAAGGAGATCCAGGACAAGGAACGCGAGGCTGGCGCCAAGGATCTCTGGGGCTTCGTGTTCCAGGGCAACGCTTACGAAGGTCTTACCTGCAACGCCCTGGAATGGGTGAAGTCGTTCGGCGGCGGCCAGATCGTCGAGGCCAACGGCGACATCTCCATCAACAACGAAAAGGCGGCCAAGGCTCTCGAGACGGCCAAGAGCTGGGTCGGAACCATCTCGCCTCCGGGCGTCCTCGCCTACCAGGAAGAGGAAGCGCGCGGCGTCTGGCAGACCGGCAACGCGGTGTTCATGCGCAACTGGCCCTATGCCTATGCCCTCGGCAACGGTGAGGACAGCGCAGTCAAGGGCAAGTTCGGCGTCGCCACGCTGCCGGCCGCGACGGACGGCGACAAGCCGGCCGCCACGCTTGGTGGTTGGAACTTCGCCGTGTCCAAGTACTCCAAGCACCCGGAAGAGGCGATCCAGCTCGCCCTGTTCCTCGGCTCGACGGAGATCCAGAAGAACCGCGCCATCCAGCAGACCAACCTGCCGACAGTCATGTCGCTCTACGATGATGCCGATGTGGCCAAGGCCGCGCCCATCATCCCGCAGTGGAAAGAGGTGTTCATGAACGCCGTTCCGCGTCCATCGGCTCCGACCAAGGTCAAGTACAACGAGGTATCCTCGCTGTTCTGGTCGGCCGTGCATGACACGTTGTCGGGTAACGGCACCGCCGCCGAGAACCTTGAGATTCTCGAGGCCAAGCTGACCGAGCTCAAGGGTTCAGGCTGGTAAGCCGACCTCCGCTCGACGGCCGCCCGACGCTCCCCCCTGGCGATCGGGCGGCCGGCTCCTTCCGAGTGGTCTGTCCCACTCCCTGCCTGTCTGGATCGGTTTCGGACTGATAGCCGTCGGGCCCCTTTGAACGACCTCAGACAAGAGACGGCTGCCGGAAACCTCTTTCAGGTTCCGGGCTGTGCGTAATCGGTGCCGCCACGGCGCCAACGATGCCTTCCGCACTCCATTGCAGGATTTGCCATGGCCTCCACCCAATCGACGATCCGGGTCGTGCCGACCGGACATACCAAGCGGGCCAAGTCCGAGTTGATGCGCCAGCGGCTGCGGGCCGCGGGCTGGTTCCTGGTTCCGATGCTGATGGCGCTCGCCATCGTCGCCGGATGGCCGCTTCTCAGAACGATCTACTTCTCGTTCACCAACGCCTCTCTGACCAACCTTTACGGCGCCGAGTGGGTCGGCTTCAAAAACTATCTGAACTGGACCGTGCTGAAGAGCGGACGCGTCATCTGGTCCGGCCTCCTTGCCGATCCTGCGTGGTGGAACGCCGTCTGGAACACCGTCCGCTTCTCGGTCATCTCGGTGACGCTGGAGACCATCCTCGGGACCGTTGTCGCGCTGGTGCTCAACGCGGAGTTCAAGGGGCGTGGCCTTGTGCGCGCCGCCATCCTCATCCCCTGGGCGATCCCGACCATCGTCTCCGCCCGCATGTGGGGGTGGATGCTGAACGACCAGTTCGGCATCATCAACGACGTGCTGCTGATGTTCGGGCTCATCGACCACAAGATCGCATGGACGGCCTCGTCCGACACGGCCATGATCGCCGTGCTCATCGTCGACGTCTGGAAGACGACGCCGTTCATGGCTCTGCTCATTCTCGCAGGCCTGCAGATGATACCGCGTGACATCTACGAGGCAGCCGCTCTCGATGGCGTTCACCCGGTCAAGACGTTCTGGAAGGTCACGCTGCCGCTGGTGAGACCGGCCTTGATGGTCGCGGTGATCTTCCGTCTGCTCGACGCGATGCGCATCTTTGACCTGATCTACGTGCTGACGCCGAACAGCTCTCAGACGAAGACGATCTCGGTCCTGGCACGAGAAAACCTGATCGATTTCGACAAGTTCGCCTATGGCTCAGCTCAATCCACCATGCTGTTCCTGATCATCGCCCTGATGACCATTCTCTACATCTGGCTCGGCAAGGTACGTTTCGACGGAGGAGACCGGTGATGCTCTGGAGCTATACCAAGACCGCCTCTTTCTATCTGCTTGTGGCGATCATCGTCCTCGTCTCGGTTTTCCCGTTCTACTACGCGATCCTGACGAGCTTCAAATCCGGCACGGCTCTTTTCGAGATCAACTACCTTCCGACCTACTTCAGCCTCGACAACTACATCGCGGTGCTGACCACCGGCGTGTTCGTCCGCAACCTCGGAAACTCGATCCTGGTGGCGAGCTCGGTGGTCGTGCTGGCGCTGTTTCTCGCCGTGACGGCGGCGTTCGCGCTGGCTCGCGTCAGCTTCCGCGGCCGGGGCCTTCTCCTGATGACCATCCTGGCGGTTTCGATGTTTCCACAGATCGCGGTGCTGGCCGGTCTGTTCGAACTCGTGCGCGCCTTCGGCCTGTTCAACACGCCGTTCGCGCTGATCTTTTCCTATACCATCTTCACCCTGCCCTTCACGGTCTGGGTGCTCACCACGTTCATGCGCGACCTGCCGGTGGAGATCGAGGAGGCGGCGATCGTCGACGGCGCCAGTCCATGGGTCATCATCACCAAGGTGTTCATGCCGCTGATGTGGCCCGCGCTGGTGACGACCGGCTTGCTCGCCTTCATCGCAGCCTGGAACGAGTTCCTGTTCGCGCTGACTTTCACCTCATCCAACGAGACGCGCACCGTCCCGGTCGCCATCGCGCTTCTGTCGGGGGCGAGCCAGTACGAGATTCCCTGGGGTCGCATCATGGCAGCCTCGGTCATCGTGACCGTGCCGCTCGTCGCTCTGGTGTTGATCTTCCAGCGCAAGATCGTACAGGGGCTGACGGCCGGCGGCGTCAAGGGCTAGGAAGAGAGGCCGCTTCTCGAAGCGGGGCGGACGCCCAAGCAAGCTTTGCGTCCGCGCCACAGCCCGAACAAGATGGACCGTGCCGACGCCCTCCCCGCCGGCATCGATGAGAGAGAAAGACTGACATTAATGACGACACTCGAAAAAGCCGTTGCCAGCGTCGACCGGGCCATCGATCCCGATTGGTGGCGGGGCGCGGTGATCTACCAGATCTATCCGCGTTCATTCCAGGACTCCGACGGCGACGGCGTCGGCGACCTTGCCGGCGTGACGGCTCGCCTCGGCTATCTCGAGGACCTCGGCGTCGACGCCATCTGGCTGTCGCCCTTCTTCAAGTCGCCGATGAAGGACTTCGGCTACGACGTTTCCGACTATTGCGACATTGACCCGATCTTCGGCACGCTCGACGATTTCCGGAAAATGGTCTCTGAGGCGCATCGTCGTGGCATCAAGGTGATCATCGATCAGGTACTGAGCCACACGTCCGATCTGCATCCATGGTTCTCGGAAAGCCGGAAAGACCAGATCAACGACAAGGCGGATTGGTACGTCTGGGCTGACGCCCAGCCCGACGGCACGCCGCCCAACAACTGGCTGTCGGTCTTCGGCGGCTCAGCCTGGGAGTGGGATACCCGGCGCTGCCAGTATTATCTGCACAACTTTCTGGCCAGCCAGCCCGATCTCAACTTCCACACCCCCGCGGTGCAGGACGCCTTGCTGGACGTGTTGAAGTTCTGGCTCGACCTCGGCGTCGATGGCTTCCGCCTCGATACGGTGAATTTCTACTTCCACGACAAGGAACTGCGGGCCAACCCGCCGCAGACGCGACCGGTCGATACCATCGACGCGCCCCGGGTCAACCCCTATCTCCGGCAGGATCATGTTTACGACAAGAGCCAGCCGGAAAATCTCGAGTTCCTGAAGCGCATGCGCAAGCTGCTCGATCAGTATCCAGGCTCGACGACGGTGGGAGAGATCGGCGACGGGGACAGGTCGCTCAAGACGATGATCGCCTACACATCGGGCGGTGACAAGCTGCACATGAGCTACACCTTCGATCTTCTGGGTGGCGAACCATCGCGGGCCTATATCGAGAAGACGCTCAAGACCTTCGAGGGCGGCGCCGGCGATGCCTGGCCCTGCTGGGCCTTGTCCAACCACGACGTCGTCCGCTATGCGACACGTCATCTGCCCTATGCGCAGAACCCGGCCCAGCAAGGCAAGCTGATGGCTACCCTGCACCTCAGCCTGCGCGGATCGGTCTGCATCTATGAAGGGGACGAGCTTGGTCTTCCGGAGGCCGATCTTGCCTTCGAGGATCTGGTCGACCCCTACGGCATTCGCTTCTGGCCCGAGTTCAAGGGTCGCGACGGCTGCCGGACACCGATGGTCTGGGAAGCAGAAGCAACCAACGCCGGCTTCTCGACCGGCAAGCCGTGGCTGCCGGTGCCGCAGGTCCATCTTGCCAAGGCCGTCGACCAGCAGGTCGGCAATCCCGACAGCCAGTACGAGCTCTACAAGGCGATAATCGCTTGGCGCAAGACGAGCCGGGCCCTCACCAAGGGATCCGTGCAGTTTCTCGCATCCGATGGCGATGTCCTCGCCTTCCTGCGCGAGGCGGGCGACGACAAGGTACTCTGCGTCTTCAACTTCGGCAGGACTGGAGCTGGATTTCCTGTGCCTGCCAATCTCTCGGTAGCGGCAACCGCCGAACTCGGCTTTGCCTCGAGGGTCGTTGAAGGAATGGTGACGCTGCCGGCCGAAAGCGCCTTTGTCGCCAAGGTAAGGTGATCTGACGAGAAAGCGGGCCGCCCTGCGAAGGGCGGCCGGGTTCCAGGAACAGGGGTGGGAGACCCCTTCGGGAAA
>JAUVXG010000184.1 GCA_030603685.1 Pleomorphomonas sp.
GCTTCTGCCGCCTCAAGGACTGGCGACGCATCGCCACCAGATACGACAAACTCGCAGCCAACTTCACCTCAGCTTGCTACCTAGCCGCAATCGTCATCTGGTGGATCTGATTGAGTCTCAAGCCTAGAGCATCATCCGACCGGAGTGAAACGAGGGTCTACAAGATGATGCTTTGCAAACAAGATCTTAGGGCGCCGATCTGATTCAGTCAGATCGATCAGCGCTCTAAGAATCAGGTGAAGCGCGCTGCCTCATCGATCAGGGCGGTGAAGACGCGTTCGAGCTGCGCCGCTGCCTTGTCATTGGCAAGGTTGCCTCGCTCGTCGAAGGCCTTGTCGGCGTAGGGCACCGCCACCTGTTGCGTGAGGACTCGCGCACCGAGAGCATTTTCCAGGATCAGCCTCAGGTGCATCAGCGAGCGGATGCCGGCGAAATGACCGGGCGAGGCGGCGCCGATGGCGAAGACGCGGTCTTTCCATAGGCCGCGATAGCGGTCGTCTCGGATGCGGCTCAGCCAGTCGATGGTGTTCTTGAGAAGCGGCGTGACCGATTGATTGTACTCCGGTGACGCGATGAACACGCCATGCGACGCCATCATGAGATCCGCAAGCTTCAGGGTTGGCTCGGGGACTCCCCGCTCTCGCTCCAGATCGCCGTCATAAAGCGGCATCGGATAGTCGGCGAGCGATACGAGCCGCACCTCGGCATCGCGCAACGCCAACTCACGCGCCATGAGCGCCGCGAGACGGCCGTTATAGCTGCCGCCCCGCGTCGAGCCGGAGAACACGAGCAAGTCGGGCCGGCCTCTCAAGATGTTGCCCCGGCACCGGGCATGGGACAGGCGACGCCCGTGCCGCCGAGACCGCAATAGCCGCCGGGGTTCTTGGCGAGATACTGCTGGTGGTAGTCCTCGGCGAAATAATAGGGTCCCGCCGGCTCGATTGTCGTGGTGATGTCCGCCGGCCGGCCGGCCTTGGCAAGCGCCCGGGCATAGGCGTCGCGTGCCGCCTCGGCCACGGCGCGCTGGGCCTCGTCATGCACGAAGATCGCCGAGCGATACTGGGTGCCGACATCATTGCCCTGGCGCATGCCCTGCGTCGGGTCGTGGCTCTCGAAGAACAGGCGCACCAGATCGGCGTAGGAGACGGCATCCGGATCGAACACCACCTGCACCGCCTCGGCATGACCGGTACGGCCCGAGCAGACCTCTTCATAGGTGGGGTTTTCGGTGAAGCCGCCGCTGTAGCCGACCGAGGTCAGGTAGACGCCGGGCAGGCGCCAGAACAGCCGCTCGGCGCCCCAGAAGCAGCCGAGCGCGAAGGTGGCGACGGCATGCCCTTCCGGTATCGGCCCCTTCAACGGCCGTTCATTGACGAAATGGGTTTCGGCGGTGGCAATCGGTTGCGTACGGCCAGGCAGCGCCGTTTCTGGCGTAGGAAGGGCCGCCGGCTTCCGGAACGTCTCGAAAAAGGCCATGGCTGTTCCTTGTCTCCCCGTCCGGTCAACGAAGCGGTCCGCCCCCGGAACCGGCTTCCCAAGATGGGACTGTCGCTATTGCTTTGCAAGACGGGCTGGCTGGCGCTCGACGGCTGCTTTGCTATAACGGGCGGCAAGAGGAGTTGTTTATCCATGGCGTCCCGCAAGCTAGACCGATCGCTGATCCGTGGCTTCGACCTGTTTCGCGACATGACGGAAGAAAACCTCGACGCCGTGCTCGCCACCGTGCAGGTGCGAACCGTCGAGCCCGGCGAGCCTGTGTTCAGCCAGGGGGCGCCGGCCAACGAGTTCTATCTGCTTCTCCACGGCCACCTCAAGGTCATCCAGATCACGCCGTCCGGGGAACAGGTGGTGGTGCGCCACGTGCTGCCCGGCGAGGTGTTCGGCATCGCCAAGGCGATCCGTCGCACCGATTATCCGGCCACCGCCGAGGCCGTGACCGAGAGCATCGTTCTCGCCTGGATGTCCTCGCAGTGGCAGGATTTCGTCGCCCTCAATCCGGTTCTCGCCTTCAACGCTCTGGAGGCTGTCGGCGAACGTCTGCAGGAGGCTCACACCCGCATTCGGGAGCTGTCGACCGAGGAAGTGGAGCGCCGAGTCGCGCATGCACTGCTGCGCCTCGTCCGGCGCGCCGGACGCAAGGAGCCCGATGGTAGCATCCTCATCGACTTCCCGCTGACCCGGCAGGATATCGCCGAGATGACCGGCACGACGTTGCACACGGTCAGCCGGTTGCTCAGCGCCTGGGAAGGACAGGGCGTCGTCAAGAGCGCCCGCCGCCGCATTGCGGTGACCGACGAGAATCGTCTCGCTGCGCTGGCCCGGGGTTGATGCCCTCAGAACCAACCGAGGCTTGAGGCGGCGATCACTGCCAGCGACAACGCACCGATCCAGAGCGGCAAGGCGATCGAGCGGCGACGTCGGCGGCTCTCGTCAGCCGCCTCCGTCCGGGTGGCAATCGTCTCGATGGCGTCGAAGACACGCGGCAGGCGGGGAGCGAGGGCGAGAAGATCGCCCGCCGCCGACACCGCCGTTTCGATGCGGCCGATCGGGCCGAGGTTGCGAGCGATCCAGTTGCTGACCACCGGCTCGGATACCTTCCACATGTCGAGATCGGGATCGAGGCTGCGCGCCACCCCCTCGACCACCACCATGGTCTTTTGCAGGAGAATGAGTTCGGGCCGGGTCTGCATGGCGAACAGCTCGGTGGTCTCGAACAGCTGATTGAGCAGCCGCGACATGGCGATTTCAGAAGCCGGAACGCCGTGCAGCGGCTCGCCCACCGCCCGAAGCGCCTGGGCGAAGGTCTCCAGCTCCTGTTCGGGCGGCACGTAACCGGCCTCGAAATGCACCTCGGCAACGCGCCGGTAGTTACGGGTGATGAACCCGTGCAGGATCTCGGCGAGAAAGCGACGTTCTCGCGGGCCGAGGCGTCCGACGATGCCGAAATCGACGGCGACGATCCGTCCGGCAGCATCGACGAAGAGATTGCCCTGGTGCATGTCGGCGTGGAAAAAGCCGTCACGCAGCGCGTGCCTCAGGAAGGACTGCAGCAGCGTGGCGGCGAGCTTCGGCAAGTCATGGCCGGCGGCCCGGATCGCAGTCACGTCCGACAGCTTGATGCCGTCGATCCATTCCATGGTGAGGACCGAGCGGCTGGTCCGCCGCCAGTCGACGGTCGGTACACGAAAATCATCATCGTCGGCCGTATTCTGCGCCATCTCCGACAGAGCAGCCGCTTCGAGGCGCAGATCCATTTCCAGCGTCAGCGAACGGGCAAGCGTGTCGACCACCGCCACTGGCCGGAGACGTCGGACCCGCGGCGCAAGCCGTTCGATCAGTCGGGCGGCGAGATAGAAGCCGGCGAGGTCTGAGGCGATGCGCCGGCCGATGCCGGGGCGCAGCACTTTTACCGCCACGTCATGGCGGCCATCGCGGTCGGTCACCGCTGCCTTGTGCACCTGGGCGATCGATGCCGCCGCGATCGGTCCGCCGAGCTCCGGAAACAGTCGGGTTGCTTCCAGGCCGAAGCTGTCGCCAATGACCGCCCGGGCACCGGCAAGGCCGAAGTCCGGCATGGCATCCTGCAATTCGGCAAGGTCGGTCGCGAGTGCGGCACCAACCACGTCGGGCCGGGTGGCGAGGAACTGGCCGAGCTTGACGTAGGAAGGACCGAGACGGGAAAAGGCGATGGACAGCCGTTCGGCGCGACTGGCGGCGCCGCGCCGACGGATTGCCCCGGCGAGCAGCAACGCAGCGGAGACGGCAAAGGGCCGGGGCTCCGGCAGGGGCAGTGCATTGATCACCCCCTCGCGGGCGAGCACCCAGGAGGCGCGAACGAGGCGAGCGATATCGACGGGAAGCATACGGGCGGTTCCTTGAGGAGCGTCAGATCTTGACGCCGACGTGAAGCGCCACGACGCCGAGCGTCATGTTGGTGTAGCCGACGCGGGAGAAGCCGGCCGTCTCGATCATTGCCTTGAAGCGCTCCTGGTCCGGGAAGCGGCGGATCGATTCGACGAGATAGCGGTAGCTCTCCTCGTCCTTGGCGACGACGCGGCCGATCTTCGGCACCAGATGGAAGGAGTAGAGGTCATAGACCTTGTCGGCGAGCGGTGCGTCGACATGTGAGAACTCGAGGCAGAGGAAGCGGCCGCCCGGCTTCAGCACGCGGAAGGCTTCGGAAAGCGCCCTGTCGATCTTGGGCACGTTGCGGATGCCGAAGGCGATCGTGTACGCGTCGAAGCTGGCGTCGGCCCAGGGCAGTTCCTCGGCATTGGCCTCGACGAACTCGATCCTGTCGAGCCCACGCGCCCGAGCGCGATCGCGGCCGACCTCAAGCATAGAGGAGTTGATGTCGGCGACGGTGATGTCGGCAGTCCGGTTCGACCGCTCGGCGATGCGGAAGGCGATGTCGCCGGTGCCGCCGGCCATGTCGAGCACCTTGAACGGCCGCCGCCCCGAACGAGGCGGGGCGAGGCGGGACACCATGGCGTCCTTCCACAACCGATGCAGACCGCCCGACATCAGGTCGTTCATCAGGTCATAGCGGCCGGCCACCGAATGGAAGACACCGTCGACGAGGCCCTGCTTCTCGCCCGGATTGACCTCGCGAAAGCCAAAGGAAGTGCTGTTGTCCGTCATCATCCGTTCCGTCCTGCCATAAGCCCCCGCGCCGTCGACGCGCTCGCGACCATAGCCGAAGAGAACGGCGGGCGCTATGTTGGCGGCGCGGTGGGGCGATGCGTGAAGGAGAAGGTCCGGGAATGCCTGAACTGCCCGAAGTGGAGACGGTGCGGCGCGGCCTTCAGCCCGTGCTCGAAGGAGCGGTCGTTTCGGCCGTGACGTTGGCCGGGCCGGCGCTCCGCTATCCCTTTCCCGAGCGCTTCGTGGAGCGCCTCGCCAATCGGCGGATACTCGGTCTCGGTCGCCGCTCGAAATATCTTCTCTGGGAGATCGAGGGAGGCGAGACGCTGCTCGCCCATCTCGGCATGTCCGGCTCGTTCAGGATAGAAGGCCTTGGTGCGCCGGGTTCGCAAACCTCGCCGGGCGCTTTCGCTCTTGCCAGATCGAGGGATGTGCGCCACGACCACGTTCGTTTCGAGCTGAAGGGCGGCGCGACGGTCGTCTACAACGATCCCCGGCGCTTCGGCTTCATGGACCTTCTGCCAACCGCCGACCTGGAGTGGTATCCCCGTCTCGCGGGGCTGGGCATCGAGCCGACGTCCAATGCTTTCGCGGCCGCAACGCTGGCTGCCTTCGCCGACAGACGCGCGCCGCTGAAAGCGGCTCTCCTGGATCAGGCCGTCGTTACCGGCCTCGGCAACATCTATGTCTGCGAGGCATTGTGGCGGGCCGGGCTTGATCCGCGCCGGCCAGCCTCGGTGCTTGCCGACAAGAAGAAGGCGGAGAAGCTGGCGTCCGCGATCCGCGCCGTCATCGCCGAGGCGATCGAAGCCGGTGGTTCGACCCTGCGCGATCACATGCGGACCGATGGTACGCTGGGCTATTTTCAGCACCGCTTCGCCGTCTACGATCGCGAGGGAGAGCCCTGCCAACGGCCGGGCTGCGATGGAACGGTCTTGCGGATTCGCCAGTCGGGGCGATCCACCTTCTTTTGTCCGTCCTGCCAGCGCTGACGGCGTTGACGCCGGGCGCTCCAACGTCTATAAGCCCGCCCCAAGGACGGTGGCCGGCGGTCGTCGGCCGCCTGATAGTTTTATGTCGTCCGTGTGGCCGGTCCCGGCAGCCGCGGCGGCTCAACAGCAAGTCCCGGCGCGGCCGGGAGAGAGAAAGGCTTGAGAATGGCCAATACGTCGTCGGCCAAGAAGGCGACCCGCAAGATTGCGGCTCGTACCGAAGTCAACAAGGCCCGCCGCAGCCGCATGCGGTCCTTCGTTCGCAAGTTCGAGGAAGCCGTCGCTTCCGGCGACAAGGCCGCCGCCACCGAGGCCTTCAAGGCTGTTGAGCCGGAGATCATGCGGGCGGCCACCAAGGGCATCGTTCACAAGAACACCGCCTCGCGCAAGGTGTCGCGTCTCGCGGCCCGCCTGAAGTCGGTCGGCGCCTGATACAAGGCGCCTGACGGCATCTTTGCGACTCCCTTGTACCGAGTGACAAGCCCATTTGGGCCCGGCTCTGAGCTGGGCCCTTTTGCTTTTCCGGCTCGTACGGTCGGTGCGAATGGCCTCTTTGACCGAGGAGTCGGGTGACAGATTTTTCTATTTTAAAACAGTAAGTTAGATATACGTCAGATTCAGGCAAGGAAGAATCTGGGGCCACGGAAACGAAAACGCGGCTAATGAATGGCGGGGCAGCCGGCGTACGACCAAAGAGGGTTTGGCGGGGAGGGTGCCCGCAAATCTTTGAATCCCCTAGCGTTCGCCGTCGACTCTTTCGGGGCCATCCTCCCCGGTAAAAAGCGGGTTAACGACATAGGGAGATTCGGCTCTTGCTCCCCCCATGGGGCCTGTGTATGGTCAGCCCAGTTGAAGCGAGCGGGCCAATAACTCGCTTGTCAAAACAAACTAAAGCAGGGGGCTAGCCGTCGGTAATTCATAAAGTGCGATAACCGAGGCAAGTAGCCAGCCTAATCCAGGAAAGGTAATTCAAGATATATGCGCATTTTGCGCATGGATTTGTTTTGTCTTTTCTGTCTGGTCATTTTGGGGTGGTGGGGCGATCTTGGGTGCGGGATCATTCAACGAAGATCCGGGCTATGCAGGGGACGTTGGCGCGCGCGAAACTTGGGAGGCGCTCGCCGCCGATCCCTCGGCGGTGCTGATCGATGTTCGGACTGTGGCGGAATGGAACTTCGTCGGGCTTCCGGACCTTGAAGGCATCGGCAAGCGCGTGCTTCTCATCGAGTGGCAGCGCTTTCCGGATATGGCCGTCAACTCGGCTTTTGCCGAAGAGCTGAGGGAGGCGCTTGCCGATCTCGGCGCTGGTGCCGACGCGCCGCTCTATTTCATTTGCCGGTCGGGAGCGCGCAGTCGATCTGCGGCAACCGCGGCAACGGCCGGTGGTTTCATGCGGGCCTTCAACGTGGCAGGTGGTTTCGAGGGCGCGCTCGGCCCGGATCGACACAGGGGCTGTGTCGATGGCTGGAAAGCGAGCGGTTTGCCCTGGATCCAGAGTTGAACCGATGCGCTGGACAGGGGCGGCCATACGGCCGGCGTGGTGCGCGCAGATCGGGAGAGCTGTCACACTGATCACATTCTGAGTTCCGGAGCCTGAGGTTCCGGTGGATGGCGGGTTTCTGCCCGCCATGAGTGTTGCCGTCGGTCTTGTGGCCGAAGAACATTGAAAGGGTGCCTTCTGATAAGGAGGGGCTCTCTCGCCCGCCGCTCATTCATCGGCGGAAGCAAAGGTCTTCCGGAGCTGTGTCCGGAAGGCCGACGAAGAGCGTCCCTGGCGGAGGCGCCTTTCGAACGAAAGACTGGTATAGAGTTTAGGATGGAGGCCGAGAATGTTGGAAGCGGAAGCCTGCGGCGTCGCTGGAGCGGCAGTTGGTCATGCCGATGCGTGGGCGCGCGTACGTGGCCGCCTCAAGGCCGATCTCGGCGATGAGGTGTTTTCCTGTTGGTTTGCCGGCATGAATGTCGAGCAGATCGACGGTGGCACTGTCTGGCTTTCTGTGCCGAGCCGCTTCCTCAAGACCTGGATCTCCACTCATTATCGCGACAAGCTGGCCGCTCTCTGGCAGGCCGAAGGGCCGGCCTATCGGAAGGTCGAAGTGTCGGTGCGTTCCGCCATGCGGGCCAAGATCGAGACGCCGGCCCGTTTCTCGGCACCTGAAGCGGCTCGTCCCACCGGAGCGCCGTCGCCGCGTGTTACCGCTCCAGTGCGACAAGCCGCCGATTCCGCCTCCAGTCGTCTGTTTGATGACATCTCCTCGCCGCTTGATCCGCGCTACACATTCGAGAACTTTGTCGAAGGCGCCTCCAACCGACTGGCGCTGGCCGCCGCCCGCCAGGTTGCCGACGGTTCTGCCTCCAGCGTCAAGTTCAATCCGCTCTACATCCATTCCTCGGTCGGTCAGGGCAAGACGCACCTTCTTCAGGCGCTCACTCACCGCCTCAAGGCTGAGCACCCGGAAATGCGCGTGCTGTATCTCACGGCCGAGCATTTCATGTACCGCTTCGTGCAGTCACTGCAGACCCAGTCGGCGCTCGCCTTCAAGGAGGCGCTCCGCACCATTGACCTGTTGGTCATCGACGACATGCAGTTCCTTCACGGCAAGCAGATCCAGCAGGAGTTCTGCCACACCGTGAACACGCTGATCGACGGCGCCCGGCAGGTGATCGTGGCCGCCGACCGGCCCCCGGTCGAGTTGGAGACCATGGATGAGCGCGTTCGCTCGCGTCTCTCCGGCGGTCTTCTGATCGAGATCGGTGCGCCAGACGCGACGCTCCGCCGGTCCATCGTCGAGCGTCGCATCGCGCTCACCGCCCAGCACATGCCCGGCTTCTCGGTCCCCGACGACGTCATCGATTTCATCGTTCGCAATGTCACCACGTCGGGTCGTGACCTTGAGGGTGCGGTGACGCGCCTTGCCGGCCACAATCAGCTCACCGGGTTGACGCTGTCGCTTGCCATGGCCGAGACCACGCTGAAGGACCTCATTCGCGTGACCGATACCCGGCGCGTCAAGATCGAGGACATCCAGCGCGTCGTCTCCAAGCACTACAATGTGTCCAAGCAGGATCTCCTGTCGTCGCGCCGTACTCGCTCCATCGTCTGGCCGCGTCAGATCGCCATGTACCTGGCAAAATCGCTGACGCTGCGCTCGCTGCCCGAAATCGGTCGGCGCTTCGGTGGTCGCGATCACACCACGGTTCTGCATGCGGTGCGCAAGGTCGAGGAGCTGATCGGTTCCGACGAGGCGCTGACCCAGGAGATCGAGGTCCTCAAGCGCATGCTCGAGGCGTGACGCTCTGACGTCCAAAACGGCCGGGAGCGAAAATCGCCTGCGAAAACCCGCGCCGTTGACGGCATGCTGGCTTGCGGAAATCGGCAGTTGCCGTAATGTGCTCTTCCCCGCAGCCGCCCCGGCGGCGACGGGGAGAACGGCCATTAGCGTTCGCCGGCCTGACTGCAACAGCGGGCGGAGAGGCGAACGCTTCGGATTGCTTACGGGAGCAGCCGCATCTCGGGAAGGCAGGGTCTGCCTGATCGACGGGTGCTCATCGCCAGATTTTCCGGAGGCCGCGCCGGTCGTGCCCAGCGCGACCGACCTGTGCGCGGCAGCCACGACAGACGGGTTTTTCCATGCGCGTTACGCTGGAGCGGTCGCACCTCCTCGCTTCCCTTACCCACGTCCACCGTGTCGTCGAGCGTCGGAAC
>JAUVXG010000268.1 GCA_030603685.1 Pleomorphomonas sp.
GGACGAGGGGGACGAGGCCGGCGGCGATAAGGCGCTGCGGGAGGGTCATGGATGCTCCGTGTCGCTGAGGGTTACGGCGTTGCTACGCCCCGCCGCCGGCGATCCCTCGCTCTCGGAGACAACTTTTCCGTCGGCGATCGACACGACGCGATCGAACAGATCCAGCGCCCGGTCGTCATGGGTCACGACCAGCACGCCGACGCCGCCAGCCGCCGCCACCTTCAGAAGCTCAAGCACCTGCCGGCCGCGCGCGCCGTCGAGCGCGGCCGTCGGCTCGTCGGCGAGGATCAGCGCCGGACGGTTGGCCAGCGCCCGCGCCACCGCCACCCGCTGCTGCTCGCCGCCCGACAGGCGCGAGGGCAGACTGCCGAGCCGATCGCCGAGGCCGAGCGTCGTCAGCAACTCGCGGGCTCGCACCTTCGCCTCGGGACGCGGCGCGCCGTCGATGAAACGGGCGAGTTCGACATTCTCGGCGGCGGTCAGAAAGGGAACGAGATTGGCCTTCTGGAACACGAAGCCGATGGACCGGCGGCGCAGCGCCCTGAGCGCCGGTTCGGCATGACGGTCGGGGAAGATGCGCGTCCCCGCTACGGTGACGGTGCCATCGTCCGGCCGGTCGAGCGCGCCGGCGATCAAGAGCAGCGTACTCTTGCCCGAACCGCTCGGCCCCTTCAGCGCCACCATCTCTCCGGCTTCGACCGTGAGCGACGCCCCGTCGAGCACGGCGATGCGCTCGCCGCCGCTCTGGAAGAGCCGGCTGACGCCATCGACCGTGAGAACGGCGGTCACGACAGCGCCTCGCGAGCGTCGATGCGCGAGGCCCGCCAGATGCCGGCGACCGAGCCGACAAGGCAGGTGACGACGACGATGGCCGACACGTGCAGCGCCGCGCCGCCATCCACGACGATCCGGCGTGGGAACAGCGGCGCCACCGTCGCCTCGATCCAGAAGCCGAGCGCAATGCCGACGACGGCGAGCAAGGCCGTCTGGTCGAGGATCAGGCGGAGAACGACGATGTCGCGCGCGCCCATCAATTTCAAAAGCGCGATGGTGTGCTGCTTTTCCACCGTCATCGCGTAGATGGTGACGGTGACGACGGCGGCGGTGATGACCGACAGCAGCCCGGTGAACAGCAGGATCTGCTTGCGCAGCCGTTCGAGGCGGCCGTTGATCACCAGGCCGAGCTGGTCGTCGCGCGTCAGCGCCGCCACGTCGGGCCAGGTGCGGACGCGGTCAAGCACCGAGAACGCCGACCGACCCGGCTGGAGGGACGCGGTAACGGCCGACAGCGCCGTCCCGTCGCCGGTCGAGCCGTCGCCGCCAGCGCGGGCGAGCTCCACCGCCTCCGGCGGCCGATAGGCCTGGATGCGCTTGAAATCTGCGGCGCTGACGGCGGCCATGGGGTCGCCGCTCGGTTCGACCATGCCCTCCATCAACCCGACGACGGTGAGCATCTCGCCGCCGACCGCGACGGTGCCGCCGATGGCGACGCCCAGCGAGGCGTCGACGACGATCTCGCCGGCCGATCGCAGCAGCCGGCCCGCCGCGAGCGGTAGCCAGCCGTCGTCATCCGGCAGATCGAGCGACAGGAGCGAAGCGGTCTGCCGCCGCCCACCGGCCGTCACCGTTTCCGAGGCGAGCGCGAAGGCACGGGCCGCCCGAACGCCCGGCACGGCGGCCACCCGGTCGACCAGCGACCTCGGCACGCGCGACGTTTCGGCGAAGGGGCCGGTCGTTCCCGCCTCCACCACCCAGAGGTCGGCATCAACCGTCCGCACCAGCTTGGTCGCGTCGGTGACGATGCCGCGATAGATGCCCTGCATGACCAGGCTGCCGGAGGTGAGTAGGCCGATGCCGAAGGCGGTGAGCAGGAAGCGCGCGGCGGAACGACCGATGTCGCGGATGGCAAGGTTCACGGGACGATCTCCACCCGTCGTCCCGGCCGGACGCTGCCGGGTGGCAGTACCCGCGTTCCCGGCTCGACGCCGTCGAGGCGGACGCTGTCCTCGCCATAGGCGAGCACGTCGACGGGAAGGCGACGCGCCCGGCCGGCCTCAGAGGCCAGCAGATAGGACGCGCGCCCCTCCCAGCCCAGCGCCACCAGCGGCGCCACGACGGCATCCGGTACCGTGCCCACGGTGATCGACGCCGTCACCCGCTGGCCGATCGCCCAGCCGGTGGGCGGTGCGTCAAGCCGGATCCGCACCCGGCCCTCCCGCGTCTCCGGGTCCAGCGAGCGGTCGACCACCGCCACGCGCCCACTCACCGTCTGGCCGGTCGCGACAATGCGGAGGCTGGCCGGCGCGCCAACCGTCACCTTCGCCATGGACGCTTCGTCGAGGCGTATGTCGGCGGACAGCGTGGCGGGATCGACCATCTCGACGACGGGCGATCCCGGCGAGACCAGGGCGTGGGCGGTGGCCGGAACATTGGTGACGATGCCCGAGAAGGGCGCCTTCAGCGTGTAGTCGGCGAGCCGCGCCGCCAGTTCGTCGGCACTGGCGCGTGCGGCTGCGTGGTCGGCGACGGCCGTTGCCCGGGCGGCGTCCGCCACCTTGACGTCGAGAGCGGCGGTCTCGGCCGTCGTCGCCGCGCTGTCGCGGTCGGCCTCGGTGGCATGGCCCGAGCGGGCAAGGGCCTCGATCCGCTGGAGACGGGCGCTGGCCTCGGACGCGGTGGCGCGCGCCTTGGCAAGGGCGATCTCGGCGCTCTCCAGAGATCGGCCCGCCGCCTCGGCTCTAGCCTCCGCCGCACGCAGGTCGGCCTCGGCGGCCCGCGCGTCGAAGCCGGCCAGCGTGGCGCCGCGCCTGACCGCCGTACCCGCCGTCACGTCGACCGTCATCAGAACCGCCTGCACCGGTGCGGCGAGCACGGCCCGCCCTTCCGCCGTCAACGTGCCGACGCCACCGACGGTCTCGCGGAACTCGCCCGCGGTTACCATGGCGCCGCCGAGCTTCACCGGCATCGTCCGGGAGGAGGCATAGGCAACCACGCCCGCCGCCGCGAGAAGCACCAGGACGAGGGGAACGGGGCGGATGCGCCTGAAGAGCGAACGGGCCGTGCTCTTGGGTCTGGGGGCTGTTATCATCGGAAACCTTGAGCCGTGTGTCCCCCTGCTACGAACGGACGCCGCCTTTCCCTCGTTTTCGGCGAGGGGAATCGTCGCCCGCGCCGTAGCAGCACCGGAACAAGCAACACCGGGCACCATGCACGCCGACACCGACGAAAGCCTCCTCAGGAGAATTTCCGCTGGCGACCAGCGGGCGCTGCGCCTGCTGATGGATCGCCACATGGCGCGCGCCATCCGGCTTGCCGAGCGGGTGCTGCGCGACCCCGCCGCCGCCGACGACGTGGCGCAGGAGGCCTTCGTCAGGGTATGGAAGCATGCGTCGCGGTTCGATGAGGACAAGGCACAGTTCACCACCTGGCTCTACCGCATCGTCATGAACCTGGCGCTCGACCGGGCGCGGCGGCCGGGACATGCGCCGCTCGACGACGCGCTGGAGGTGGCGGACACGGCGCCGGATGGCGAAGAAGCGCTCGCCCACCGCCAACGCGTCGCGTTGCTCGGCTCGGGCCTCGCCGCCCTGCCGGAGCGACAGCGGGCGGCGCTGACGCTGTTCCACCTCGAAGGCCTCTCCGGGCGCGAGGGGGCGGCGGCGATGAATGTCAGCGAGAAGAGCTTCGAGTCGCTGCTCGGACGGGGGCGAGCGGCGCTAAGGGCCTGGATCTCGGCAAGCACGAAGGGAAGAACTCCATGATGGGCAAGGAAGAATTCCGCGAAACGGCGATGATCTACGGCTCCGATCTCGCCCGCTGGCCCGCCGAGCTGCGTGCCGAGGCGATGTCGGTGGCGGACGAGCCATGGGCCTCCACCCTGCTCGCCGACCTCGCCGACCTCGAAGCCGA
>JAUVXG010000108.1 GCA_030603685.1 Pleomorphomonas sp.
ATCGGTGCGCCTCCCGGTCTGATCATCGCAGGAGACGGATCACTGGTCCTTGTCAGGGAGGAAGGCGGTGCCTGGCACAAGATCGGTCAGAAGGGTGGTTTTACGCTCGATGTGTGGATGGCGGCCCTGGGCATCGATCCGGCGCGGCTGCCCTCGCTGGACGGCGACACCGCCTGCGACGCCGAGGCATGTTTCCTGAGCGCCGGGGAGGGACACCCGGCAGTGTCTGTGGTCAGTCGACCGGTCGCTTTCGGTGACGATTGCGCGACCGCCGCCTTCGTGGTGTCCGGCCTGGAAGCGCCGCGGTGGTGCCGCCCCTCCGGCCTGCTCATCGACGGGCGTCGGCTCGCTTCGACCGGAACAGTGACCTACGACATCCGGATGGACAGCGAAGGTGGTCTGCGTATCGAGGAAACCGGCCGCGTGCTCGGCAGCCCGCGCCGGCCATGGCTTGCACCGGCACACTGACGCTAGGTGTTTGATCCTAGGTTTCCTCGTCTGCGGCAGTGGCGAGCATCGCTTCGGTGCAGACGCGGTTGCGACCGGCCCGCTTGGCAAGATAGAGCGCCGTGTCGGCACGTTCGATCAACGAAATGGCTGTGTCGCCGGTGCGGTAGGTCGCCACTCCCACGGAAACCGTGACGAAGCCAAGCGTTTCGCCGGTCGATCGCTTCTTCAGCTCCTTTTCCTTGACGCTCTCCCGGATGCGCTCGGCCAGCGCTTCAGCCCGCGAGAGGCTGGCTTTCGGAAGGATGATGGCGAACTCCTCGCCACCGTACCGACATGCCAGGTGGTGCCCCTTGATCGCCTGCTTGACCGACAAGGCCACCAGGCGCAGCACCTGGTCGCCGGTTTGGTGGCCGAAGCTGTCGTTGAACGACTTGAAATTGTCGATGTCGGTAATGAGCAGGGAGAGAATGCCGTCCGTCTCGGCGGCATTGGCGACCGCCCGCTCGAGGGATTGGTCGAAATGCTTGCGGTTGGCAAGCGTCGTCAACTCGTCCGTCAGCGTCTCGAAGCGAAGGGACTCCAGGCTTTCCTTGAGCTCGGAAATCTGCCGCTGGCTGTCGGCGAGTTGCCCTTCGAGTTCGCGGTTGACCTTCTCCGTCTCTTGCGTGGCAACCAGAAGGTCGCCGACAATGCCACGAAGACGTGACAGGTCGGGCCCGGCGCTGAGCTCCGTCGACGCTTCGGACAAGGTTCCGGCGTAGTTGGTGTTGGCGGCGATCGTCTTGTTCATCGCGGCCATGACGCCGTCGATCTCGCCGGAAATGCGGCCGCCGACATCCTCGATGCGGTCGGACAGGCGTGAGGGCGAGATGAACTGGTTATAGATGGTGTGCAGTTCAGCCGTATCGACGCGGCCCTTGCTGCGAAGAATGTCGTTCACGGCGCGATTCAGGGCATGATTGAACCCCGCGCAGTAGTTGTACCAGAGCTCGTAGTTCCTCGGATATGCGGCATTCTCGTTGCGCCGCAGTTGTGCCACGGCGGCCTCACCATAGCCAATCGTCCGCAGGAATTCTTCCCGGTGCGTCATGGTCTCCGCCCATCGCTCTTCGCGTGCCCTGTCGTTTTGATAAACGGCAGGCATGAATTGAGCGTTAAGCAAAGGTGGACGCAATCGCTAAAGCTTGAGCTTTCCGCCACAGACCCTTCGCCCCGCGGCGTTTTTTTCCGACCGCCAATGCGAAATGCCACGCCGCGAAATGAAAGCGGCGGCCCGAAAGGCCGCCGCAAGAAGATTGAAACGCTGTGCGCGGGTCAGTTCGCCGACTTGGCGATGCGCACCGGCCTCAGCAGGAAAGCCGGCACATGGTCGCCAAGTCCGACGACGGCAGGACCGTCGTCGGTGTCGCGACGGGGCAGGGGACGCGGGCGCTCTCCGGCGCGAACCGGTTGCCGAGACGCTGACCGCTCGGTCTTCGGCTCGCGGTCCGGCCTGGCTTCGCGTTCTAGCTTCGCCTCGCGTTCGGGGCGGGATCCGCGGCTCCGGCTCGGACGAGGAGCACTCTCCGCACCAGCCTCAGACGTTTCCGACGGCGCAGCGTCCTGCCGCGTGCGGCGCGAGCGCGACGGGGCGCGGGCTTCGTCGCCATCTGACGACTTGGAGCGCGACCGACGCGGTTCCTTGCCCTCGGCGCTCTTGCGACCGCGAGACCGCTTGCGCGCCTCCGGATCGAAGACGATCGGATCGCCGATCCACTCGATGTCGGTGGTGATCAGCTTCTCGATGGCCGAAAGATGCTTCTCGTCGTCCTGGGTGATGATCATCACCGCCGTGCCCGAGCGGCCGGCTCGGCCAGTGCGGCCGATGCGGTGAACGTAGTCCTCCGCGTGGATCGGCACGTCGTAATTGAAGACGTGACTGACGTCGGGAATGTCGAGACCACGGGCCGCCACATCGGACGCCACAAGAAGGGTCAACGTACCCTTCTTGAAGGCGTCGAGCGTTGCCATGCGCGCGCGCTGGTCCATGTCGCCGTGCAGGGCGCCGACGTTGAAGCCATGGCGGACGAGACTGCGGAACACCACCGCCACATCGCGCTTGCGGTTGCAGAACACGATGGCGTTCTTGAGGTCCTGCGCGGCGGCGATCTGGGCACGCAGCGTCTCGCGCTTCTCGTAATCCTCGGTGCCGGAAACGACGAGGCGCTGAGCCACCGTCGTCGCGGCGCTCGCAGGCTTCGAAACCTCGACCTGCACGGGGTTGTTGAGGAAGTTCTCGGTCAGCGCCTGGATCTCGGGCGGCATGGTGGCCGAGAAGAACAGCGTCTGGTGGTTCTTGGTCACCAGCTTGCAGATGCGCTCGATGTCGGGAATGAACCCCATGTCGAGCATGCGGTCGGCCTCGTCGATGACGAGGATCTCGACGCCGGTCAAGAGCAGACGGCCGCGTTCGAAATGGTCGAGCAACCGGCCGGGCGTGGCGATCAGCACGTCGGCGCCGCGATCGAGCTTGCGGTTCTGGTCATCAAACGACACGCCGCCGATCAGCAGCGCGATGTTGAGGTTGTTGTTGATCGAGTACTTGACGAAGTTCTCCTCGACCTGCGCTGCGAGTTCGCGCGTCGGTTCGAGGATCAGCGTCCGCGGCATCCGTGCACGTGCGCGGCCGTTCTCTAAGAGCGTCAGCATCGGCAGCACGAAAGCAGCGGTCTTGCCTGTGCCCGTCTGGGCAATGCCGATCACGTCTCGGCCGGCAACGGCATGCGGAATGGCTTCGGCCTGGATCGGCGTCGGAGTCGTATAGCCGGCCGCTTCAACGGCCGCCATGACGCTGGCGCTCAGTCCGAGATCAGAAAAATTCATGTGGTGTGCGGTCTCTTGGATAGGGGGATTCGAACACTGAAGACAGGCGAATCCGCGCGCTTCCAGATCAACTTGGAACGATCCGGATATGGTGGGAGACCATATGTGGAATCGTCGGCATGTCAATCAATTCCTGCCAAAATGAGCGTTTATTGTTACTTCCGATGTCATGGGAGTGCTCTCGGAGGCGTTCTTGGCGGGCTTTGCATGATGCTGGCTTTGAGATGAACGCGAGGACCACATCGATGCGCCACAGTTGATCGGCAGATCTTCTTTGACGCCGCGCAGTTCTACGCACTCTCTCCTCGGAGGTCAGCCCGGGGGGTATCGGACACGGCCACCCGAAAGGGCTCGGTGGTCACTCGGCTTCAAGGCGAGGCGCGACCGTCCGCACCCGAGCCGCTTCTTTGTGCAGGCCGGGTTTGGGCGGTTGTTCTTCGGCCGATCCCTACTTGACCTCGACGAAGGGTAGAGCCGCTCCCGGCAGCATGGTGGCCGGCAGTTGACCGTTCCATTTCTCGGAGTTGGTCAGTCGAATGATCATGTCGCCGTTGGCGTTGAGAGCTTCCGCCCGAGCCCGGATCGCCGCGGCCTCGGCCTCGCCCCTGAGGCGGATGCGCTCGGCATCGGCGCGGGCCTGGATTTCCGTGGCCTGCGCCGCTGCCGTGGCGGTCGCCAGTTGGCTGTCGGCGCTGGCTCTCGCCTGCGTAACCGTGATTTCCGCCTGAACCTTCTCGCGCTCGGCATTCTGGCGCAGTTTGGTCACCTCGATTTCCGCCAGCATGCGCTGCTCGACCGAGTTCTCGTAAGCGTCTGAGAATATGATATCTTCGATGTTGACCTGGTCGATCACCAAGGGTCCGACAATGCCCATTCGCACGGCATCCTCGACATCGGCAGCGAACTTGCCTCGGTTCTGGATGACCGACGCAGCGGTGTAGCGGCCGAACACCGTCTTGAGGTCCTGAGGCAGCTTCCGCGCGATGAGGCGAGACTCTAGGCCGTCAACGCCTGCGAACTGCCGGTAGACCTTGTCCACGTCTGTCGGCGGCACATGATAAACCACCGAGACCGACAAGTTGGCCGGCTGCTGATCCTGACTGTAAGCTTCCAGACCACTGTCGCCAGACCATCTCAGAGCCCGTTGCGTCACGTCAATCTTCACGACCGTCTCGAAGACTGGCAACTTGAAATGAAGCCCCGGCTCTACGGTTGCTACAAAGGCACCGTTTCTCAGAAGTACGCCGCGCTCGGTCTCTTGGACCGTAAACCAGCCGCTGTTCAGAACAGCCAGGAGGATCAAGGCCACGACGCCCAGCACGGCTAAGCGAAAATATGTCATTGCTGAAGTTTCTCTCGGAAAGCCTACTGTCGACATAGTGCGCCGCCTGCGCTTGGTTCGCAACTTCCAAGTGGTGAGGAAAGTGATCCCGGGTGTTCCGTAAATTGAATGGCCTGCCGGCGAGCTAAAGCCCGCCGCACCGGCTCTAAATATCCAGATCCTCGGCGAACTCTGCATTCTCCTGGATGAACTGGAAGCGGCCCTCGGGCTTGTTGCCCATCAGGCGCTCGACCGAGTCCGCCGTCTGCTCGGCCTCGTCCTCCACCAGCACGACGCGCAGGAGCGTGCGCGTCTTCTTGTCCATGGTGGTTTCCTTGAGCTGCGACGGCATCATCTCGCCGAGGCCCTTGAAGCGACCGATCTCCGGCTTCTTGTTCTTGAAGACGGTGCGCAGCAGCTCCTCACGGTGCGCGTCATCGCGGGCGTAGATGGTCTTGCCGCCGTGGGTCAGGCGGTAAAGCGGGGGCACGGCGAGAAAGAGATGGCCGCCCCGGATGAGCTGGGGCATCTCGCGATAGAAGAACGTGATCAGCAGCGAGGCGATGTGTGCGCCGTCAACGTCGGCGTCGGTCATCACGATCACCTTGTCATAGCGGAGATCGTCTTCCCGATAGTGTGAGCGGGTGCCGCAGCCGAGCGCCTGCAAAAGGTCGGACAGCAGCTGGTTGGCCGTCACCTTGTCGCGACCGGCACTCGCCACATTGAGGATCTTGCCACGCAACGGCATCACAGCCTGGCTGGCGCGGTCGCGCGCCTGCTTGGCCGAGCCGCCGGCCGAGTCGCCCTCGACGATGAACAGCTCGGATCCTTGGGCCGCATTCTGCGTGCAGTCGGCCAGCTTGCCGGGCAGGCGCAGCTTGCGTACGGCGCTCTTTCGAAGAACGTCCTTTTCCTGGCGGCGGCGCATGCGCTCGTCGGCGCGCTCGACGATCCAGTCGAGCAGCCGGCCTGACTGCTGGGGCGAAGCGGTCAGCCAATGGTCGAAGGCGTCCTTCACCGCCGTCTCGACGATGCGGGCGGCTTCGGCGGTGGAAAGCTTGTCCTTGGTCTGGCCGACGAACTCGGGCTCGCGCACGAAGACCGACAGCATGGCGCCGGCCGAGGTCATCACATCCTCGGGCATCACCTGAGAGACGCGCTTGTTGCCGGCCATCTCGCCATAGGCCTTGAGGGAGCGGGTGAGGGCGAGGCGCAGGCCCTGCTCGTGGGTGCCGCCGTCCGGCGTCGGAATGGTGTTGCAGTAAGAGTTGACAAACCCATCGCCGGCAAACCACGAGACGGCCCACTCGACGGTACCGTGGCCGCCGGTGCCGACGCGGCCGGCGAACAGGTCGTCGGTGACCCGCTTCTCGCCATCCAGCGCTTCGCCCAGGAAGTCCTTGAGCCCGCCGGGAAACTTGAAGACCGCCTCGGCCGGCGTCTTCGAGCCTTCGACCAGCGACGGATCGCAGGACCAGCGGATCTCGATGCCGCCAAAGAGATAGGCCTTGGACCGGGCCATCTTGAAGATGCGTGCCGGCTCAAACCGTGCGTCTTCTCCGAAGATCTGCGGGTCCGGCTTGAAGCGCGTCTTGGTGCCGCGCCGGTTCATGGTTTCGCCGAGCCGCTGCAGACCGCCCTGCGGCACGCCGCGCGAGAAGCTTTGCTTGTAGAGCTGGCGGCCGCGCGCCACCTCGACGTCGAGCCATTCGGACAGGGCGTTGACCACCGAGACGCCGACGCCGTGCAGACCACCCGACGTCTCGTAAACCTTGCTGTCGAACTTGCCGCCGGCATGCAGGGTGCACAAGATCACTTCCAGCGCCGACTTGCCGGGAAACTTGGGGTGCGGGTCGACAGGAATGCCGCGGCCGTTGTCGTTGACGGTCAGGAACCCGTCGGCATCGAGCCGCACCTCGATCCACGAGGCATGGCCGGCCACCGCCTCGTCCATCGAGTTGTCGATCACCTCGGCGAACAGATGATGCATCGCCTTGTCGTCGGTGCCGCCGATGTACATGCCCGGCCGCCGCCGCACCGGCTCGAGCCCCTCCAGAACCTCGATGGCGGACGCGTCATACACGGCCTCCACAGGCACTGTCGGCTCAAGGCGCGCTCGCGCAGCCTTGGGCGCACGAGCAGGCGCCGCCGCCGTGATCGCCGAAGCCGTGTTGGCCGGCGGAGGGAGGGTTCCGAACAGGTCGTCCTTTTCCATGCGTTCCGTCTTCGTCCATAAGCCGGCTGTGCCAGCCATTCCGCCTGTCGCCGGGCAACGCTGATTCGCGCGCTCCGGAGTTTGCCACGCCAACGGAGGAGGCGCCAATCTCGTTCTATATGTGTTCCGGCTCGTACACCGGAGATCCCGGTACCGTCAACGCCGTTGAGGCGTTCTTAACTGTGACGGCGGCAAGCTCCGGAACGTTCATTGGTGGTTTGTCATGCGTCGAAACCAGTATCAAGATGCCGTGCTCCGGGAACTCGGAGCCGTCCACACCCGCGCCTTCATTGCCGACCATCGTCTTGGCGGCATGCGGCGCCATCTTCAGGAGGTGGCGGCCGAGCCGCCGCTCACGAGCGGCGTCTTCGCGCTGCCGGCCGTGCTGGTGCTGCTCTCGCTGACGGCGCTTATCCTCCTGCTCGCCTGATTTGCGCTGGCAATCGCCGCTCTGAGGCGCTAGGGAAACCGCCCCCAAGTTATTCGGAGAGCGGTCATGGCGGCGGCAGGCCTCGATTTCGGCACGTCCAATACTACCCTCGGCGTCGTCACGGGCGGTCGGGCCGATATGGTGCGTCTCGAGGGCGACGAGGAGACGCTGCCAAGCGCCACCTTCTATCATCAGGATGGATCCATCTCGGTCGGTCGCGCCGCCATTGCCGCCTATGTCGGTGGCGAGCACGGTCGCCTGATGCGGGCCCTGAAGTCAGTGCTCGGCTCGGCCCTGATGGACGAGACGACGCTGGTCGGCAAGAGCCGCGTCAAGTTCCGCGACGTGCTGAAGCGCTATCTCGCGGAGGTGAAGAAGCGCGGCGAGGCGGCTGCGGATGCGCCGCTCACTCATCTTGTCCACGGCCGGCCGGTCCATTTCGTCGACGGCAATCCCGAGGCCGATCGACTGGCCGAGGCAACGCTGCATGCCATCGCACGCGATCTCGGCTTCGAGGAAGTGTCCTTCCAGTACGAACCCATCGCCGCCAGTCTCGACTACGAGCAGCAACTCTCCCACGAGGAACTGGCGCTGATCGCCGACATCGGCGGCGGCACCTCCGACTTCTCCATCGTCCGCCTCGGGCCGGAGCGGGCAAAGAGAACCGAGCGCGCCTCGGACGTGCTGGCCAATGATGGTGTTCGCATCGGCGGCACCGACTTCGATCGTCATCTCAGTCTCGGCACGGTGATGCCGCTTCTCGGCTTTCGATCCAAGCTCGCGCGCGGCGAACTCGACGTGCCTTCGGTCTACTACCACGACCTCGCCACATGGTCGGCGATCAACCGCCTCTACGAGCCGCGCGTTCATCGCGAGCTCGTGGATCTCGAAAAGCGCGCTGCCGAGCCGGAGCTCATCCACCGCCTGATGCGGGTGGTCGACGACGAGCGTGGCCATACCCTGGCCATCGACGTGGAAGCGGCGAAGATCGCCGTGGCGGAGAATGGTGCGGTTGCGGTGCCCTTCGATTGGCTGGAGCGCGGCCTTTCCACCCGCATAGACCATTCCGAGCTCGTCCGTCACACCGGCGAGCTTGCAAGCCGCATCGGGGCTCGCGTCGATGCCTGCCTTGCAGCGGCTGGCGTCGCCGCCTCGGATATCGACGCCGTGTTCCTGACCGGCGGTTCCACCCGGCTCGAACACGTGCGATCGGCAATCCTCGCAGTGATGCCGGAGGCACGTGTCGTGACCGGCAACGTGTTCGGCTCGGTCGGCACCGGGCTCGCCGTCGAAGCGGCGAGGCGTTATGGCTGACACCCAAAGTCCTGCTTGAAGAGGCCGTGGGGTCGGCATCAGATGCGTCGGCTTCAAGGCAAGGGGGCGCCCATGAGAACCGGCTGCACCGCATTGATCGCACTCGCTCTGGCGACGCCGGCGCAGGCCGACGATTGTGCCGCCTGGAAGGCCGGCATCGAGCAGGACGAAGGCGGGCCTGCGATGACCGCGTCGATCTGTGCCGCCGACCGACCGGACGACCTTCTGCTGATCACTTGCGGCGGCGAGGACAAGCTGGGCCTGCGTTTTCTGCCGATGACGGGCGATGAATATCCACCCGGCGGCGATATGAACCATGAGTCCGAGTTCGTCTTTGCAAGCGATACCCTGAGCGCCAAGGTCACCCTCCGCTATGAGGCGATGGACGGAGCGATGACGGCGACCCCGCGTCGCGACAGCGAGCTTGTCAGCGTTCTGAAGGCGTCGGGGCCGATGACGGTGACCGACGCGACCGGCATTCTGCCGGCTGCGACCTTCTCCCTGAAGGGGTCGTCAAGGGCGATCGGACGGGTGGAGCGCACCTGCTATGACTGATTTCTCCGCCGCGACGTTCGGCCTGATCGAGATGGGGCCGCCCGAGACCTTTGCGACCTGATCGTCAGGCGCCTCTCGCGAAGATGGCGGCGTCCTTCACCTGCTCTTCGGTGGGGTGGACGCCGGTATAGAGCGCGAACTGCTCAAGGGCCTGGAGAACCGCCACGTCGGCGCCGGATATCCGCTTGCGGCCCGCTTTCGCTGCCGCCTGCATGAGGGGCGTTTCAACGGGGAGGGCGACCACGTCGAACACCGTCTCCGCCGCTTCGATCGCTTCAGAGGGAAAGGCCAGTGCGTCCGCCTCGGCGCCACCCGCCATGCCGACCGGCGTGGCGTTGATGATCAGTGGCGCCGCCAGTCCTTCGGAGGTCTCCACCCAGTCGAACCCGTAGAGATCGGCCAGAGCTCGGCCGGTCGCCTCATTGCGGGCAATGATCGCGCCGGAACGATGGCCCCGGTTGCGCAACGCCGCCGCCACCGCCTTGGCCATGCCGCCCGAACCGGCGAGAAGGAAGGGCGTCGAGGGCGCGATTTCCGCGTGGTCGAGCAGGTCGAGCACGGCGCTGTAGTCGGTGTTGTAGCCGGTCAGCCAACCGTCGTCGTTGAGAATCGTGTTGACGCTGTCGATGGCAGCCGCCGATCCCTCGATATGGTCGAGCAGCGGGATGACAGCCTCCTTGAACGGCATGGAGATTGCGCAACCGCGAATGCCGAGCGCCCGGATGCCTCCGATGGCGGCCGTCAGATCCCTGGTCGTGAAAGCCTTGTAGATGTAGTCGAGACCGGTGAGCTCGTAGAGCCGGTTGTGAAAACGCGAGCCGAATTTCCCCGGTCGGCCGGCCAGCGACATGCACAGTTGTGTCGACGGGCCGATGGGTGGCTTGCCGGGCATGTTCCGATCTCCATTGCAGACGTCGGCGAGCATAGGCGTACAGCGGGCCGACGGGAAGTCGCGGTCGACCGGCTATCCCCCGTGCAACGAAAAACCGCCCGACCTTGCGGTGGGCGGCTCGTCGAAACCGGACGCCTTGCGGCGTCCGGCCCGGTTCTGGAGATCTGCCTCAGACCGAGTAGTACATGTCGAACTCGACCGGATGCGGCGTCATCTCGTAGCGCATGTTCTCTTCCATCTTCAGGTCGATCCAGCTGTCGATGAAGTCGTCGTCCATGACGCCGCCGGCCTTCAGGAAGTCGCGGTCCGCGTCGAGCGAGGCCAGGGCCTCACGCAGCGAGCCGGCAACGGTCGGGATGGACTTCAGCTCTTCCGGCGGCAGGTCGTAGAGGTTCTTGTCCATGGCGTCGCCGGGATGGATCTTGTTCTTGATGCCATCGAGGCCGGCCATCAACAGGGCCGTGAAGCAGAGGTACGGGTTGGCCGCCGGATCCGGGAAGCGGGTCTCGACGCGCTTGGCCTTGGGGTTGGTCGTGTAGGGGATACGGCACGAGGCCGAACGGTTGCGAGCCGAGTAGGCCAGCAGCACCGGCGCCTCGTAGCCCGGTACCAGACGCTTGTAGCTGTTGGTCGACGGGTTGGAGAAGGCGTTGATGGCCTTGGCGTGCTTCAGGATGCCGCCGATGTAGTAGAGGCAGGTCTCGCTGAGGTCGTTGTACTGGTTGCCGGCGAACACCGGCTTGCCGTCCTTCCAGATCGACTGGTGGACGTGCATGCCCGAACCGTTGTCGCCGAACACCGGCTTCGGCATGAACGTGGCCGTCTTGCCGTAGGCGTGGGCAACCTGATGGATCGCATACTTGTAGATCTGCAGGTGGTCGGCCATGCGGGTCAGGCTCGAGAACTTCATGCCGAGCTCGTGCTGGGCAGAGGCCACCTCGTGGTGGTGCTTCTCGACGACGACGCCCATCTCGGCCATGGCCGACAGCATCTCGGAGCGCATGTCCTGCAGGCTGTCGATCGGCGGCACCGGGAAATAGCCGCCCTTGGTGCGGACGCGGTGGCCGAGGTTGCCCGACTCGTACTCGGTGTCGCCGTTGGTCGGCAGCTCGACCATGTCGAGCTTGAAGCCCGTGTTGTACGGCGTCGCCGAGAAGCGGACGTCGTCGAACACGAAGAACTCGGCTTCCGGACCGAAGAAGACGCTGTCGCCGATGCCGAGCGTGGCAACGTAGGCTTCGGCCTTCTTGGCGATCGAGCGCGGGTCGCGGCTGTAGGACTGGCCCGAGGACGGGTCGACGATATCGCAGACGATGACCAGCGTGGTCTGGGCGAAGAACGGATCGATGAAGGCCGATTCCGGA
Organism: Pleomorphomonas sp.; assembly: GCA_030603685.1. Taxonomy (GTDB): domain Bacteria; phylum Pseudomonadota; class Alphaproteobacteria; order Rhizobiales; family Pleomorphomonadaceae; genus Pleomorphomonas. The sequence goes on from JAUVXG010000108.1 coordinate 11,404, forward strand.
TCGAGGATCAGCGTCATGTCGGATTCGTTGATGGCCTTCCAGCCGGCGATCGACGAGCCGTCGAAGGCGGTGCCGTTCTCGAACATGTCCTCGTCGACGAGGCCGATATCGAAGGTCACGTGCTGCCACTTGCCTTTCGGGTCGGTGAAGCGCAGGTCGACGAACTTGACGTCGTTGTCCTTGATCATTTTCAAAACGTCAGCACCAGTGGTCATTTGCCCTTCCTTTCGGGTTTCTGGTCTTGCTGGAGCGCTTCCCGGCCAAATGCCTGGCCGACCGGAACGCTCCAATTTCCCTGGGTTGTCCTCATGTGCCGCCCGGCCGCGCATTTTGCGGGCCGTCAGGCGTGAGGTCAGATTGCGTCGTTGCCGGACTCGCCGGTACGGATGCGAATGGCGTCCTCCACGGGCGACACGAAGATCTTGCCGTCGCCGATGCGGCCCGTCTGCGCCGCATTGCGGATCGCATCGACGGCCTTGGCGACCATGTCGTCCGTCATGACGACCTCGATCTTCACCTTCGGCAGGAAGTCGACGACATATTCGGCGCCCCGATAAAGCTCCGTATGGCCCTTCTGCCGGCCGAAGCCCTTGGCCTCGGTGACGGTGATGCCCTGAAGCCCCACTTCCTGCAGCGCTTCCTTCACCTCGTCCAGCTTGAAGGGCTTAATGATAGCCTCGATTTTTTTCATCGACCCCTTGTCTCCGTTGCTCCAGGCGCCTGCGCAAGACGATTTTTCGCCCTGCGCCGACCGAGACGCACCCTCTCAAGCATTCGACGTGCCAGTTCGGGGGCAAGCCGGTTCCTGGCGAAAAATGAGGCGGCTGGAGGCCGCAGGTGGAGATGTGTACCGAACTTTGCCCAAGGAGTCGGCCTAATTGTTGTGCAATTGGAACTCTATTGGGCAGTCTGTGGCCTCGTTAGGATAATGTTGAACAGTTGAGACGCGCTCGCATGCGACGTGGGTTGCGCCATTTGTTGGTTTTCCTCCAAGGGTGTAGACGAGGAACGCTCGCGCGCTGGGGGGATGCGCGCCCACCTTGAGCCGAGGGAGTGAACCGAATGCAGGGCGAACTGTTGCTGACGCCGGCCGAGATGGGGCGCGCCGACGCGCTGACCATCGCGGCGGGCATTCCTGGCGAGCGTTTGATGGAAAATGCCGGCTACGCCGTTGCCGATGTCATCTGTGCCCGCTTCAGTCAGGGCGCACGGGCCGTTGTACTCTGTGGCTTGGGTAACAATGGTGGCGACGGTTTCGTCATCGCCCGTGTTCTCAAACAGCGCGGCTTCGTCGTGCGCGTGGCTCTCGCCCTGCCTGAGGGGATGACCGCTCGCGACCTCAAGGGCGACGCCGCCGGCGCCGAGAGAGCCTGGCGCGGCGAGACCTTGCCGGCGACACCTGAGCTTTTCGATGGTGCAACGGTCATTGTCGACGCGCTCTATGGGGCCGGCCTCAGCCGTGACGTATCCGGACGCGACGCCGAACTGATCGCCGCCGTCAACGCCGCCCGCGCCGAAGGCGCGCGGGTTTATGCGGTCGATCTCCCGAGCGGCATCGACGGCCGCACAGGTGAGGTTCGGGGAACGGCGGTCCTTGCCGACGAGACGGTCACCTTCTTTCGGCGCAAGCCCGGACATCTATTGCTTCCCGGTCGCACGCACTGCGGCCGCGTTCGCCTGGCCCAGATCGGCATCGGCTCGGAGGTGTTGGCCGAGATTGCGCCGCAGACTGCCTCGAACGGCCCCTCGCTCTGGTCCGATTGCTGGCCGGAGGCGGCCATCGACAGCCACAAGTACAGCCGAGGCGCGGCGCTGGTGGCGTCGGGGCCGCTCCCGTCCTGCGGCGCGGCCCGTCTCGCCGCCGAGGCGGCGCTCCGGTCCGGCGCGGGCATCGTCACGGTGGCAACACCTCCGGATGCCGTGGCCACCGTTGCCGCGTGGCGTGCGGCCTTCGTCGTCAAACCGGCCGCCGACATGGCGGCGCTGGCGACGCTCCTCGGCGAGCCGCGGCTTCGGGCCGCTGTACTGGGACCGGGGCTGGGCCTCGGGGACGACGTCTGGCAGGCCGTCCGCGGGGCGCTTGAGGGCAACATGGCCTTGGTGCTCGACGCCGATGCCATCACCCAAGCATCGCGCCGTCCGGACGAAACCTTCGCGCTTATCAAGGCGCGTGAAGGTGGGGTAGTGCTCACGCCGCATGAGGGCGAGTTCGCGCGCCTCTTCCCGAATGTCGATGGCCCGAAACTCGATCGCGCCCGCGCGGCTGCGGCGCAGTCCGGTGCGGTCGTACTGCTCAAGGGGCCGGATACGGTGGTTGCCCATCCCGACGGCCGCGCCGTCATCAACGAGAACGGCACGGCGGCGCTCGCCACGGCCGGGTCGGGCGACGTACTGGCCGGCATTATCGGAGGTCTGCTTGCGGCCGGCCGCCCGGCCTTCGAATCGGCGGCACTCGCTGTCTGGATGCATGGCGAGGCCGGTCGCATTGCCGGTCCGGGCTCGCTCGCAGACGAGATCGCCGTTGCTCTGCGCAGCGTTCTTGCCACAGGCCGTCCTGTCCCCAGCCCGATACCCGGCAACGAGGCGGGCGATGCTGGCGTGCTTGCCACGGACTGACGCCCTTCATCCCATGCTGGGTGGTCTCTACCGACGTAATGACAGGAAAAGTGGGCTTCAGTCCGCTTTCCGCTGGTCGCGGAAGTGAATGGGAACGTTGAAAGAATCCCGGAATTCCGCGATTTTCTGGCAGCTGATTTGGCTTTTTTGATCGAGCTTGTCTATTTAGTCGAAAAAATGCCTGACGGGGGTTTCCCTTTCGTCGGCAAGTCGCTATATACCGGCCGTCGCCGCACACACGGCGCTTGACGCGGGGTGGAGCAGCCCGGTAGCTCGTCAGGCTCATAACCTGAAGGCCGCAGGTTCAAATCCTGCCCCCGCAACCAGCTCAAATTGCGATGCCAAATCGCACAGAACAGCCGCCCCTTCCGGGCGGCTTTTTTGCGTTTGTAGGTTCCGGCCCGTGCCAGTCTCTGTGCTCGATGCCGTTGCGGACTTTCTGCCTTTGATCGAAATCGCCAGAATGCCGGCCAGATCGCCACGAACATCGATCTGAAGCTCGCCGTTCTCAGGCGTCAGGATGATGTCCTTCACCAGTGAGCGCAGGGTGTCGGCCGCGACCATCCGCTTGGCCTCCGAATCCTCCTGAAGCGCCGCATACAGCTCGTCGACCTGAACGTGGTAGTGGTGCGCCATGTTCGGGTGCAGGAGGGGAGGCGGTTCCTCGGCCTCCCGCAAGAAAGCCTTCAGCGCCTTCTGGCGGCGTTCGAGCGCGACCATCTTCTCATTGAGACAATCGGCGGCTCCGCCCTTCAGGATGAGGTTCAGAAGTGTATCGAGCTCGCGGTCGATCTTCTTGATCTCCGCCTCGGCCGCGTCGATCGATGCTCGACCTTCCATGCGGAGCCGGTTCATCTCGCGGGTAAATTCCTCGCAGAATTGCTTGAACAGCGCGGGTTCCATGAGGTTATGGCGCAGCGCGCCCAGGACACGCGCTTCGAGCCGGTCGCGCCGAATGTTGACGCGGTTTTCGCAGGTGCCTTTGTTGCGCGCCGTCGAGCAGCCGACCAGATCGGCCGAGATCATCGCATAGCCGCCACCGCAGCAGCCGCACTTGGTCAGGCCCGAGAAGAGGTATTTGGGCCGCCGACGGTCGCGGAAATGGTTGTCGGTCTCGCTCTCGTCGCTGCGGTTCCGCTTGACCGCTTTCTGCCGCTCCTTCACGGCCTGCCAGAGATCGTCATCGAGGATGCGCAGCTCGGGCACGTCCTGACTGATCCACTCAGCCTCCGGGTTCATCCGCGCCTGGCGCTTGCCCGTGTCGGGATCCTTGATGAATCGCTGCCGGTTCCAGACCAGCTTGCCGACGTACATCTCATTGTTGAGGATGCCGTTGCCGCGCTTCGGGTTGCCGTTGATGGTGCTGAAGCCCCAATCGCCGCCGCCCGGCGCGGAGATGCTGTCCTTATTCAGTTCGAAGGCGATCCGCTTGGCCGATTTGCCGACGGCATAGTCGCGGAAGATGCGGCGGACGACATCGGCCTGAAACGCGTTGATGGCCCGGTCGCCGCGCACCGGCTCGCCGTTGCCGTCGAGCTTCTTGACGACATCGTAGCCGTAGGCGTTGCCGCCGCCGGACTTTCCGGCTTCGACGCGGCCGCGTTGGCCGCGGCGAGTTTTGTCGGCGAGATCCTTCAGGAACAGGGCGTTCATCGTGCCCTTGAGGCCGACATGAAGATGCGTGACCTCACCCTCCGAGAGGGTGACGATCTTCACGTCGGAATAGGCCATGCGCTTGAACAGACCGGCGATATCCTCCTGATCGCGCGACAGGCGATCCATCGCCTCGGCCAGCACGAGCTGGAAGCGACCGCGCGCGGCATCGGAGATCAGCGCCTGGATGCCGGGACGGAGGAGCGAGGCGCCGGAAATGGCGTGATCTGTGTACTCTTCAGCTACCTGCCAACCCTGCCTTTCGGCGTGAAGGCGGCAGATGCGGAGCTGGTCGGCAATCGACGCGTCGCGCTGATTGTCGGAGGAATAGCGAGCGTAGATCGCGACCTTCACGATGCACTCTCCTGCGACTTCAGGAGCGCGGTGTGCGGCGGCGTTCCCTCATCTGTTCTTCGTACGCCGTGCGTGCGGCCCGGCGGGCAAGCAGGCGAACCAGTTCGACCAGACGCGGGTCGGGGCCATCGCCGCGTCGCACGAGAGTCAGTTCCGGCTCGACGGGCCGGCCTGAGTCCCTTCGCGTGGTTTCGGGTTTCGATCCCATTCCTGCGCCGATCTTGCGTGAGCGAACGGCGAGAATGCTCGCCGGAGATCGACGATGGCGCAGAAATGGCTGCGTTCACAGAGAAGTAGGCGGATAGAGCCCGGTCGGTATCGGTTATTGTTGGAAACAATGACGTATCCTTGCGTAGCATAGCGTCGCGCAAATACTCGCGTGTTTTTGTGCAACTGTCGGCTCGCAGGGATAAGCGCCACCCCACACAAAATGGCACTCCAGCCGAGTGTGTGATCTCGTGCAGCGGAGACACCGCCCCCTCCCTGCTGTGCCCGGAAGGCTCAAGCATCGATGCGCGATGCGGGTTACGTCGCTTGACTCCAATATAAACACAGATATAGAGTTGCGTCTATGAACCGCGCCGGGTTTGCCGGAGGCTCCAACTCTTGAGAGGATGGAGCCATGACGAGCAAGACGACGAACAAGTTTGCCCCCGAAGTGCGTAGCCGCGCGGTCCGGATGGTTCTCGAGCACGAGAG
>JAUVXG010000063.1 GCA_030603685.1 Pleomorphomonas sp.
CTCGACCTCGGCGAACTTGACCTCCATGCCGGGACGGATCTTCTGCACGCCCTCGACGATCAACCGATCACCATCCGAAATGCCCTTGTCCACCACCCAGTTGAAACCATGGGCTCGGTCGGCGGTCAGCATCCGTACCTCGACCTTGTTGTCGGGCGTCAGGAAGTAGGCGGTCGCCTGTCCCGTGACGTTGCGGCTCACGGCCCGTTGCGGCAGCAGATAGACGTTCTCTTCCGTGCCGACCTCGACGGCCGCGCGCACATACATGCCGGGCAGCAACAGCAGCTTCGGGTTGGCGAAGCTCGAGCGGAGGGTCACGGTGTCGGTGGTTTCGTCGACGTTGGCCTCGGTCGAGATGATCCGGCCGACCTCTTCATAGGTCGTCTTGTCATCGAGCTTGAGAGTGACCTTCGGTCCTTCCTTGCCCGCGGACACGCCCTCGCGCTCGATCGTCTCCCGCATGCGGCTCATGCTGGTGCTCGAAGCGCTGAGGTCGACATAGATCGGGTCGATCTGGCGAATGGTGGCAAGTGCGGTGGCCTGGCCTGCCGTGACGAGCGCGCCCTCGGTCACGGAAGAACGGCCGATCAGCCCCGAGATCGGCGCCTTGACTTCGGTGTAGCCGAGATTGATCTCGGCGGTCCGGACAGCCGAGGCGGCAGCCGCGGCAGCGGCCTTGGCCTGCAGCAGCGCCGAACGCGCCTCATCGATGTCCTGCTTGGACACGCCGTTGACGTTGGCAAGTTCCTGGTAGCGGTCGAACTTGGCCTGCGCGCTCGGCACGCTCGCCTCGGCTCGTTCGAGATCGGCCTTGGCCGCGTCGAGAGTCGCCTGATAGGACCTGGCATCGATCCGATAGAGAACGTCGCCGGCGTTGACGCGCGAACCTTCCTCGAACACCCGCTTCTCAATGATTCCGCCGACCTGCGGCCGGATCTCGGCTACCGCCGATGCCGCCGTCCTTCCGGCCACTTCCTCGACGATCGGCGCCGAGGTGGGATGAACGACGATGAACCCAACTTCCGGGGTCGGCATCTGCATTCCCGCCGGCATTCCGCCCGCTGGCGCGCCTGCCGGCGCACCACCGCTCTTGGCACCCAGCATGTCGCCGGCCTTGTGCAGCACGGCGCCCACCTGCTCGCAGCCGGAGACCAGCGGCAACGCGAGGCCAAGCAGCAACACGCCGCCAGCCAGCTTCTTGAGGTTCGTCACTTCTTATCTCCGGATACGGAAGGCATTGTCTTTTGAGGATCGGTGTTGGCCAGCGCGACAAGGTTGTCCGGCCGGTTCCACCAGCCACCACCGAGCGCCTCGAACAGCGCCACCGCGTCGAGGTAGCGTGAGGCCTCAGCCGAGGCGCGGGCGAGCCGCGCCGACTGGTAGGTGGACTGCGCCGTCAGCACGTCGGTGTAGGACGCGGTACCGGCCTTGAACAGCGTCTGCGAAAGATCGAGACTTTCCTTGGCGGCCTTTTCGGCGGCGAGATAGCCGGCAAGGGCCTGCCGGTCGTGCTGCAGGGCGCGGAGGGCGTTGGCCACGTCCCTGAAAGCGGCGAGCACCGAAGAGCGGGAGTTGGCAAGGGCTGCTTCGTAGGCCGCTTCGGCCGCCCGCTTGATGTGCACCCGTGTGCCGCCCCGGAAGATCGGCTGGGCAAGGCCGGCCGCGATGCTCCAGCCGGTCGTAGTGGACGCGAACAGATCTCCAAGCTCCGCAGCCGACGTCGGCAGCGAGGCGGAAAGCGTCAGTTGCGGCAGCATGGCAGCTGTCGCAACGCCGATTTCGGCCGAGGCGCGGTGCAGTTGGGCTTCCGCCGCCCTTATGTCCGGTCTCTGCTCGACAAGCGCCGACGGCACGCTGAGCGGCAGCGCGTGCGGCAGCCTTAGGCCGGAGATGCGGAACTTGCGGGAGGCGTATTGATTCGGAAAATCGCCGATCAGCGCGGCGATGGTGTTCTGTTGTAGCGCCAGGGCCTTCTGGAGAGCCGGCAGGGAGGCCTGGGCCTGCGCCAGTGCCGCCTGTTGCTGCAGGACGTTGGCCCGTGCGGCCGTGCCGACACTGACCTGATTGTTGAGAACGTCGAGCAACTCCCTGTAGGAAGCGATGACTTCCTGCGAGGCAGCGATCTGCTCGCGATAGGAAGCCTCCTGAATGACCGCTCTTGCCAGGCTGGACGTCACCGTCAGGTACGTTGCCTCGGCAGTGAAGCCTTGCGCCTCGGCCGAGGCTTGCGCCGCTTCCACCGACCTGCGAGTGCCGCCGAAGATATCAAGCGGATAGGAGAGGGACGGCGTGACGCTGTAGAGCGTGTAGATGCCGACGTTGGTGGATCCGGTCGAATCGGTGCGCGCTGCGCTGCTCGATAGCGACAGGCTGGGAAACAGACTACCGCCCGCGGCCAGCGCCGTCTCGTTGGCTTGCTTGAGGGTCGCTCGCGCCGCGTCCAGATCGGGATTGTTCTCGATCGCCTGCTTCATGAGGGCGTCGAGATCCTTGTTGCGGAAAAGCTCCCACCAACGCCCCGGCACGTCTGCGGCGTAGGCAATGCTCACGCCGGTGGCACGACCAGCCGTGGCGTCACCAGATCCGAGATATCCTGCCCCTGGATCAAGCGTGGGTCGCTCGAACTCCGGACCAACCGCGCAGCCGGCGAGCATCGTCACCGACAGAAAGAGAGAGACAAGCCGAGCCGGTGTCATCAACGCCCCCACCCCACAAGACGAAACATCCGACGGGATATGCGCCCCGAACGGTCATAGCACAACCAAGAGACGACCACACGATCGACCGCTGGTATGACAAGGTCGGAAAACTCCGACCAGCCGGCGATGGCGACCAAAAGTCGTGATTGCATGCGGAATCGGAGAAGACGTTCGCCAGACCCCAAAGTCAATCCGCGAGCAAGGCCAGAACGACAATGTGAACAATCCAAAGTGCCCGACTTTACCCGCCGGCTGTAGCGAACCGGCAAAAAGTACCATATTAGGCAGATTGTCACTTTTCAAGCGCGATGGCCGAGCCCTCGGATCACGAAATCGATCAGGTGATCACACTGTCTCGTCATCTCCTCGACCGTGAAAATGCTCCGCCCGCGCAGCACGGCGGCCGGGTCTAGAATGGTGATCAGACAATCGCATACGGCGGCCGCGGTGACGGGACCATCGCAGGGCGCGAACTCGCCGGCGGAGACGCCTTCGTCGATCAACGCCTCCAGCCGTTGCAGCAAGCGGTGGAAGAAAGCGAGCGCACTTGGCGGTGGAGTTGAATCGAAGCCGATCATGATGGCGAGACGCGCCGGCATCTCGCCGCGAGCCAGATGGGTCTCGAGGATGAGATGCGCCATTGCCCGGAGCCTCTTCGACGCAGACGGTATGTCGGCCGTGGTCTCGATGGCGGCGTCCATTTCCATAACCCAGCGGAGCGCCACCGCATCGATCAGTCCCGCCTTGTTGCCGAAGTTCTTGAAGACGTTGGCCGGCGACATGCCAAGCGCCTTGGCGATCGATCCGATCGTCACGGCGGCATAGCCGACCGCCTGCAGTTGGCGTTCTGCCTCGTCGAGAATTTCGGTGCGCGTATCGGCGCTCTCGTGCCAGGACCGTCTTGCCATACACGTTCTCTATCGTTTTCGGCCCGCATCGACCATCAGCGTTTGGTCAAGTCACATAACGACAGGGCGGCATTGCCCAAAGCCACTCGACAATGACGGTCCGCCGTGAAATGACGGCGCCGAAGTAGAATGGAAACCGAGCCACTTCGGCGCCGAACTGAAGGCCAGACGACGCGCCGTTTCAGGAGAGCTTGCCGTGAAGATCGTGATGATTGGTTCTGGCTACGTCGGCCTTGTGTCGGGAACGTGCTTTGCCGATTTCGGCCATGACGTCGTCTGCATGGACAAGGCGGTGGAGAAGATCGAGGCGCTGGAGCGCGGCGAGATCCCGATCTACGAGCCCGGTCTCGATGCGCTGGTCGCCGCCAACGTCAAGGCGGGACGGCTGACCTTCTCGACCGATCTCGCCGGCCCGGTGGCCGAGGCCGACGTGGTGTTCATCGCTGTCGGCACGCCGTCGCGGCGCGGCGACGGCCATGCCGACCTCTCCTATGTCTATGCGGCCGCCCGCGAGATCGCCGCGGCGGTCAAGGGCTTCACCGTAGTGGTCACCAAGTCGACCGTGCCGGTTGGCACCGGCGACGAGGTCGAGCGCATCATCCGCGAGACCAACCCGGCCGCTGACGTCGCCGTCGTCTCCAACCCCGAATTCCTGCGCGAAGGCGCGGCCATCGACGACTTCAAGCGGCCCGACCGCATCGTCATCGGCTACGAGGACGAGCGGGCGCGCGAGGTGATGACCGAGGTCTATCGGCCGCTCTACCTCAACCAGGCGCCGCTGCTGTTCACCAAGCGCCGCACCTCCGAGCTGATCAAGTATGCCGGCAACGCCTTCCTCGCCATGAAGATCACCTTCATCAACGAGATCGCCGATCTCTGCGAGAAGGTCGGCGCCGACGTGCAGCAGGTGGCGCGCGGCATCGGACTTGATGGCCGCATCGGTGCGAAGTTCCTGCACGCCGGCCCCGGCTATGGCGGCTCGTGCTTCCCCAAGGATACGCTGGCGCTGGTCAAGACCGCCCAGGACTACGACAGCCCGATCCGGCTCATCGAGACCACCGTTGCCGTCAACGACACGCGCAAGCGGGCGATGGCGCGCAAGGTGGTGCAGGCGGTGGGTGGCGACGTGCGCGGCAAGACAGTGGCCGTGCTCGGCCTCACCTTCAAGCCGATGACCGACGACATGCGCGACAGCCCGGCCATCTCCATCATCCAGGCCTTGCAGGATGCCGGCGCCAAGGTGCGCGGCTTCGATCCCGAGGGCATGGACAACGCCAAAAAGCTGATCGACGGCATCGCCTATGTCGGCAGCGCCTACGAAGCGGCGGAGGACGCCGATGCGCTCTGCATCGTCACCGAGTGGAACGAGTTCCGGGCGCTCGACTTCCCCCGCCTCAAGGGACTGATGAAGGCGCCGGTGCTGGTCGACCTCCGCAACATCTATCGCCCCGAGGAGATCGAGAAGCACGGCTTCAGCTACGTGAGCGTAGGACGAGGCGCCGGGCTTGCCGACGCCGCAGCCAAGGCGGCCGAATAATGCGCTTCCTGATCACCGGCACCGCCGGCTTCATCGGCTTCCACCTTGCCAAGCGGCTGCTCGATGCCGGTCACTTCGTCACCGGCTTCGACGGCATGACCCAGTATTATGACGTCCGCCTCAAGGAAGCACGTCATGCTCTCCTGGAGCGGTCGAACGGCTTCCGCGCGGTGATCGGCCAGCTTGAGGATGCCGCGGCGCTCCGGCAGGCGGCCGAGCTCGCCGAGCCCGAGGTGATCATCCATCTCGCCGCCCAGGCCGGCGTCCGCTACAGCCTCGAGAACCCCAAGGCCTATGTCGACGCCAACCTCACCGGCAGCTGGAACGTGCTGGAACTCGCCAAGGCTTGCGAGGTCAAGCACCTGATGCTCGCCTCGACGTCGTCGGTCTATGGCGCCAACGACAAGGTTCCCTTCGCAGAAAGCGACAAGACCGACGAGCCGCTGACGCTTTACGCCGCCACCAAGAAGGCGATGGAGGCGATGGCGCACTCCTACGCCCACCTGTGGAAGATCCCGACCACCGCCTTCCGCTTCTTCACCGTCTACGGCCCCTGGGGCCGGCCGGACATGGCGCTGTTCAAGTTCGTCGACGCCATCGAGAAGGGCGAGGCGATCGACGTCTACGGCGAAGGCAAGATGCGGCGCGACTTCACCTATGTGGAGGATCTCGTCGAGGCGATCGTCCGCCTGGTGCCGGTTGCCCCGAGCGAGGACAACCGCGTCACCGCCGAGGGCGTCACCGACACATTGTCCAGGCAGGCACCGTTCCGCATCGTCAACATCGGTGGCGGCCAGCCGGTCGGCCTTCTCGACTTCATCGCCGCCATCGAACAGGCGCTCGGCAAGCCGGCCGTCCGCAACCTGCTGCCCATGCAGAAGGGCGACGTGCCGCAGACTTATGCCGCACCGGATCTGCTCAGGGAACTGACAGGCTACGTGCCCCAAACCGACGTGCCGACAGGGGTGAGAAACTTCGTCGAATGGTATCGGACCTGGAAGGGCTGAACGACAACGGCAAGCGAACCGAAAGGCTCGCTTGCCCGTAAACTGAAACGCGCCCATCTCCGACCGGCTTCTCAATTTCTCCGATAGATATCTTCCAGGCGCTCGATATCATCGTCACCGAGATAGGCGCCGGACTGTACCTCGATCAACTCCAGCGGGATCCTGCCCCGGTTGGAGAGGCGGTGCTTGGCACCGAGCGGCACGTAGGCCGATTGGTTGATGGTGAGAAGGCGAGGCGCTTCGCCTTCGATCTCGATCGTCGCGGTACCGTTGACCACCACCCAGTGCTCGGCCCGGTGCTGGTGACGCTGCAAAGACAGCACCCCACCCGGATCGACCACGATGTGCTTCACCGAAAAGCGCGGTCCTGCCACCAGAGCTTCGATATAGCCCCAGGGGCGGTAGTCGCGACGATGCAGCGTCGCCTCGTTGCGCCCGCCCTCCTTCAACGCATCGACAAGCCCCTTGACCGCCTGCGCCTGTTCGCGCGGCGCCACCATCACCGCGTCGGGCGTTGCCACGACGAGCAGACCTTCGGCGCCGACCACGGTCGTCAGGATGCCCTGACTATGAACGAGGCAGTCGCGCGAGGCCAGGATCACGCCGTCCCCATGGACCGCATTACCCTCCCCGTCGTGCTCGCTCACCTGCCAGATGGCATCCCAGGCACCGACATCCGACCAGCGGAAGCGTCCCTTGACCACGGCGATCTCATCGGTCTTCTCGATCACCGCATAGTCGATGGACGTCTTGCGTGCAGTCGAGAACGCTTCGGGATCGAGACGAACGAAGCCGATGTCCTCGGAAGCCTTGTCGACGGCCTCCGACGCGGCGGCACCGATGTCCGGCGCATACTTGGCGAACTCGGCCAGCATCTGGCTTGCCTTGAACAGGAAGTTGCCTGAGTTCCAAAGATAGCCCTGGCGGAGATAATCGAGCGCCGTCTCGGCGTTCGGCTTTTCGACGAAGGCATCGACGAGGCACAGGTCGTCGTTGTCATCGAGCGCCTTGCCCGGACGAATATAGCCGTAGGCGGTCTTCGGTTCGGTCGGAACGAGGCCGAACACCACGATCTTGCCGGCCTCCGCCGCCTTGAGGCCCAGTCGGACCGCGTCGCGAAACACGTCGTCGTCGAGCACCACGTGATCGGCGGCGAGCGCCAGCACCGCGCTGCCCGGGCGAGTCTTCTCGACATAGGCGGCAGCCGCCGCAACGGCGGCGGCGCTATCGCGGCGCGCCGGTTCCAGTACCACCGTGGCGTTGACGCCGACGTCGGCCGCCTGCCGACGGGCGAAGAAACGAAACGCGTCCGAAGTGATCACCACCGGATCATCGAACAGAGTGGGATCGGCAACGCGCCTCAGCGTCTCCTGATAAGTCGAGAGGTCGCCGGTCAGGGGTTGGAACTGCTTCGGGAAAGCGTCGCGCGATGCCGGCCACAGGCGGGTACCGGAACCGCCGGCCAGGATGACGGGAACGACCTTGGGGGATCCTTGCGACATCATGGCCTCTCAGGCTGCGAAATGACGATTGAGGGCGGCCAACATGTCGCCGAGCAGGGCATCTGTCGCCTCGACACTGTCGGTCTCGACGTAGCAGCGCAGCTCCGGCGCGTTCCCCGACTGACGGAAATGGACAATGTCCCCGTTCTGAAGGACGAAGCGGAGACCATCGGTGTGATCCACCGCCACCGGCGCGGCGAGACGAGGATCGAGTGCAATGCGTGCCTCGCGCGAGGCGTCGAGAGCGGAAATGAGCTTTGCCCCGTCGGCAGGTGCGATCTTCTTCAGCCGGTCGGCCTTCATGACGCGCGGCGGCAGGTCGGCCACCAGCGCCGACAAAGGCCTCTTCGCTTCGGCGGCAGCAACAAGAGCTGCGACCATCGGCAAGATGGCATCACGCGTCGGCAGGCGCGAAAGCGAACCACCGGACAGCGCGATGTCGCTTTCGGTCAGGAAGCCGCCATTGGCTTCGAAACCAACCACCGGCGCCGCCGTCGCCGCGGCCATTCCGGCCACCACATAGGGCGAGCCGATGCGGGTGCGCACCACCGTGTCGAACCAGCCGGTCATCTCGATGGCCGATGTCGAGGAAATCGGCGTCACCACCGTCTTTGCACCGAGCCGGCGGGCGGTGAGGATACCGAGCACGTCGCCGTTCACCTGTCGACCGGCCTCGTCGATCACGAGCGGCCGGTCGCCGTCGCCATCGGTGGACACCACGGCATCGAGCCGATGAGTGGCGATCTGATCCTTTGCGCGGGCGAGATCGTCAGGGTCCAGTGCCTCGGTGTCGACGGCGATGAAGCGATCGGAGCGACGATACGAAAAGACCTCTGCGCCGAGGCCTTCGATGATGCGGGCCGTCAGGTCGCGGCCGACGGCGGAATGAAGATCGAGGCCAATCCGCAAGCCCTTGAGCGGCTGGCCGGAAAACGCGTCGATGTAGCGCGAGACATAGGCCTCGGCGATGGCCGGATCGACCGGTGGCAAATCGCCCGTACCCGCCGAAAGCCCCTCCCCAAGCATAACTTCCGCCCGGTTGCGCACCGGCGCCTCATCCTCTTTCAGGAACTCTCCGTCGGGGCGATAGAACTTGATGCCGTTGTAGTCTTCGGGAATGTGGCTGCCGGTGACCATCACCGCCGGTGACTGGCGTGCCAGGGCGTAGGCGGCCAGCGCCGGGGTCGGCACATTGCCGGCATAGACGGGTGTCCGGCCGGCGGCGGAGATGGCTGCCGCGGCAAACCCTGCGATCTCCGGACTCGACGCCCTCAGATCGGCGCCTAGGTAAACCGTCTGCGACGACAAGCCGGAGCAAATGACTTCCAAAAAGGCGCGGACGTAAGCAGCTGTCGTGGGGCCGGTGAAATCGATGGCGGGGCCTCGGAGGCCCGACGTTCCAAAACTGACGGACATGGCTTCTCACAATCTGGAGGACGACAATCAGGGAAGTTGTTGGAATCTATCGAAAGAAAGAAAAAACCGCGTACAAGATCTATGTAGTCTAGCGGATCGCCGTAGGCAATGCTCGCTCGTTCCCTCTCACGCCGCCCCATCGGCGGGGGAACGTACCAGGAGATAGGCCAGTTCCCTCGTGTCGACGCCGACGATGACGAGACCGGCTGAAAAAGCCGCCTCGATCTCCTCCCGTACCCGAAGGCGCTCGGCGCCTGCCGCACCGGGATCGGCCTTGAGCAAGCCCGCGAAATCCGCAGGCAGAATGATGCGGTGAGCGGCGGCAGCCTCGGCTGCCGTCAGCATGGACGCCCCGGCCCGGCAGCGCGCGTAACGCTCGCCATCGAGACGCCAGTCGGCAAGGAGACGATCGGAGGCGGTGCCGGCGTTGATGCCTCCCATCTCTCCATAGTAATCGCGATGATAGGTGGCGGCCGTGGCTCCAAGGCGGCCGATGTTGAGAGCGGCGTTGGGAAGGCGCAGGGGATCATAGGTCCACCGCACATGCCGAATGCCGCGCCGAAGGCACCAGTCGGCCTGATAGAGCTTCAGCTTCAGTCCAAGTCCGAGCCCGCGCGCCTCCGCGCGCACGGCAAGGCGGTGCGAATGCTGAACGCCGGGCGTGGCCGTTGGAAAGGCGAAAACGTAGCCGATCAGGCGATCCCCGAGAAAGGCGCCGGCGGCAAGTCCGCCTTCCGCCTGGATCACCATCATCAGGTCGCCGGGGTCGGTCTTGTCGTCCGGACCCCAGACGTCGCGTTGCAGCTCCTCGGCAGCAAGGAACTCGGTCATGCCCTGGAGATCGCGAATGACCGGCTGCGTGTCACCGACGCTCATGCCGAAAAGCTCCGAACCGACCGGGTGACATTGTCCAGAACGTCGCGATCGAGGTGAACGCCGATGCCCGGCCCCTCTGGCACCGGCATGCGACCGTCCTTGGTCTCGAGTTTCTCGACGATGATGTCGCGATGGAAGTACCGGCTCGCCGACGACGTGTCGCCGGGCTTTCTGAAGTTGGGCAGCGTCGAGAGATGGATGTTGTGCGCGCGCCCGATGCCCGATTCCAGCATGCCGCCACACCAGACGGGGACATCGAAAGCGGCGGCGATATCGTGGATACGGATCGCCTCCGCGATGCCACCGACACGGCCAACCTTGATGTTGATGACGCGGGTCGCATCGGTCTGGAGCGCCCGGCGGGCATGGCCGACGCTTCGGATGCTCTCGTCAAGGCAAATGGGTGTCCTGAGGCGGCTTTGCAGCGTCGCGTGATCGGCAATGTCGTCGTGGGCGAGCGGCTGTTCGATATACTCGAGCCGGAAATCGTCGAGCCGTCCAAGAACGCTCCAATCGGAAAGACGATAGGCGCTGTTGGCGTCGACCGACAGCCTGATGCCAGGGAGAGCTTGCCGCACGGCCTCCAGAAGCTCGATGTCGTGGCCCGGCATGATCTTCAGCTTGATGCGCTTGTAACCCTGCGCCACATGACTTTCGACGCGCGCCAGCGTGCCATCCACCGGACCGATGCCGAGCGAAACGCCAACGTCGACCGCATCACCCGAGCCGCCGATCAGCGTCTTGAGGGGAAGGTCGAGCCACTTGGCCCACAGGTCCCAGAAGGCCATCTCGACAGTGGCAAGCGCCATGCGGTTGCCGCGCCAGGGCGAGAGCAGCCTCTCGACGGCCGCCGGACTTTCAAACGATCGCCCCACCATCGACGGCAGGACGATCTCGCCAATCAGATCCATGGCGCCGGCGATCGTCTCCTCGAGAAAATCCGGGAGGGGATCCATGACGCCTTCGGCATAGCCCTCGAGCCCGCCGGCAGACAGCGTGACAAGTGGGAAGACGCGTTCGGTCATGGTGCCGGTCGAGATGGTGAAGGGATTGATCAGCGGCAGCCGGACGAGTCTCAACTCGGCGCGCTCGATCGGCGGGAGGGAACGGGTCATGGTGGGACCTCCGAGAAATGCCCGTGGACCCTAGGCTGCTGCAAGTTTCTTTGCAAGATTGACAGCTCGCAATTTCCCTGTCAGCGTCATCGGAGATAGAGAAAGGGAGTTTGGCGTGAGGGAACAAGGCGACGCAAGGGAACCGGCGGAGCTGGGCGCCGACCTTCGGCGCCGCATCGAGGAGAGTCTTGCGGCCGCCACACGGACGGAATCAGCCATTGCCAGCTTCTTCCTGAGCGATCTCTCAAGCCTGCCCTTCGAAACCGCGGGCTCGGTTGCCCGACGCATCGGCGTTTCCGAAGCCTCGGTCGGCCGTTATTGTCGCGCCATCGGCTTCCGTCATTTCAAGGATCTCAAGGCCTCGCTCCGAGGCGATCTCGGCGATCGCGCCTTTCTGATCGGCGATCGGCTGCGGGATTTCGCCAAACGCAACCGGAGCGGAGAAAGCCGAGCTCTCGAAAGGGAGATCGCAGCGATCGTCGCCAACCACGAGTTGGCGGCAACACCCTCCTTTCGCGCCACGGCCACGCGGCTCGCACATTCGAAGAAAGTGTTCGTTGCCGGTTTCCAGACCGAACGCGGTCATGCCGCCTATCTTGCTCACGGCCTTTCCTATCTCAGGCCGGGTGTGAGTCTGATGGACGCCGCCGACGGCACCTTCGCCGAGCTTCTGCTCGATGCCCCATCGGAAGCGGCTTTGGTCATCATCGACGGCCGCCGCTACTCTCGCCTCGCACGCCATCTCGCCATCGCCGCCCGCGCCGCCGGTACGCACGTGACGCTGATCACCGATCCCTACTGCACCTGGGGGCGCGAGGCAGCCGAGGAGGTGTTCGTCGTCCGCACGGACTTCGACCAGTTCTGGGACGCTACGTCGGCCATGGCCAGCCTGATCGGCCTTCTCTTCAATGCGGTATTTGCCGAGCTGGGCCCCGAGGTGGAAGCGCGCCTGAACGCGGTATCCGCCCTTTATGGCGACTTCATCGGGCACACCTCGACCAATGGTCGCAGCCCCGGCCGCCCGGTGAAACGGCCGGCAACGCACCGCCCGCGCCGCAAGATCGACATCGCCAGAAAATAGTCCTGCCAAGAGAAGGCAGGGAATCAACCGACCAGCAGTTCGGCATCTCGGCACCCATCGGCCCGAAACGGTTGCCGCCGCGTCGGGCCAAGACCGACGGAAGCGAGTTCTCGATCAAGACGAGCAAGATCATCTTGCCCCAGCAACGATGCATGCACCGTCGTACGAATATCGGCGGCAACTCCGCTCGCGACGAGCGCAAGGAGGCTTGCCTTGGCGCGCTCGCCACTTCCCGGCACGCCGGTGATCCTGTCGTAATCGGAGAATGGCGCCTTGACGTCGAAGCCCACCCAGTCGATGTGCGGCAGCACACGGGCGAGCCGCCCGGGATAGGGACCGGCAGTGTGCAAACCGACACGGAATCCCAGCGCCCTGACGGCCAGGACTGCGTCCGGCAACCTCCTCTGCAAGGTCGGCTCGCCGCCCGAGAACACCACGCCATCGAGTAGGCCGCGCCGCTTGTCGAGCAACGCCAAGATCGTTCCGAAATCCGGCCCGGCACCAGGGCCGGGCGGGATCAGGTCGGTGTTATGGCAATAGCGGCAGGCGAAGGGACAGCCTTGGCAGAAGACCGTGGCAACCAGCTCGCCCGGCCAGTCACAGGTGGACAGCGGTGAAAAGCCGCCGACCGCGAGCTCAGCGGACGACATCGTCTGGGCTCTTCGCCTCGGTGAAGGAGGTACGCTCGGCGAACTCGGATCTCTTGCCCTTGTTGAAGGACGAGACGGGGCGGTGATAGCCCATGACCCGCGTCCAGATTTCGCAAGACTGGCGCTCGTCGTCGGTGAGCTGAATGGAGACGGCAGTATCGGCGGTGGAAAGCGGCTTGTTCATGTCGGATCTCCTTCGGTGGGGGTCATTCGGCTGCGGCACGCTTGGCGGCCAGCTTCTCGGCATCGCAGATCGGACAGAACTCATGCTCGCCGGCGATGTAGCCATGCTTGGGGCAGATCGAGAACGTCGGCGTCACGGTAATGTAGGGCAGCCGAAAGCTTTCGAGCGATCGCCGGACCAGCTTCTTGCAAGCCTCCGCCGACGAAATGCGTTCCCCCATGTAGAGGTGGAGCACCGTTCCGCCGGTGTAGCGTGTCTGGAGCGGTTCCTGCCGACGCAGCGCCTCGAAAGCGTCATCGGTAAAGCCGACGGGCAGCTGGCTTGAGTTGGTATAATAGGGCGCATCCGGCGTACCGGCCTGCAGAATGTCGGGAAAGCGCTTCTTGTCTTCCCTGGCGAAGCGATAGGTCGTCCCCTCGGCCGGCGTCGCTTCGAGATTGTAGAGATGCCCCGTCTCCTCCTGAAAGGCGACCATCTTCGCCCGCACGTGGTCGAGCAGGCGGATGGCAAAGGCTTCGCCCCACTCCGTCGTGATGTCCTCCGCATCCTCGGTGAAGTTGCGGACCATCTCGTTGACGCCATTAATGCCGAGCGTCGAGAAATGATTGCGCAGCGTGCCGAGATAGCGCCTGGTGTAGGGGAAGAGCCCATCTTCCATCAGTCGCTCGATTGTCTTGCGCTTGATCTCGAGGCTGGTGCGCCCGATCGACAGGAGCTCGTCGAGGCGGCCGAACAATCCGGCTTCGTCACCCTTGTGAAGATAGCCGAGCCGGGCGCAGTTCACCGTGACCACACCCACCGACCCCGTCTGCTCGGCCGAGCCGAACAGGCCGTTGCCCCGCTTCAGTAGCTCCCGGAGATCGAGCTGCAACCGGCAGCACCTGGAGCGCACCATGTTCGGCGTCAGTTCAGAGTTGAGGAAGTTCTGGAAGTAGGGCAGCCCGTATTTGGCCGTCATCTCGAAGAGACGCGCCGCGTTCTCGCTGTCCCACGGAAAGTCCCTGGTGATATTGTAGGTGGGGATTGGGAAGGTGAACACACGCCCCTTGGCGTCGCCCGCCGTCATCACCTCCATGTAGGCGCGGTTGATGACATCCATCTCGGCCTGGAGATCGCCATAACGGAAATCCATTTCGACCCCGCCGACGACCGGCACCTGTTCCTTCAGATCATCCGGGCACACCCAGTCGAAGGTAAGGTTGGTGAAGGGCGTCTGCGTCCCCCAGCGCGAGGGGACGTTGAGGTTGTAGATCAGCTCCTGGATCGACTGACGGACATCCTCGTAGGAAAGCCGGTCCTTGCGGACGAAGGGGGCCATGTAGGTATCGAAGGACGAGAAGGCCTGGGCGCCAGCCCATTCGTTTTGCAGCGTGCCGAGGAAATTGACGATCTGGCCGACGGCGCTCGAAAGATGCTTCGGCGGTCCCGCCTCCACCTTGCCCGGCACGCCATTGAGGCCCTCGGTCAACAGCGTGCGGAGGGACCAGCCGGCGCAGTAGCCTGACAGCATGTCGAGGTCATGAATATGGATGTCGCCGTCGCGATGCGCCTGCCCCACCTCCGGCGGATAGACGTGGCTGAGCCAGTAGTTGGCCGTCACCTTGCCGGACACGTTGAGAATGAGGCCGCCGAGCGAATAGCCCTGGTTGGCATTGGCATTGACCCGCCAGTCGGCCCGTTCGAGATACTCGTCGATCGAAGCGACCACATCGATGACGGCGTTGGCGTCGCGCCGCAGGCGCGCCCTCTGCTCCCGATAGACGATATAGGCACGCGCCGTGGCGAAGTGGTTCGCGGAAATCAGCGCCTGCTCGACGACGTCCTGAATCTCCTCGATCGAGGGGATGCGACCGGCAAAGCGGTGGGCGAGCACCTTGACCGCCTGCAGTGCCAGGAGCTCCGCCTCCCCGCCGGAAAACTCGCCGGAGGCGGCACCGGCGCGTTCCATTGCGGAGCGGATCTTGCCGGCGTCAAACGGGACCAGCGCCCCCGAACGCTTGAGGACGTGATGAGGCGGTTTGGCTGGACTGATTTCCGACATCGTTCTTCTGCACCCGGTAGAGAGGCAGGGAACGAAAGGGAACGCTATCGACAGGGACGAAGCGCGCTCCGGCCATGCATCGACGACGATCCACCGGTGCACCCCGCCCGAGGAAACTTCTCATAGGCCGGGGCAGGTCTCCTGGCTCGCGGGTCTTGGCAGACGGTCCGTCTTCCCAGTGCGTCGCACCAGTGACATTCCTGGATCGTCCACTTCCCGCCTACAGTTGCGGGGGCAGCGCCGGCATTGCACCGGCTTCCCTCTTAGCTCCAGATATTGTGGTATCTGAAGAACCTCGGCTCAATTGATGGTATTGACCGGGAACTGAGTCGGGTCAATCCGGCGGGCGTGGACATCGTATTCTTCCGTAGGAAGCCCCACTTCGTCTGTGGGGAATGTCGCAGAACCGCCAGCAGATCCGCTCCTTCCTCCGTAAGAATGCGGAGAGAGGAACCCTCCCAGCCCGCGTGAGTTTCGCACCGGTAGCCCCATCCGAGCGTCTCGCCTTGTGAGATCAGGCAGCTGACGGCAGAGGTCAGCCCATGACAAGGCACCCGCTCGACCGGTCAGGACATTCGCGAGCGTAGGAGAGTGAAAATGAAGACCCACAATACGTTGAAGTCGAACGCCAAGAAGGTTTCGATCGAGGTTCTCGGTGCACTGCTCGCCGACAGCATCGATCTGGCGCTGCTGACCAAGCAGGCGCACTGGAACCTGAAAGGACCGCGCTTCATCGCCATTCATGAGATGCTTGACGGGTTCCGGACCGAAGTTGACGGCCACATCGATACCGTGGCCGAGCGCATCGTTCAGCTGGGAGGGATTGCAAATGGCACGCTACAGGGTGTCGCGGCCGCAACCCGCCTTCCGGCCTATCCGGCGGATATCACGGCCGAGGATGATCACCTCAAGGCGCTGACCGAACGCTACGCCAAGGCGGCCACGGCAGTCCGCGACGGCATCGACCAGACCGACGAGGCCGGGGACGCCGACACCGCCGACATCCTGACCGGCTATTCGCGTGCGCTCGACAAGGCGCTGTGGTTCCTCGAGGCGCACCTGCAGAACTGATCGGTTCGGCCGCATGAGGGTGGCCCCGCGCTTCGGCAAGGGGCTACCTGTCGACCAAGCGATGACTTGTCAAAAAGGCAAAGCGCCCGACATCCCAAGGGACCGGGCGCTCGGCATAGGCCGTTCTGCTATCGTCCGTACCGATCAGAGACCGGAGACCCGGCTACTGCCGGTGCGGACATATTGACGCTCACGGAACTCGGAACCGAAACCGCGCACATAGGTGGTGTCCCGCTCGACGGCGCGAGACTCGCGGAACGTCCTGTTGAGGGGAGCCTGGGCGAACATCTCGGTTTTCCTTTCGTTGCGCCGAACAACCTCGTTCGACGCCCTCCATATAGGCGTTGGCCTACATATACGAAAGTCGAATTCGCTGAAGGTCGCCCAAAGAAAATCTAAAGGCGGCATTAGCTTATCCTTTACCTTTCCGGAACGCCCCGGCACTCAGCTCTCCAACGTGAACCGAATGGGCGCGAAGCCTTCGATCGTCGCCACAGCCGTCTCACCCGGTACGATGGGGTGGCCGCCACCAAAGGCACCGGTCGTCACCACACTTCCAGCCCGAAGCGGGCGACCGGAAGCCGCCAGCGTGTTGGCAAGCCAGGTCAGCGGATGGGATGGGACGCCGGAGGGGTGGCCGCCCCGTTGGTCGACGACAATGCGTCCCCCAACTTCCAGCCGCACGGCCACATCGGCATGGACGAGATGCCGCCAATCGGCTACGGGCGAGCTCTTAACACGGCCCCAGTGACCCATGAAATCGGCGCGCGCCAGGAGCGGCGACGGACGCGGATCGTCTGCGAGGCGGCTTTCCAGAATCTCGAAAGCGGCGAAGGCTCCGGTGATCGCTTCGGCCACGTCTTCGGCCGTGTAGGCCACCCCGCCCGGCTTGCCGGGCAGATCGCGCCCGAACTCGAAGGCAATCTCGGCTTCGACCTTGAGGGGGGACGTGGAGTAGGCCACCTTGGCAGGTGCGGTGAAGATCCGATCAGCAAGAACGACGCCCCAGCTGCCGGGAGCGTCGCCCACCTGAAGCACCTTGTAGCCGCCGATCGCTCCAAGCTTCGCGGCGACCGCGAGTTGAGCCGCGTCGGCTTCCGTCGCATCCGTCGGGGCAAGTTTTCCGATCGCGTCACCGGTGAGTTTCTCACCCTTGACGCGTGCGGCGATCAGCAGGTCGGCGAGACCGGCGGCAGACTCCATTTTCTCAGACACTCGAAAACTCCCAACTTTGGCCCGACGGCCGCGTCTCTCAGGCGAACGATACCTGCTCGCCGCTATGACTTCTGCCACGACCTGTCAACTCGTCCGAGCGTGCACCACGCACCGACAACCCCACGGAAGAAGCCCTGTCTTCATCCCCTGGCCGAATGGCGCGACATTCGAAGATCGAGCAGTCCACCGCCGAACAGACGGTCGCGCGAGTGTTCGAGATGGGCTCGCATCAGCTCGCAAGCCCTTCCCCCATCCCCGGCCGATATGGCATCGAAAAGGCCGTTGTGCTCGGCCAACGCTTCTTCAAGCCCACCGCCCGTCATCAACGACATGCCATGCAGACGCATGCCGACGTTGATGTGTTCCCGCAGCGCTCTGAAGGTCGCTTCGAAGTATTGATTGTTGGACGCCTGGGCGATCGCCAGGTGAAAGGCAAAGTCCGCGTCCTCACGATGCTGGTGGGAACCGGTCGCCGCCCGCATCAGATCGAGCGCCTCGGCAATGCCCGCGAGCGCCGTCTCGTCACGCCGCCCGGCTGCAAGCGCAGCCGCCTGGGTTTCTATCGTCAAGCGAAACTCGTAACAGCGCTGAATGTCGGCCAGCGTCTCGACGGGAGAAAAACCGACCGGGGTCGACACGGGTGCGCGCACGTAGCTGCCGGCTCCCTGTCGCGACTGGATGAGCCCCTCCTCGCGCAGCCTTTCGAGGGCGGTGCGAAGCACGGGGCGGGACACGCCGAACTCTTGAGAGAGCACCGCCTCCGGCGGCAGCTTCTGGTTCACCTGGTATTCGCCGTTGGAGATCCGACCGAGCAGGGAGTGATAGACGCTGTCCGACAGCGTCGTCCGGCGCCTTGTGTTCTGGTTCGTCACGATCTCTGGCCTCGGATGGGGGCAGCAAAAAGGGCCAGGAAACAACTAATCCCAATTTGTAAACTTGTGCAAGCAGCGGTCGCCCGTCACGCTCCGATGCATCGGGCGTCGATCTCGGTCAGCAGGCTTTCGTCTCCGAAACCGCCGGCTTTGGAAATGAACCACTCTATGTCGCCGTTTGGCCGATTGCAGGCGCCGACGACGATACCGGGCATGATTTCGTCGATGAGATCGACCGACTCGATGCCAAGCGCTTCGGCGACCGCCATCGATGTGCTGCCACCTGTCGAGACGATCGTCCGGCACGGTACGAGATCGCAGATGCTGGCGGTGGCATAGCCGAGCTTTTCGGCTACCCGCTCGCCGTCCTCGCGGGAGATCTTGCCCGATCGATCGCCATTCACGACCCGGAGAAGAATGTTCGGCTGGCTCCGGTCGGGTTCGCGGAGTCGCGCCTCGCAAGCGCTTCGAATATCGGCCGGTGGTGCGTCCGAGCGGATGTCGATGGTCCGGAACAGACCGCTCTTGTCGGCATGGGTCGCCTGGCGACGCGATACCTCCGTCAGGCTGCCAACCACGGAAACGATCGGCCGATGAAGCGCTACCCTGCGCGCTGCCACCGCCAACCCCTCCGGTGCGCTGAGGCGCGCAAGCGCCTCGGCGAAGCCTCCTGCCCCAACGGGCAGCAGGTCACCTGATTTGAGTTGCTGCGCCAAGGCCGCCAGATGGCCATCCTCGACGGCGTCGGCAACGATCAGCCTGACGCCACGGTCCAGCATGGACGCTATCGTCCGCCGAAGTGTCGTCTCACCCGCCTCGATGTCCTTGAGCCCTATGAATCCGATCGGCAGATCGGTCTGAAGGCGGAGCAGATCGGCAACGTTCGAGCTTGAAAGAGGATGGAAAGGATCGCGCCCGATCTCGCTCAGGTGCAGCGGTACGCCGTCGAGATAGATCACGCCGTCAACACAGGTTCGGCCGGTTTTCGGCATGGCGGTGCAGATGAGGGCGGCGGCAAGCCCGGTTCCCACCAGCACGGCTTCCACCTCGCTGCCCGGATTGCCGCGCATGGTCGAGTCTATCTTCTTGAAAATGCGTTCGTATCCGACAGCCCGGCACCGGCGGACCATGTCGAGAACCACGTTTCCCGCCTCCGCGGGATTGAGGAAGCGCGTCTCGCTGGTCAGGGCGATGTCGGTATTATCCAGACACTTCCGATCAATCGCGTCAGCATGCAGCAATAGTTCGATCTTGCGACCGAAACGGGCGAAATGAATACCTGCATCTCCAGCCCCGGTATAGTCGTCTGCAATAATCGCGATCTTTTCATTTTGCATCATGACGAGCTCCCGCTCGGATTCGGCTTGAGTTCGAGCAACAACGACTAGGTAGAAAGCGTCTCATGCTTGATGTAGTCACGCAGATACGAGTAGCTGACCTGCACCAACCCATCCGATGTCTGGATGATCGAGGGATAGGAGTAATCACCGACAAAGGCGCCTCGCTCGTCATGGACCGAACGCAGGGTGGCATCGGCCTCCAGGACCAACTCCTTGCGCCATGTGAGCCCAAGGTCGGTCGAGGTGGAGAGAACGAGTGGGTTGCGTGGAACGCCCCAGATGGCGCCATTCTCGATCGTTCCGCAGGCCGAAAGGAAAGCCTCCCGATCCTTGATCCAGGGGGGAACGGCGCTCTCGCCAGGGCGTCCGGCGGCGGCGATCTCGTTGTAGACGATGGCAAGCCGCCCGTCGTCGAGCTCGCGGGCCTGTATCGACGAGTTGTTGTTGGGCAGTGTCGTCGGCTGCGGTGCCGACCAACTGAGCCCGCCATCCTCCGACACGCAGCGGAAGATGAAATCGGACTGGCGCCGCCGAAAGAAGGCTACCCGGCAGTTCTCGAGAATATCCATGTGGACGCAGCCCCGACTGTCGGGCACCGCGATCGCGTCCCAACTGCGGCCGCCGTCCGCTGAAACCTGAACAAGGCTGGAGTCGTCGCCGAACGCATTGTGCATGTCGCTGTGCCAGATCGGCAGGAGCAACAAGCCGGACGGATTGACGACCGGCGCATGGCGAATGAATGTGCCGGGCCGCCCGATGAGGTCGACCGTCTCGCTCCAGGTTCGCCCTTCGTCGGCCGACCTGCGGAGACGAACGACGGCCGTTCCCTGGTCGGCCTTCTCCTGAGCCGTGTAGAGAAGCCAGAGCTCGCCCGACGGATGCCGGAACAGCGCCGGATTCTGCTCCGAGCGCGTCGCATCGTCGGACATTCTGACGGGCTCGAGCCAGAGGTCAAGCCCGTGATCGTGGCGCGCCATGTAGATGCTGATGTCGGAGGACCCTTCCATGGAGCCGCCGAACCAGGCGCAGAGGAGATCGCCGTTTCCCAGTTCGAGGAGATTGGAAGCATGATTGCTCACGCAGGGCGTCGGAATTGTCCGCTCTTGCAGCACTTTCATTGGCGCGTTCCCGTTCTCTTGCTTGCCGTCCATAGCCCGGTGGTCTCCTCATCGTCGGTTGCTGGGCGCATCACGGGTTGCCTTGACGAAGACAAACCCTCCCTTTCCCGATCGCCACTGGCTCGGCGATCGGGGCGATGCGTGCGTTCCGACATGTTTGTTGATCGGACTAGGCGGTCTCTTTCTCGATTTCGGCCAAGCGGAGACAGGCGACCCGGTGCCCGCCTCCCTGGTCGGTGAGTTCTGGGATCGACTGAGAGCAGATCTCAGTCGCGTAGGCACACCGGGGATGGAACCGGCAGCCGGAGGGCGGATCGATGGCGTTCGACACGTCACCTTGCAGGATGATGCGCTTGCGCGTTCGCTCCAGATCCGGATCGGCCTCGGGGACCGCCGACAGCAGCGCCTTGGTGTAGGGATGCAACGGTCGGCCGAACAAGTCGTCCTTGCTGGCGATTTCCATGATCTTGCCGAGATACATCACGGCGACGCGGTCGGAGATGTGGCGCACCACGGCAAGGTCATGGGCGATGAACAGGTAAGTCAGGTTGTACTTTTCCTGTATGTCCATGAGCAGGTTGATGATCTGCGCCTGGATCGACACGTCGAGCGCCGAGATCGGCTCGTCGCAGACGATGAACTCGGGATCGCTGGCCAACGCCCGGGCAATGCAGATGCGCTGCCTCTGGCCGCCAGAGAACTCGTGCGGATAGCGGTTGGCGACGTTGGGGTTGAGGCCGACGTCGCGGATCAGTTGAGCGACGCGACGCTGGATGTCCTTTTCAGGACAGATCTTGTGCACACGCATCGGTTCGGCCAGAGCTTCGCCGATGGTCATGCGGGGATTGAGCGTCGAATAGGGATCCTGGAAGACGATCTGGACCCGCTTGCGCATGGCCCGGAGTTCCTTGGCCGGCAGTCGGGCGATGTCGACGCCGTCGAACCTCACGCTGCCGGATGTCGCCTTGTGAAGCTGCAGCAGCGCGAAACCGGTGGTCGACTTGCCACAGCCCGATTCACCCACGAGGCCAAGGGTTTCACCCTGGTAAATCTCGAAGCTGACCCCGTCGATGGCGTGGACGACCGCCGACTGATTGCCGAAGGCGCCGATCTTGATGGGGAAATGCTTGACGAGGTTCTCCACCACGACGAGCGGCTTCTGGTTTGCATGCATGGTCATTGCTCCACCCCCCTTCCGCGCATGTCGACCCAGCAGGCAACACGATGCGGCCGTTCTCCGCTCGATCCCGGCACGGCGGCCAGCGAGGGCACTTCGGTCTGGCAACGATCGATCTTGTGTTCGCACCGGGGCGCAAACGGGCATCCGGTCGGTGGGGTGAAGAGGTTCGGCGGCGCGCCCGGAATGGATGGCAGACGACTGCCGGCCTCGGTCTTGAGGCTCGGGATCGATTTCAGCAGACCGATCGTGTAGGGGTGCAGCGGCGACTTGTAGATGTCGTCGAGCACCGCCTCCTCGACCACGTAGCCCCCATACATGACCATGATCCGGTCGACCATGCCGGCCAGAAGGCTGAGGTCATGGGTGATCCAGATGATGGACATGTTGAGCTTTTCGCGCAGGTCCTTCACCAGTTCGACGATCTGCGCCTGGATGGTCACGTCGAGCGCCGTGGTCGGCTCGTCGGCGATGACCAGCGACGGCTCGTTGAGCAGGGCCATGGCGATCATCACGCGCTGCCGCATGCCGCCCGACAACTGGTGCGGATACTCGGTCAACCGATGCTCGGCATTGGAAATACCGACCATCTTCAGATACTTGGCGGCCTGCTTCAGCGCCTCGGCCTTCGTGATCTTCTTGTGATAGACGATGCCTTCGACGAGCTGGTCGCCGATCTTCATGAACGGGTTGAGCGAGGTCATCGGATCCTGGAAGATCATGCCGACCTTCGATCCGCGGATGGAGTTGACCCGGCTCACGCTGGC